>NZ_VJZE01000187.1 GCF_009377205.1 Streptomyces phyllanthi
GGCGGTCGTCTCGTACTGGTGGGAGTTGGCCCCGGACTCGGTGAGGTCCTTGGCCGCCCAGAGGAGATCGACCCCGCCCCGCAGCCGGTCCCCGCCCACGGACTGCCGTACGCAGGCCAGCAGGCAGGCCGCCTCCGTGTACAGCCAGTCCAGGGCACGGGCTCCCTCAGTGAAGCGCAGCCCCGCGTACCGGGTCGGCTCCAGGTGGTCCACCAGCCGGTCCCCCGGCCGCTCGATCGCGTACACCCCCGCCGCCGTGGCCAGATAGAAGTCCAGCAGCCGCGACAGCGCCGCGTCCCGCTCGGCCGGCGGATGCTCGTCCCGTTCGGCGCACGCACGCGCGTAGAGCCGTACCAAGTCGTGGAACCGGTAGCGTCCCGGCGCCGCCGACTCCAGCAGCGACGTGTCGACCAGGGCCTCCAGGAGGTCCTCGGTCGCGTCCACCGAAAGGTCCAGTACGGCGGCCGCGGCGGCCAGCGAGATGTCCGGGCCGTCGGCCAGGCCGAGCAGCCGGAAGGCGCGGGCCTGGGCCGGCTCCAGCTGCCCGTACCCCAGCTCGAAGGTGGCCTTCACGGCCAGGTCCCCGGCCTGGAGCTCGTCCAGCCGGCGCCGCTCGTCCGCGAGCTTCGCCGCGAGCACCGACACCGTCCACGTCCTCCGCGCCGCCAGCCGGGACGCGGCGATGCGGATCGCCAGCGGCAGGAAACCGCAGGCCGCCACGACGTCGAGCGCCGCCTCCCGCTCCGCGGCGACCCGCTCCTCGCCCACGATCCTCGTGAACAGCAGGAGCGCCTCGTCCGGGGACAGCACGTCCAGGTCCACCAGATGCGCCCCGGCCAGGTCCACCATGCGCACCCGCGACGTGACGAGCGCCGCGCACCCCGCGGTCCCCGGCAGCAGGGGCCGCACCTGGGCCGCGTCCCGCGCGTTGTCCAGGAGCACCAGCACCCGGCGGCCGTCCAGCACCGAGCGGTACAGCGCCGCCCGCTCCTCCAGCGAGTCCGGGATCGCCTCGTCCGCGGTACCCAGGGCCCGCAGGAAGGCGCCCAGCACCGTCTCCGGCTCCGCCGCCCGGGCGCCCGCTCCCTGGAGGTCCACGTACAGCTGGCCGTCCGGGAAGGCCCCCCGCGCCCGGTGGGCGACATGGACGGCCAGCGTCGTCTTGCCGACACCGCCGATCCCCGCCAGCGCCGACACCGCCATCACCCGGCCCTCGTCCGCGGAGGCCGCGCTCAGCACCTCGCCCAGCTCGGCCACGAGGGACGTCCGGCCCGTGAAGTCCGGGACGCTCGCGGGCAGCTGGGCCGGCCGCACCGGTCCCGCCGCGGGCTCCGGGGTCAGCGGGGCCGAGGGGGCCGCCAGGCCCGGATCCGCCCGCAGGATCCGCTGCTGGAGGTCCTTGAGGCCCGGCCGCGGGTCCACCCCGAGTTCCTCGGCCAGCAGGCGCCGCGTGTCCGCGTACACCGCGAGGGCCTCCGCCTGGCGGCCGCTCCGGTACAGCGCCAGCATCAGCAGCTCGCGCAACCGCTCCCGCAGCGGGTACGCCGCCGTCAGGGCCGTCAGCTCCGAGACCGCCTCCGCGTGGCAGCCCTGTTCGAGGTCCATGTCCGTGCGGCTCTCGACGAGCTGCAGCCGCCACTCGTCGAGCCGGGCCCGCTGCGTCTCCGCGTACGGGCCGGGGACGCTCGCCAGGACCTCCCCGTCCCACAGGCTCAGGGCCTTGTTCAGCAGGGCGCGGGCGTGGCACAGGTCGCCCGCCGCCTTCGCCTTCTCCGCGTCGGCCGCCAGCTCCTGGGCCAGCGCCAGGTCCAGGGAGCCGCTCGTGCCGGACCCGGCGTGCTGGTCGGCGAGCCGGATGGCGTAGCCGCCCGACTCACTGACCAGCACGCCGGGGGAGAGGACCTTGCGCAGCCGGGAGGCGTAGGTGCGTACGGCGGCCAGGGCCTGGGACGGCGGCTCGTCGCCCCACAGCGCGTCGATCAGTTCGCCCGCCGTGGCCGTACGGCCCTCGCGGAGCAGCAGCGCGGCCAGCAGGGCGCGTTGCTGTGGCGAACCGGTGGCCAGGAGCTCCGCCCCGCGCCAGGCGCGCACCGGGCCGAGCACGCTGAAGCGCAACGGCGCCGACTCCGCGACGGCCGGCGGCCGCGCGTCCTCGGGCCCGCGCTGCTCGGGCACTCGCGGTACAACGTCGTCCATCGCCGCCCCCTGGTCTCCCTGACAACCAAGCCAGTTTGCCTTGTTCACGGCGGATGCGTCAGCCGTGGGAGACACCGATCACAGGCCGCCACGCGGGAGGACACAAGCCCCACACACCCTCTCCGCACAGGTTCGCACACAAGTCGACCGCAAACCCTGCCGCACAGGAAGGGCTGACGATGCGTCAGCTCACGTCCGGCATCGGCCCCGCACGGCAGCTGACGATGCGTCAGATCGGCGCTACCGTGCCCGTATGGACACCAAGCAGACCCCGCAGCCCTCCCCGTCCCCCTTCCCGAAGATCATCTCCGTCGACGACCACACGGTGGAGCCCCCGGACGTCTGGCAGGACCGCCTGCCGAAGAAGTACCGGGACATCGGCCCCCGCATAGTCCGGGCACCCCTGAAGGAAATGACCTTCCTGGGCGGGAAGTTCGCCCCGGTCATGGGCGCCCCCGGCGACGACGGCCCCATCGGCGACTGGTGGGTGTACGAGGACCTGCACCGGCCCCTCACGCGGCTCGACACCGCCGTCGGGTACAGCAGGGACGAGATCAAGCTGGAGGTCATCACGTACGAGCAGATGCGCCCGGGCTCGTACGACGTCAAGGAGCGCCTCGCCGACATGGACGTCAACCACGTGCAGTCGGCCCTGTGCTTCCCCACCTTCCCGCGCTTCTGCGGCCAGACGTTCACGGAGGCCCAGGACCGTGAGCTGGGCCTGCTCGGGGTCAGGGCCTACAACGACTGGATGGTGGAGGAGTGGTGCGGTCCCGAGGCCCGGGGCCGGCTTGTCCCGCTCACCCTGATCCCCCTCTGGGACGCCGAACTGGCGGCCGAGGAGGTACGGCGCAACGCCGCGCGCGGCGTCCGGGCCGTCGCCTTCTCCGAGATCCCCCCGCACCTGGGCCTGCCCTCCGTCCACACCGACGACTGGGACCCGTTCCTCGCCGCGTGCGACGAGACGGGAACGGTCATCGCGATGCACATCGGCTCGTCCAGCAGGATGCCGTCCACCTCCGCCGACGCCCCGCCCGCCGTCGGCTCCACCATCACCTTCGCCAACTGCTGCTTCTCGATGGTCGACTGGCTGATGAGCGGCAAGTTCGAGCGCTTCCCGAACCTCAGGGTGATGTACGCGGAGGGCCAGATCGGCTGGATCCCGTACATCCTGGAGCGCGCGGACGTGGTCTGGGAGGAGAACCGCGCCTGGGGCGGTGTGGCCGACAAGGTCCACCGCCCGCCGTCCGAGCTGTTCGCCGACCACGTGTACGGCTGCTTCTTCGACGACGCCTTCGGGCTCCGCAACCTCGACGCCATCGGGGTCGGCAACGTCCTGTACGAGACCGACTACCCCCACTCCGACTCCACCTGGCCCGAGTCCCGCCAGGTCGGCGAGTCCCAGATGGGGCACCTGGACCCGGACGTGGTCGACCGGATCGTACGGCGCAACGCCATCGAGCTGCTGGGGCTGACGGAGGACGGGCTGTGGGCGGGGGGTACCAGGTGAGTCTCCGGTACGGGATGCAGCTCCCCGTCCAGTCCCAGAGCACCCTCTACGCCGAGCCCTGGGAGGCCGACGCCGGTCCGGACGACCTCGCCGAGATCGCGCGCACCGCCGACCGCTCCGGCTTCGCGTACATCGCGAGCTGCGACCACGTCGCCATCCCGCGCCGCCTCGCGGCCGCGATGAGCACCGTCTGGTACGACCCGGTCGCCACGCTCGCCTTCCTGGCCGGGGTCACCGAACGTGTACGGCTGCTCAGCCATGTCGCGGTCGTCGGCCTTCGGCACCCTCTCGTCACGGCCAAGCAGTACGCGACCCTCGACCACCTCTCCGGAGGCCGGCTGATCCTCGGGGTGGGCGCCGGGCACGTACGCGAGGAGTTCGAGGCGCTGGGCATCGACTTCGAGAGCCGGGGTGCCGTACTGGACGAGTCGATCGAGGCGCTCAGGGCTGCCCTCGGACCGGACGAGTTCCCGGCCCACCACGGGAAGTCGTACGACTTCGAGGGGCTCGGCCAGCGTCCACGGCCCGCGCAGGAGCACGTCCCCCTCTGGGTCGGCGGTTCCTCGCCCGCGGCCGTACGGCGGGCCGCGCTCAAGGGGGACGGCTGGCTGCCGCAGGGAGACCCGCGCGACCGGCTGCCCGCGCAGATCGCGAAGCTCGGGCAACTGCGGGAGGAGGCGGGCCTGGCCGGCCGGCCCTTCACTGTCGGCGCCATCACCGAGCCGCTGTACGTCGGTGAGCCGGGCTGGAACGTCGGCCGCCGCACGCTCAGCGGCCCGCCGGAAGCCCTCGCCGAGTCGCTGCGGGCGTACCGCGCGATGGGCGTGGACCAGATCCAGATCCGGTTCCGCAGCCGGAGCCGTACGGAACTCACCGACCAGATGGGTGTGTTCGGGGGTGAGGTGGGGCCGTTGCTGTAGGGCCCGCGACCCAGCCGGTGCGCCCCCCGGGGGGCCGCCCCCGTTGGCGAATCCGTCGGGTGAGGGCAATTGGCTGCTGAGTCTCATGACATGCCGTCCAGTGCGGCGTGTCGCTGGGACTCCAGAGCCAATTGACGGCCTCTCCAGGAAGTCGGCGGTGTGGAGGGGCTTCAGTGGATCGTCTCGCTGGAGGTCGCCGACGGCAGGGGTGTCCCGCTCATGGGGACTGTTTCTCTGCTCCGCTTGTTGTTCGGAACCGGGTCCGGTGCTGTTGCGGGGTGATCCCGCGTTCTCGTTTGAACGCGGTGCTGAGGGCGGAGGCACTTGCGTAGCCGACCCGTCGGGCCACGGCCTCGATCGTCGCTTCTGGTTCTTGGAGCAGGTCGGCGGCCATGTCCAGCCGCCAGTCGGCGAGGTAGGCGATCGGTGCTTGGCCGACGAGCTGGGTGAAGCGGCGGGCGAGAGTCGCTCGAGAGACCCCGACTTCGGACGCGAGGGCGCTCACCGTCCAGGGCGAGGCGGGATCGCCGTGCAAGTGGCGCAGCGCCTGGCCCACGACAGGGTCGGACAGGGCGCGGTACCAGGCCGGGGCTCCGGTCTCGGCCTGCGCGAGCCACGCTCGGAGCGAGGTGACGAGGAGAAGGTCCAGCAACCTGTCCAAAACGACCTGCTGACCAGGTTCCTCCCGGATGACTTCCTCGGCGAGCAACCCAACCGGGTCGAGGCGACGCTGAGGATGATGAGGGAGGACCAGCGCCGGCGGGAGAGCGCGGAGGAGTCTGTTGCTGACTTCGCCGGTCATCCGGTACTTCCCGATCAGCATCACGGTCGCGTCGC
This sequence comes from Streptomyces phyllanthi, assembly GCF_009377205.1. Lineage (GTDB taxonomy): Bacteria > Actinomycetota > Actinomycetes > Streptomycetales > Streptomycetaceae > Streptomyces > Streptomyces phyllanthi. Next base: position 5,464 of record NZ_VJZE01000187.1, read on the forward strand.
GGGGGACGTCGTTTCCCCAGGTGCGAGGACCCAGATCAACGGCCTCGCGCAGGTGTTCACCCGACGGTGTCATGCGATGAGGGCCTGGTCGGATGACCGTCTGGACGGGCGTGGAGGGTGTGTCGGCGAAGGTGTAGGGGTCCGGCCCTCGCATCAACGCGACGCCGCCGGGGCTGAGGCGCCTGGCCGCGCCGGCCTCGGGGATCACCCAGGCCGTGCCGTGAGTGAGGGCCACGACACTCAGCGGGGCCGCGTCTTCCACCCGGACTGACCAGGGCGGGCTCTGGACGGAACGCAGGATGAAGGCGCCCCGGGCTCTGGGGCCGGCCAAGAGGCCGGACAGTGCGTCCATGGGCCTCCAGGTTAGACGCTCAAGCACGAAATCGAGCTTCCCGGCTATTCAGCGTCTGTCCGGTGGTGCCGTGTACTTGCGGCATGAGGGCAACGAACAGCAGCAAGAAGACGCTGGTTCTGGCCGGGACGGGCAAGACCGGGCGACGTGTGGTCGAGCGCCTGGCCGCGCGGGGTCTGCCGGTTCGGGTCGGCTCGCGCAAGGGGACGCCACCCTTCGATTGGCAGGTGACCGCTACCTGGGCGCCCGCGCTGCAGGGGGTGGAGGCGGTGTACGTGGCATATCACCCGGACGCGGCGTTTCCCGGGGCCGCGGAGGCGGTGGGGTCGTTCGCCGGCCAAGCGGTGCGCTGCGGTGTGACGCGGCTGGTGCTGCTGGCTGACCGCGGGGCAAGCGAGGCGGAGCGCTGCGAGCGGGCAGTGCGTGAATCGGGTGCCGAGTGGACCATCGTGCGCACCGGCTTCATCTCTCAGAACTTCAGCGAGGACGTCCTCACCGGTGCGGTGCGGGCAGGCGTGTTGGCACTGCCGGCCGGCGAGGTGGCAGAGCCGTTCACCGACGCCGAGGATATCGCTGACGTCGCTGCCGCGGCTCTCACCGAAGACCGTCACGTCCGTGAGACTTACGACGTGACCGGTCCACGTCTGATGACCTTTGCCGAAGCGGTCGCAGAGATCGGCAGGGCCATCGGGCGCACAGTCCGGTACCAGGCAATCAGCAAGGAACGGTTCTCCGTCGCTCTCCAGGAGAAGGGGACACCGGCGCAGCTCGCGGAGCCGCTGGCTGACCTCATGGCCGAGGTCTTCGACGGTCGCAGGGCCCGACTTGGTGATGGCGTCCACCGCGCTGTCGGCCGACCGCCCCGAGACTTCGCCGACTACGTCCGCGACACGGCCGCCACCGGCATCTGGGCCCCTACTCGATAGCGAGGCCAGGCCGCGACACCGGTGTGACCTTGGACATCGACTGCATGCGCGCGAGTAGGGCTCGCCGGGAGGTGAGCCGGAGGAATCGGTGGCGCGGGGCAGCGGCTCGGAGGTGGCGCGGCTCACAGAAGTTGTACTGCGCGCGAGTGGAGACGATACGCACCGTCTTGTTATGGTGGGGGCATGCGCTTCTTCTACTTCCTCTGAGTTCGGGCACGGCCGATGCCGCCGTCTCTGCTGCCCGTGGATCCTTCGCATCCCCAGAGGAAGTCGCATGCGCGAACGCGCCCATACCGCTGTGTCCGCTGCCGTGGCGCAGCTGTCCGTCAAGGACGTCACCAAGTCCTACGGCACCCGGACCGTCCTCGACCAGGTCACGTTCACCGTCCGCCCGGGCGAGAAGGCCGCCGTCATCGGCGAGAACGGCTCCGGCAAGTCCACCCTGCTGCGGCTGCTGGCCGCGTCCGAGGCGCCGGACGCCGGGGAGATCACCGTTGGTTTCCCCGGTGGCGTCGGCCACCTCACCCAGACCCTTGACCTCGACCCGGACTGCACCGTGCGGGACGCCGTCGATCTCGCGCTCGCCGAACTGCGTGACATGGAGCACCGGATGCGTGCGGCCGAGGAGGGCCTCGGTGAGGCGTCGGAGGGCGAACTCGCCGCGTACGGCGAGCTGCTGACCGCGTACGAGGAACGCGGCGGATACGAGGCGGACGCCCGCGTCGACGCCGCCATGCACGGGCTCGGGCTCGCCGGGATCACCCGCGACCGCGTGCTCGGCTCGCTCTCCGGTGGTGAGCAGGGGCGGCTCGCGCTCGCCTGCGTGCTGGCCGCCGCCCCCGAGCTGCTGCTCCTTGACGAGCCGACGAACCACCTCGACGCGGCGGCCGTGCGCTGGCTGGAGGAGCACCTGCGCGCGCACCGGGGCACCGTCGTCGTGGTCTCGCACGACCGCGGCTTCCTGGAGCGCCTCGCCACCACGATCCTGGAGGTGGACCGGGATGCGCGCACGGTGCACCGGTACGGCGACGGCTGGGCCGGCTACCGCACCGCGAAGGCCGCCGCCCGGCGCCTCGCGGAGCAGCGGTACGCGGACTGGCTCGCGGAGGTGGCCCGTACCGAGGAGCTGGTCGAGGCGGCCGGGAAGCGGCTGGCCACCACCGGCAAGGACCCGCGGCAGGGCTTCGGCAAGCACCGCCGCTCGCACGAGGCGAAACTCGGCGGGCAGGTGCGGGCGGCCCGGGAGCGGCTGGCCCACCTGCGGCGCAACCCGGTGGCGGCGCCGCCGGAACCGCTGCGGTTCACGGCGGCACTGTCGGCGGCGGGCGGCGGGCATTCCGCACCCGTAGAGCACCCGCTCGCCGAGCTCGACGGCGTGATGGTCGGCGAGCGGCTGCGCTTGGACGGGCTGCTGGCGATCACGCCCGTGCAGCGGCTGCTGGTCACGGGCGAGAACGGCGCGGGCAAGACGACGCTGCTGCGTGTCCTGGCGGGCGACCTGGAGCCGGACGCGGGTACGGTGCGCCGACCTGCCCGGATCGGGTACCTGGCTCAGGAGCTGCCCGCGTGCTCCACGTGGCTCCCCCTGCTCGCCGCCTTTGCGGCCGACGGGGAAGGGACACCCGAGGAGTCGCAGGAGTACGCCGAACAGCTGCTGGCGCTCGGCCTGTTCCGTGAGGAGGACCTGCACGTCCCGGTCGCGGCGCTGTCCGCCGGACAGCAGCGGCGGCTGCAGATCGCGCGCCTGGTGACCCGGCCCGCGGACCTTCTGGTCCTCGACGAGCCGACGAACCACATCGCGCTCGACCTGGTCGAGGACCTGGAGGCGGCGCTCGCCGCTTACCCGGGAGCGGTGGTCGTGGTCTCCCACGACCGCGGCTTCCGTGAGCGGTTCGAGGGGGAGCGGCTGGAGCTGCTCGGGGGCCGCTGGTGTTGACCGGTTCTTTCCCTCGACGACACCCACTCGACGACACCCAACCCACGACCTGGAACGAAAGGCGAGCCATGAATGACTTCCTGACACCGCGACACATCGCCCGCCGCACCTCCGCCGCAGTCGACGCGGCTGTCGGAGCGGGGCGCGAACTCGGACTCACGGTGACGGACGCCACGGTGCTTTATGAGCTGTTCTCCGTCGTTGTCCACCTCGCGCCCTCACCGGTCGTGGCCCGGATCCCGACCGTCCTGCCGCCCTCCGCGGACCTCGGTTCGCAGGCGCGCCGCCAGCAGGCGGAACTCGACGTGACACGGTGGCTCGCGGACCAGGGAACCCCTGTCATCGCGCCTAGCCCTCTCGTGCCACGGGAACCCGTTCAACGCGACGGGTTCTCGATGACCTTCTGGCCGTTCGTCGAGGAGGACCGGGACAAGGAGCCCGACTACATGGCGAACTCCGAAAGCGTTGCCGACCTGCACGCCGCGATGCGCGCGTACCCCGGCCGGCTGTCGTTTCTGTCCGCGGCCGAACCGCGGTTCATCACGGAAAGCCTCGCCGTGCTCGAAGAGCGTGCCGACCTCATCGGTCCGGCCGACCTGGACCACGCACGCCGCGAGTGGCAGGTCCTGGAACCTCTCGTGCGCTCACGCACGGCGTTCGAGGCAGCGTTCCCGGGGATCGATCTCCAGCCCATCCACGGCGACTCCCCGCCCGCGAACATCTTCTCCGGGGTGGAGGGGGACCTCTACGCCGACTTCGAGCTGGTCACGTTGGGTCCCGTCGAGTGGGACCTGGCCGCGCTCGGGCCTGACCTGGAATCCGCCTACAACCGCGGTGCCCGGCGCAACGGCATGAGGCCGCTGAACGAGGACGTCCTGGGTTTCGTGAACACCGTAGGGATGCTGCGGGCCATCGCTTCCCTCACGCTCGTACCGCAACTGCCCCAGCTGATGGAGTACTTGAAGCCCGCCGTCGACCAATGGCGGACGATGTCGTTCGCCGACGGCATGACCGGCTGATACCGGCGAGTACGCATGTCCAGGGCCATCGCCATCTGATGGTACGTCAGATATGACGCTACGATACCGGCCTCCACTCATGCGAAGGGCTCGCACGCCGGGCCCGTGCGAAGGGGGTCCCATGGGCAAGCTGGACGGACGTGTCGTCCTCGTCACCGGAGCGGCGCGCGGACAGGGGGAGCAGGAGGCCCGTCTGTTCGCCGGGGAAGGCGCCAAGGTCGTCGTGGCCGATGTGCTCGACGACCAGGGTGAGGCGCTCGCGAAGGAGCTGGGCGCGCTCCACGTGCATCTCGATGTGAGCCGAGAGGACGACTGGCAGGCCGCTGTGGCGGCAGCCAAGAACGCGTACGGGCGGATCGACGGGCTCGTCAACAACGCGGGGATCCTGCGCTTCAACAAGCTGGTCAAGACGCCGTTGGAGGAGTTCCAGCAGGTCGTGCAGGTGAACCAGGTGGGGGTCTTCCTGGGGATCAAGACCGTGGCTCCCGAGATCGCGGCGGCGGGCGGCGGCACGATCGTCAACACCGCCTCGTACACGGGGGTGACCGGTATGGCGTACGTGGGCGCCTACAGCGCGACCAAGCACGCGATCGTCGGGCTGACGAGGGTGGCGGCGCTGGAGCTGGCCGGGAAGGGGATACGGGTCAACGCCGTCTGTCCGGGTGCCATCGACACCGCCATGACCAATCCGGCGCAGCTCGACCCGGACGCCGATCCGGAGAAGGCGGCGGAGGCCCTCGACGCGTACTACCGCAAGCTCGTGCCGCTCGGGCGGGTCGGCAGGCCCGAGGAGGTGGCCCGGCTCGCGCTCTTCCTCACCTGCGACGACTCCTCCTACATCACCGGGCAGCCGTTCGTGATCGACGGGGGGTGGCTGGCGGGGGTCAGCGCCGTCTGACCGCCTCCCCGGTCCTTCATCTGACTGGTCGTCAGCTATTGACGGTGCAGGGGTGCGGTGCCACAGTCGGCCACAGAAGCCGATCTGACGATCTGTCAGAAAACTGACTGGGGACGGTGAACCTCCTTGGAATTCGGGCTCTTTGTACAGGGATACGTGGGCAAGCGGGCCGAGACCGACCCGCTCGCGGAGCACAAGGCGCTGATGGAGGAGACCGAGTACGTCATCGAGGCGGACAAGTCCGGCTTCAAGTACGCCTGGGCGTCCGAGCACCACTTCCTGGAGGAGTACTCGCACCTCTCCGCCAACGACGTGTTCCTGGGGTACCTGGCGCACGCCACCGAGCGGATCCATCTGGGTTCGGGGATCTTCAACCCCCTCGCCCAGGTCAACCACCCGGTGAAGGTCGCCGAGAAGGTCGCGATGCTCGACCACCTCAGCGAGAACCGTTTCGAGTTCGGCAGCGGGCGCGGCGCGGGCAGCCACGAGATCCTCGGCTTCATCCCCGGTGTGACCGACATGAACTACACCAAGGAGATCTGGGAAGAGACCATCGCCGAGTTCCCGAAGATGTGGCTCCAGGACGAGTACGTGGGCTTCCAGGGCAAGCACTGGTCGCTCCCGCCGCGCAAGGTCCTGCCGAAGCCGTACGGGAAGTCGCACCCGGCGATGTGGTACGCGGCCGGCTCCCCGCCCTCGTACGCCATGGCCGCGAAGAAGGGGCTGGGCGTGCTCGGCTTCAGCGTGCAGAAGGTCTCCGACATGGAGTGGGTGCTGGAGCAGTACAAGACGGCGATCGTGGACGCCGAGCCGATCGGGGACTTCGTCAACGACAACGTCATGGTGACGTCGACCGCGATCTGCGCGCCGACGCACGCCGAGGCGGTGCGGATCGCCGCGAGTGGTGGGCTGCACTACCTGCCGTCGCTCGTCTTCCGGTACCACGACACGTTTCCTCGGCCCGAGGGGTTCCCGGAGTGGCCGGAGACCCTTCCCGAGTACACCGAGGAGATCATCGAGCTTCTCATCGCCGAGGAGCTGCTGATCTGCGGAGACCCGGACGAGGTGCTCACGCAGTGCAAGCGGTGGGAGCAGGCGGGGGCGGATCAGCTGAGCTTCGGCCTTCCGGTGGGGATCTCGCGGGAGGAGACGCTGCAGACGATCCGGCTGGTGGGGGAGCACGTGATTCCGAAGATCGATACGGATCCCGTTCATCGGACTACGCGGTTCCGGGGGGCTGCCTGAGGTTCGGATGGCGACTGCGGGTTGTTCGTGGTTGCTCGCGCAGTTCCCCGCGCCCCTCACGGGGCGCGTCCCTACTCGGCCCAGGAGGTAAGCGCTCATGCTCGACCACGTCATCAAAGGCGCGACCGTCGTCGACGGCACCGGCGCGCCCGCCTTCATCGCCGACGTGGGCGTGCGCGACGGGCGGATCGCCGTCGTCGGGTCCGTCACCGAGGAGGCCCGGACCATAGAGGACGCCACCGGGCTCGTCCTCGCCCCCGGCTTCGTCGACCCGCACACCCACTACGACGCCCAGCTCTTCTGGGACCCGTACGCGACCCCGTCCCTGAACCACGGGGTGACCACGGTCGCGGGCGGCAACTGCGGTTTCACGCTGGCCCCGCTGAACCCGGACCGCCCCGAGGACGCCGACTACACCCGCCGCATGATGTCGAAGGTCGAGGGCATGTCCCTGGTCGCCCTGGAGGAGGGCGCGCCCTGGAGCTGGCACAGCTTCGGGGAGTACCTGGACGCCCTGGAGGGCCGTATCGCGGTCAACGCGGGCTTCATGGTGGGGCACTGTGCGCTGCGCCGGTACGTCATGGGCCCGGACGCGGTCGGCGGGCAGCCCTCGCCCGAGCAGCTCGACGCGATGGTACGGCTGCTGGGCGAGGCGATGGAGGCGGGCGCCTGGGGGCTGTCCACCACCCAGTCGAGCTCCCACTCGGACGGCGACGGCAAGCCGGTCGCCTCCCGGCACGCGAAGCCCGCCGAACTGCTGGCGCTCTCGCGGGCCGTCGGAGAGTACGAGGGCACCCAGATCGAGGCGATCGTGGCGGGCTGCCTGGACCAGTTCAGTGACGAGGAGATCGACCTCTTCGTGGAGATGACCGCGTCCGCGGGCCGCCCCCTGAACTGGAACGTGCTCACGATCGACGCGTCCGTCCCCGAGCGCGTCCCCAGGCAGCTGGAGGCGAGTGAGCGCGCCCGCAAGGCCGGCGGCCGGATCGTGGCGCTGACCATGCCGATCCTCACGCCCATGAACATGTCCCTCGGGACCTTCTGCGCGCTGAACCTGATCCCGGGGTGGGGCCCGATCCTGGCCCTGCCCGTGCCGGAGCGGATCGCGAAGCTGCGTGACCCGGAGGTCCGCGCGGAGATGCTGCGGCGCGCGGACTCCAGGGAGGCGGGTGTCTTCCGGCGCCTGGCCCACTTCGGGCGGTACGTCATCGGGGACACCTACAGCGCGGCCAACGAGGGCCTGACCGGCCGGGTCGTACGGGACATCGCGGCCGAACGCGGTCAGGAACCCTTCGAGTGCCTGGTGGAGATCTGCGCGGCGGACGACCTGCGTACGGTCCTGTGGCCCATGCCCACCGACAACGACCCCGACTCCTGGGCCCTGCGCGCCGAGACCTGGCGGCACGGGGACGTCATGCTGGGCGGCTCGGACGCGGGCGCCCACCTGGACCGGATGTGCGGAGCCCCCTATACGACCCGCTTCCTCGGGGACTGTCTGCGCGGCCGGAAGCTGGTCCCGCTGGAGCAGGCGGTGAAGATGCTGACGGACGACCCGGCACAGCTCTTCGGCCTCCGCGACCGGGGACGCGTCCAGGAGGGCTTCCACGCGGACCTGGTCCTGTTCGACCCGGAGCGGATCGACGCCGGCAAGGCCACCCTGGTCCACGACCTGCCGGGAGACAGCCCGCGGCTGGACTCGAAGGCGATCGGCGTACGGGCGGTCTGGGTCAACGGGGTCGAGGCGATCCGGGACGACGTGGTGACGGGCGCCGTACCGGGCCGGGTGCTGCGCTCCGGGCGGGACACGAGGACGGTGAGTACCAGGTGACGCCGAAGGCGCCCGATCGTCAGCGGCTGTTCGTCGGCGGCTCGTGGGTCGAACCGGACGGCGGGCACTACGAGGTGACCGACCCGGCGACCGGGGGCGTCGTCGGGTGGGCGCCGGAGGCCTCGCGGGACCAGGTGCACGCGGCCGCCGCCGCGGCCCGTGAGGCGTTCGGCCCGTGGTCGCGCACGCCCGCCGAGGAGCGGGCGGCGATCCTGGCCCGTACCGCGGAGATCATCCAGCGCCAGCTGGTGCCGTACGCGGACCTCGCCCAGGCCGAGAGCGGCGCCACGACGGGCACGGCGCGCGGAATGCAGGTGGCGGTGGCGGCCTCCCGCTTCAAGCGGTACGCGAAGGGCGCCCTGGAACCGGTCGAACAGCCGCTGCCGCCGCAGGTCAACGAGGCGGGCCCGTTCGGCAGGGCGGCGGTGATGGGCGCCCTCGCCGTACGTCAGCCCGTCGGCGTGGTCACGTGCGTCACGTCGTACAACAACCCCTGGGCCAACCCGGCCGGCAAGATCGCCCCCGCCCTGGCCATGGGCAACACGGTGGTGGTGAAACCCGCCCCCCAGGACCCTCTGTCCGTCTACCGCATGGCGGAGGCACTGGAGGCGGCGGGCGCGCCCCCGGGTGTGGTGAACGTGGTCAGCGGCTCGGGGGCGGAGGTGGGTGAGGCGGCTGTCGACTCGCCCGACGTCGACATGGTGAGCTTCACCGGGTCGACGGCCGTCGGGCAGCGTATCGCCGAGGTGTGCGGCCGGGGCATGAAACGGCAGCTGATGGAGCTGGGCGGCAAGGGCGCGGCGATCGTCTTCGACGACGCGGACCTCGCGTCGGCGGTGGCGGGCATCGGCACGACGTTCTCCTTCTACACCGGCCAGATCTGCACGGCACCGACGCGGGTGCTGGCGCAGAGGGGCGTGTACGAGGCGCTGGTGACGCGACTGGCGGCGTACGCGGGGGCGCTGAAGGTGGGTGACCCCCGTGAGCAGGGCACGGTCGTCGGCCCGGTGATCTCGGCCGCGCACCGGGACCGCGTGGAGTCGTACGTCGAACTGGGCCGCAAGGAGGGCGCCAGGGTCGTCACGGGCGGCGAACGGCCCGCTCTCGCCTCCGGCTTCTACGTCACCCCGACCCTCCTCGCGGACTGCACCCCCGACATGCGGGTGGTCCGGGAGGAGATCTTCGGCCCGGTGGTCGTGGTCCTCCCCTTCGACGACGAGGAGGAGGCGGTGATTCTGGCCAACGACAGCGACTACGGCCTCATCGACTACGTCTGGTCGGGCGACGTGGCCCGTGCCTTCCGCGTGGCCCGGCGGCTGCGGTCCGGTGGAGTGGGCGTCAACACCGTGGGCCGCAACATGGAGGCCCCGTTCGGTGGCTTCAGGAAGAGCGGGGTGGGGCGGGACGTCGGGTCGTACGCGCTGCACGCGTACAGCGAGGTGCAGGCGATCGTGTGGGCGGGGTGAGCCCCCGGCCCCCGGCCCCCGGTCACCGCAGGTCGTCCGGTGTCCGCCGCAGTACGAGCGTGACGAAGCCGAGGGTGCGGCGGTAGCCGTGCAGCCAGCCGGCGCGGTGCTCGGCGGCGGCCGCGAGCGCCTTCCCGCTGTCCGGGTCGGTGGGGTGGTCGAGGGCCCAGCGGGACAGGGACCCGGTCCAGGACCACTCGTACTCGTCCCACTCCTCGGTGGTGCTGATGTGCCCGTACACGGGCGTCCACCCCTCCGCGGCGATTCTGTCGACGGTGGTGCCGAGATCGGCGAAGTCGTCGGCGGTGAATCCGACATCGAGGGTGCCCCGGTCCGGCTCGCGCTCCCAGAACCCGTCGCCGATCAGCGCCGTACCGCCCGGGGCGAGGTGATGGCGTACCGCTTCGAGGGTGGGCAGCAGCCCGCCGAAGGCGTGGGCGGCGCCGACGCAGAGCACGAGGTCGAACCGCTGGTCGGCGGTGAACTCCCCGGCGTCCCCGGCGTGCAGGGTGACCCGGTCGCCGAGCCCTCGCGCCGCGATGTCCCGGCGCGCCCGGGCGAGGGTGTCACCGTCCAGGTCGACCCCGTGCGCGATGATCCCCGGCCGCCCCTCCAGCGCCCGTACGAGCC
>NZ_VJZE01000188.1 GCF_009377205.1 Streptomyces phyllanthi
GACACCGCCCGGCTGCTCTCGGCCCTCAACCCGGGCCTCCGCGGCCTCTACCCGGCGTGGCGCACGGCCGCGGCACCCGGCAGCCCGCAGCTCCTGCGCGCCCTGCTCGCGATGCGCGTCACGGCCGCCCCCTTCGGCGCCACCGCCCCGCTCAAGCCGGTCCAGGACGAGCGGGGCCGGGTCATCCGCACCGCGGACTGGCCGCTCACGGGCGCCGTCCTGGTCAGCATGCGTGTCGTGTACGACACGGCGGGCAAGGTGCCGGTCCGGGCCGAGTTCCAGTACGTCGAGGGCAGCAGCTCCGATCAGCGCGCGGAGAACCTGCCCGTCGCCCAGCCCGTCACCTTCCCCCTCGGCACCGGCGAGGTGGAGCTGTCCACGCGGATCGCCCAGGACCGCGACCTGCACTGGCTGGGCCGCCGCCCCACCGACTCCCAGGAACCGGGGGTCACCGCCCGCCTCCGCCCGGGCCTGCCCGAGCACGATCTGTTCGTGTCGCGACCCGACGACGAGGGACTCGTCCACGTGATCGTCGGCACGGCACAGCCGGTCACCCTGCGGCCGGGCGACACCCGGCCGCTCCACGTCGGCGAGGACGAGATCAGCCTCCGGTACACGTCGGGCAGCAGTGAGCCGGGCGTCGAGATCGTCATCGCGCGCAAGCGCGAACCCGTCAACCGCCGCGTACTCCAGCTCGACACCGTGCACCCCGGCATCACCCTCGGCAGCTGGGTCGCGATCCGGCGCCCCGCCAAAGGCGCCGACCGCGGCGTCCCCGGCGACCCGAAGCTCGCGTTCGTCACCACCCAGGTGGTGGCGGCGCGCACGGCGGCGTACACCAACTACGGGATCACGGGCCGCGGCACCGAACTCACCCTCGCCGACCCCTGGCTGGACGAGTTCGACGTGCTGCTCTCGCACATCCGCGACACCACCGTGCACGCGGCGGGCGAGCCCCTGCGCCTGGCCGACGAGCCGCTCGGCGAGGACGTGCACGGCAACGAGATCGAACTCGCCGAGCTGTACGACGGGCTGCGCCCCGGCCGCACACTGATCGTCGGCGGCGAGCGCGGCGACATCCCCGGAGTGGCCGGTGTGACGGCCACCGAGGTCGTCACGATCGCCTCCGCCGACCCGGCCGTCGACCCCCGCCTCCCCGGCGACCACGTCCACACCCGCCTGGTCCTCACCGCCGACCTCGCCCACCGCTACCGCCGTGAGACGGTCCGCGTCCTGGGCAACGTCGTCGAGGCCACCCACGGCGAGAGCCGCGAGGAGGCCGTCGGCAGCGGCGACTCCGACCGCGTGAACCAGACGTTCGCGCTCTGGCAGTCCCCGCTCACCTGGCTCGCCGACGACAACCCCCTCGGCGCCACACCCGTCCTGGAGGTCCGGGTCGACGGCGTCCTCTGGCACGAGGTCGACAGCCTCGCCGGACGCGGCCCGCGCGAGCGCGTCTACATCACCGGGTCCACCGCCGACGGCCGCACCACGGTGACGTTCGGCGACGGTGTCCACGGTGCCCGTCTGCCCACCGGCCACGAGAACGTCCGCGCCCGCTACCGCTTCGGCACCGGCAGGGCGGCCAACGTCGCCGCCGACCGCGTCACCCAGCCGCTCACCCGGCCGCTCGGCGTCAGTCAGGTCACCAATCCCCGCCCGGCCACGGGCGGCGCCGATGCCGACGGCCCCGGACTCACCCGCCGTACGATCCCGCTCGCCGTCTCGGCCCTGGACCGCCTGGTGTCCGCGTCCGACTACGAGGACTTCGCCCGCTCCCGCGCCGGCATAGGGCGGGCCTCCGCACGCGAACTCTTCGACGGACGGCGGCGCGTCCTGCACGTGACGGTCGCGGGCACGGACGACGTACCGATCGCCGACGCCGGCCAGGAGTCAGCCACGTTGCGGGCCCTGCGCGCCGCCCTCACCGAGTACGGCGACACCAACCTCCCCGTCCGCGTGGACGTACGCGAACTGGTCCTGCTGCTCGTCGCCGCCCAGGTGAAGGTGGCCCCGGACCACGCCTGGGAGACCGTCGAGCCACGCCTGCGCCAGGCCCTCTTGCGCCGGCTCGGCTTCGAGGGACGCGAGCTGGGACGACCGGCCCGTCTCTCCGACGTCCTCGCCACGGCCCACACCGTGCCCGGCGTCGACTACGTGGACGTCGACGTCTTCACCGGTGTCCCGGCGTCCGCCACCCCCGAGGAGCTCACCGCGCTGCTCACCCGCCCCGGCCCGCCGAGGGCGGCGGTCCCGGCACATTCGGCGACGTACGACGAGAAGATCCACACCGTCCGCGCCGAGGACGGCGAGACGCTCTCCTCGATCAGCGCCCGGTACGGCGTCCCGCTCGCCGAACTGCTGCGCCTCAACCCCGACATCACCGACACCCGGCGCCTGCCGAAGGGCCGGTCGGTGTTCGTCTTCCGCGGTATCCGCCCGGCCCAGCTCGCGCTGCTGTCGCCGAAGGCCGCGGACACCCTGATCCTGACGGAGGTCAAGTGATGTCTGCGAACCCGGCGGATGTCCGGTACGAGACGATGGCACCCCCGGGGGCGTCCAGGGAACCCGACGGGCTCGCCGCGCTGCTGCCGCGCTGGCACCTGCTGCGCGACGCCGAGGAGGGCGAACCGCTGCGCGCCCTGCTCGCCGTGATCGCCGAGCAGCTCGACCGCGTCCGCGACGGCGTGGCCCAGGGCTACGAGGACCTGTTCGTGGAGACCGCGGCCCCCTGGGTGCTGCCGTACCTCGGCGACCTCGTGGGCTACCGCACCCTGCCGGGCTACGAGCGCGTCCTCACCACGGGCCTGCACGGGGGCGGCCGCGCCGAACTCGCCGAGGCCGTCGCCCCGCGCCGCGATGTGGCCGCGACCGTCGCCAACCGCCGCCGCAAGGGCACCCTCCACCTCCTGGAGGAGATCTCCGAGCAGGTCACCGGCTGGCCCGCACGCGCCGTCGAGCTGTCCCGGCACGTGGCCCACACCCAGCCGGTGAAGCTGTACGGCACCGGGGGCGCCCAGGCGCGAGCCCACCGAGGCGCCCGCGGCCGTCTCGTCGACCTCCGCGACGGCTCCGCCCTCGCCCTCCTGGGCGGCGCCTTCGACACGGCGGCCCGCACGGCCGACGTACGCCGCGCCGGCTCGAGCCGCACACCGGGTGGTCTGACCCCGGCCGGAGTCGGGCTCTTCGTGTGGCGGCTCAAGGCGTACTCACTGACGTCGTCCCCGGCGTACTGCATCGACCGCGCCCGCAACCTCTACACGTTCTCCATCCTCGGCAACGACACCCCCCTGGTCACCAGGCCGGTCCCGGAGCCGTCACCCACCCACCTCGCCACGGTCGACAACGTGCCCGCGTTCATCACCCGCCGTCTGCTCCACGACCGGATGGCCGACTACTACGGTCCCGGCAAGAGCCTCGTCATCCGCCGCGACGGCGAGGACAGGCCCGTACCGCCCTCCGACATCGTGGTCGCCGACCTCTCCGACTGGCGCTACCGCCCCAAGCGGGGCCAGGTGGCGGTCGACCCGGAGCTCGGCCGGATCGCGTTCGGCTCCCGCTCCGCGCCCCGGCAGGGCGTGTGGGTGGACCACCACTACGCGTTCGCCGCCGACATGGGCGGCGGCGAGTACGACCGCGACGACCGCGTCCCCCGCCCGGACGCCACCTTCTACCGGGTCGGCCCCGGAGAGCAGTACCGGCAGATCATGGACGCCTACCGGGCCTGGCAGCACGACCGCAGGGCCGACCGGACCGGACCCGAGGGCATCATCGAGATCACCCACAGCGGCGCCTACCAGGAGCAGCTGGACTTCGACCTCGACCCGGGCGACCGCCTCGAACTCCGGGCCGCCGAGGGCACCCGGCCGGTGATCCGCCTCCTCGACTGGTACAGCAACCGCCCCGACGCCCTCAACATCCGCGCGGTGTCCGAGCACTGCGCCCCGCACGAGCGGCCCCGCATCGTCCTCGACGGGCTCCTCGTCGCCGGACGCGGCATCAACGTCACCGGCCCGATGGGCGCCGTCGTCGTCCGCCACAGCACGCTCGTGCCCGGCTGGTCCCTGGAACCCGAGTGCGAGCCGCACTCGCCCGAGGAGCCCAGCATCGTCCTGGAACGCACCACCGCCTGCCTGCAGATCGAGCACAGCATCCTCGGCACCATCGAGGTCATCGGCGACGAGGTGGGCGAGGACCCCCTCGGCATCCACCTCCGCGACAGCGTCCTCGACGCCACCGGCCACGACCGCGAGGCACTCTCCGCCCCCGACTGCCGCCACGCCCATGCCGTGCTCCATCTGCACCGCACCACCGTCATCGGCGAGATCCACACCCACGCCGTGAAGATCGCCGAGAACTCGGTCCTCACCGGGAGGCTCCACGTGGCCCGGCGCGGTATCGGCTGCCTGCGGTACTCGTACGTCCCCGCCGGGTCCCGTACGCCCCGCCGGTACCGCTGCCAGCCGGACCTGGCCGGCCCCGCCCAGGCCTCCCACGTACGCCCGCTGTTCGCCTCCGAACGCTACGGGACACCCTGGTACGGGCAACTGGCCGACCTCCCCCACTCTCGGCTTCGCTCGAGCGGGGGGACCCCCATCGCCGAGGAGATCCGGCGCGGCTCGGACGACGGCGCCGAGATGGGCGCCTTCCACGACCTCCACCGGCCGCAGCGCGAGGACGGCCTGCGGGCACGGCTCGCGGAGTACACCCCCGCGGGCACGGACGCCGGGATCTTCTTCGTGACATGACCCACCCCGGGCTCCCGGGCCGCGCGTGAACCCACCCGGCCGCGCGGGCCGTACCCACTGACGACTCCTGAAACGCACAACCTCAACCAGGGGGACCCCTTCCATGCACGCTGACCTCTCCCGCCTTACGTTCCGCCCGGAACGCCACTACTCGGCGGTCGTCGCCCAACAGGGCCGCGTCCAGCTCGACGCCGACACCAACGAGCAGACCGCGATCCAGCTCCACCAGGCGCGCACCCTCGCCGCGGACCTGATCGGCCGGCACGGCGGGCCTCGCGACGCCGCGGGCTTCCGCATCGAGTACGTGGGCGGCAAGCACGAGATCGACACCCTCTACATCCACGGCGGCCGCTACTACGTCGACGGCATCCTCTGCGACGCCCACCGCCCGGCACCCGGCACACCCGTACCCGACGACGACACCGCCGCCGCCGAGGAACAGGAGACCGCCCGGCCGCCCGCGTACTGGACCTACTGGGACCAGCCCGACGGCTTCCGAGACCCGGAGAAGCCCGGCGACCGGCTGCCCTCGCCCGCCCAGTCGCCGTTCCTGGTCTATCTGAAGGTGTGGGAGCGCTCGGTCGGCGCGGCCGAGGACCCGGCGCTGCGCGAGGTCGCCCTCGGCGCGGCGATGCCGGACACCACCGCCCGCGTCAAGGTCGTCTGGCAGGTGCTGCCGCTGTCCCTCGCCGAGCTGACGATCGAGGAGACCGACCCCTCCAAGGAGGTCGTCCGCGCGGCCTTCGACAGGTGGGCCGAGCGCCAGGCGGCCCCCTCGGCCCGGCTCGCCGCCCGCAGCGAGCGGCCCGACCACGCCGACGAGGACCCGTGCCTGGTCAAGCCGGACGCCCGCTACCGCGGCCCGGAGAACCAGCTGTACCGGGTCGAGGTCCACGCGGGCGGCGAGGCGAAGGACGCCACCTTCAAGTGGTCCCGCGAGAACGGCTCGGTCGTCTTCCCGGTCGACGAACTCGACGGCACCTGGGTGCAGCTGGCCTCCCTCGGCCACGACGACAAGCTGGACCTCGACGTCGGCGACCACGTGGAGTTCACCGACACCGCGTACGCCTCCCGCCTGGAGCCCCTGCCGCTGCTGCGGGTCGAGGAACTGGACCTGCCGGGCCGCCGCGTCCGCCTCTCCGCCGAACCGGACCCGGGCGTCGGCCGGCTGCCCCACCTCCGCCCGTTCCTGCGCCGCTGGGACCACCACGAGGCACCGCGGCGCAAGGGCCGTACGGCGGCGCTGAAGGGCGGCGCCGTGCCCGTCACGGAGGGGGAGTGGCTGCCCCTGGAGGACGGCGTCGAGGTGTACTTCGCCAAGAGCGGCACCTACCGCACCGGCGACCACTGGATCATCCCCGCCCGCACCGCCACCGGCGGTGTCGAATGGCCGACCGACCCGGCCCGCCGCCCGCTCCTCCAAGCACCCGTGGGCATCGCCCGCCACTTCGCCCCACTGGCCCTGGTCAAGGGCGAGGGCTCCTCCGTCGACCTGCGCCGCGCCTTCGCCCCGCTGGCGAGCAGCGTCCCCGCGGCCGACGAGGCGACACTCGCCGCCGAGGCCCAGGCACGGAGGGAGGAGCAGGCCGCGGAGGCCGACCCCTCCGGTGGCCGCTCACAGACCACGGCACAGGCCGAGGACGCCGCGGAAGGGGACAAGTGATGGCCAAGCCCCTGAGCGCCTCCAAGATGGTGGAGATCCTGCGTGCCGAGGGCCTGACGGTCCACGAGGTCCGCAACTGGCGCACCCACAACCGCAACACCAAGGGCCCCTGGGGCCCGGTCAACGGCGTGATGATCCACCACACCGTCACCTCCGGCACCAGCAACTCCGTGAACATCTGCTACAACGGCTACTCCGGTCTGCCGGGCCCCCTCTGCCACGGCGTCATCGACAAGAAGGGCGAGATCCACCTCGTCGGCAACGGCCGCGCCAACCACGCGGGCTCCGGCGACAGCGACGTCCTGCGCGCCGTGATCAACGAGACGCGGCTGCCCGCCGACAACGAGGCCGACACCGACGGCAACCGGCACTTCTACGGCTTCGAGTGCATCAACCTCGGCGACGGCAAGGACCCCTGGCCCGAGGCGCAGAAGGAGGCGATCGAGAAGGTCTCCGCCGCGATCTGCCGCCACCACGGCTGGACCGAGCGCTCCGTCATCGGCCACAAGGAGTGGCAGCCGGGCAAGCAGGACCCCCGCGGCTTCACGATGGACGGCATGCGTAAACGCATAGCCCAGCGGCTGGACGGCAAGGGCGGCTCGACCAAGCCGAAGCCCGCCGACCCGAAGCCCGCGCCCAAGCCGTCGTACGAGCCGTTCCCCGGCAGCGGCTTCTTCCACATCGGCCAGAGCTCCCCGATCATCACGGCCATGGGCCGCCGCCTGGTCGCCGAGGGCTGCGGGCGCTACGAGGAGGGCCCGAGCCCGGAGTGGACCGACGCCGACCGCCGCTCCTACCAGGCCTGGCAGCAGAAGCAGAACTTCAAGGGCAAGGACGCGGACGGCATCCCGGGCAAGGTCAGCTGGGACAGGCTGAAGGTGCCGAGGAGCTGATGCCCCGAAGGGGGCGCGGGGAACTGCGCGACCAGCCACAACAGACCCGCGGACGACAACGGACCCAGCGAGCGCCTACGAGTTGGCCGGCGGATACGCGGGCCGCGCCGGAATCCGGTCATCCTGCGCGGCAGCGCCCGGCAGCGGCGGCAGCGCCGGCTCGTACAGCCACTCCGCGAACAGGTCCTCCAGCGGCTCGGCCGTGAACCGGGCGACATGCGCGATGAACGTCGTCGTGGTGACGGCGCCGCCCCGGTACTGCGCGGCCCAGCCGCGCAGCATCCGGAAGAAGGCGTCGTCACCCATCGCGCACCGCACGGCGTGCAGGACGAGCCCGCCACGCTGGTAGAGCCGGTCGTCGAACATCAGCTTGCGGCCGGGGTCGGCCAGACACAGGTCCTGCGGCAGCGAGGACAGCGACCGGTGCGCGGAGGCGGCGAGTTGCTGTGCCGTACGGCCGCCCGAACGCTCCGACCACAGCCACTCGGCGTACTTCGCGAACCCCTCGTTCAGCCAGATGTGCCGCCAGTCGGCGATGGACACGCTGTTGCCGAACCACTGGTGCGCCAGCTCGTGCGCGACCAGCCGCTCCGAACCCCGCACCCCGTCCACGTGGTTGGCACCGAACAGCGACAACCCCTGCGCCTCGACGGGAACGTCGAGCTCCTCGTCGGTGACCACCACCGCGTACTCACCGAACGGATACGGTCCGAACAGCTCCTCGAACAGCTCCATCATCGCGGGCTGCCGCGCGAAGTCCCGCGAGAAGTCGGGCAGGAGATGCGCCGGAATGTGCCCGTGCTGCGGCACCCCGCCCGGACCCGGGTCGCCCAGCAGCACCGTCTGGTACTTCCCGATCGACAGCCCGACCAGATAGCTCGACGTCGGCGCCGACTGCTCGTACACCCACGTCGTCGTGGACGCCTTGGTCGTACGGGTCAGCAGACGACCGCCGGCCACCACCTGGTACGCGGACGGCGTGGTCACCGAGATCTGGTACGCGGCCTTGTCGGCGGGCCGGTCGTTGCACGGATACCAGGACGGCGCCCCGACCGGCTGGCTCGCCACCAGCGCCCCGTCCGTCAGCTCCTCCCAGCCGAGCCCGCCCCACGGGCTGTTCACCGGCTTGGGGTTGCCCGACCACTGGACCTCGACGGTGAACGCGGCACCGGCGCGCAGCGCCTTCGCGGGACGGATGCGCAGCTTGCCTCCCCGGTGCGTGTAGTGCGGCGCCCGGCCGTCGACCCTGACCCGGCCGACCTTGAAACCGGCGAGGTTCAGCTGGAACTCGGCGAGCGCGGCACGGCCCGCTATGGCGTTGATCCGCGCCGTTCCCGACAGCCGGTTCGGCCCGGGGCGGTAGTCCAGCGCGAGCTCGTACCGGTGGACCCGGTAACGGGGATCACCGTTGGCCGGGAAGTACGGGTCCGGACCCACTGACTGCTGAACCGCCACTGCTGCGTCTGCTCCCTGCACTGCGCTCGTACGACGTCCATCGTCCCCCGACGCCGTAGCCGTACGGGTCGCCAGGTCCGGCGACACCGTGCCGTGCGACCCCGTGCCCTGGGAGCCCATGTCTAGCGACGCCACGCTTCGATCGGGTTGCCCAGCCAGCGCGTGTCGTCCGGAACGGACTCCGCGGCCATGACCAGGGACGCCGGACCCAGCGTCGTACGGGCCCCGACGGCGCTGCCGGGGAGGACGATTCCGCCCGGGCCCAGCGTGGCGCCCTCACGGAGGACCACAGTATCCGTCCGCAAGATCCGGTCGTGGAAGAGGTGGGTCTGCAGCACACACCCCCGGTTCACCGTGGCGCCGTCACCGAGCGACACCAGATCGCTCTCGGGTAGCCAGTAACTCTCCACCCACACCCCCTTGCCGATCCGTGCGCCGAGCCCGCGCAGCCACAGGGTCAGCAGCGGAGTACCGGGCACGGACCCGGCCAGCCACGGCACGGCCACCACCTCGACGAACGTGTCGGCCAGCTCGTTGCGCCACACGAAGGAGCTCCACAGCGGGTGCTCACCGCGCCGGTGCCGCCCCACGAGCAGCCACTTGGCCACGACGGACAGCGCACACCCCGCCGCACCCGCGCCCAGCAGCACCACCCCGCACAGCAGCCAGGCCCAGCCGCCCAGCGCGCTCAGCGCGCTCAGCGCCGCCACCGTCAGCACCGCCAGCGCCGCCGAGCACAGCACCGGCACGATCCGGCACAGCTCCACCAGACCCCGTGCCCACAGCAGCCGCGCGGGCGGCTCGTACGTCCGGCTCTGATCGCCCCCGGCCGCACTGCGGGGCAGCCTCACCGGCGGCAGCCCGAGATACGAGCTGCCCTTCTTGGCCTTCTTCGGCGTCGCCGACAACACCCCGACCAGCCCGCCGTCCGGCACGGTCCGCCCCGGCGCGGTCATCCCCGAGTTCCCGAGGAACGCCCGGCGCCCGATCTCCGCCCGCCCGATCCGCATCCAGCCGCCGCCCAGTTCGTACGGCGCGGTCAACGTGTCGTCCGCGAGGAACGCGCCCTCGCCGACCGTGGTGAGGCTGGGCAGCGCGAGCACGGTGGACACCTCGGCGCCCCGCCCGACCCGCATCCCCAGCAGCCGCAGCCACACCGGCGTCACCAGCCCGGCGTACAGCGGGAACAGCGTCTCCCGGGACCGGTCCATCAGCTGGGTGACCGTCCAGGCCTGCCAGCCGACCCTGCTGTGCGTGGGATGCGTGCCCTCGCGCAGCCCCAGGCTCAGCAGCCGTACGGCGACGAGCAGCAGCAGCGCGTACACCGCCCCGAAGACCAGGGTCGCCGGAACCAGCGCGAGCGCCGCACCCCGCAGCGCCTCGCCGAGCCCGGCACCCGGCGCCACGAACAGACCCGCCGTCAGCAGCGCGGCGAGCCCCGCGAGAACGGGCAGAGCGCTCAGCCCGACGCCGGAAACGCCGTACATCGCCCTCCAGAACACGCCCCGCTCCGGCCGTTCCTTGGGCCAGTTCCGCTTGGCCTTGCCCAGTTTCACGGCGGGCGCCCCGGCCCAGCGCTGCCCGGTGGGGACCTGTCCGACGACGGCGGACCCGGGCGCGACCTCGGCCCGCTTACCGACCCGCGCCCCCGGGAACAGCGTGCTCCGCGTCCCGACGACCGCACCGGCACCCACCTTGACCGGCCCGATCTCCAGCCGGTCACCGTCCAGCCAGTACCCCGACAGGTCCACCTCGGACTCCACGGCGGCGCCCCGCCCGAGCTTGAGCATCCCGGTCACCGGCGGCAGCGAGTGCAGATCCACATCGGAGCCGACCCTGGCACCGAGCGCCCGGGCGTACCGCTCCAGCCAGGAGCCGGTGAGCGAGGTCGCCCCGCTGAACTCGGCCAGCCGCTCGGCCGCCCACAGCCGCAGATGGACGCTCCCACCGCGCTCGTGGATCCCCGGGGCCACCCCCCTCAGCAGCAGCCGGGCCCCACCGGCGGCCAGAGCCAGCCGCCCCGGCGGGCTGAAGAACAGCAGAGCCCCCGCGCCCACGACCCACCAGGGAGCGGCCGGCAGCCACGCGTACGACCCCAGCGACCCCAGTACGTTCCCAAGGGCCGCCAGCGGCACCATCCAGCGCAGCCCGAGCAGCGTGAACAGGGGGAGAAGGAGCAGCAGTTGCAGCACCCCGGCCCGCACCGGCACCGGCTCGACCACCCGCCGCGCCCCGTCGTCCTGCGCGGACTCCTCCAGACGCCGGGCCAGCTTGCGCAGGGTCGGATGCTGGTAGAGGTCCAGCACGGCCGCGCTCGGGTAGCGGGTGCGCAGCCTCGTCGTGAGCTGGGCGGCGGCGAGGCTGCTGCCGCCGATCGCGAAGAAGTCGTCCGAGGCGCTGCTCACCGGAACCCCGAGCACCTCGCCCCACTGCTCGGCGAGCCAGGCCTCCGTCCCGTACAGCTCCTCGGCCGGACCACCGGCCTCCAGCCCCTCCAGCGGCCACGGCAGCGCGTTGCGGTCGACCTTGCCGGAGGTGCGGGTCGGCAGCTCACCGACCGGCGCGAGCAACGGCACGAGCGCGGCGGGCAGTTCGGCACGCAGCTTCTCGACGGCGGCCGCGTGGTCCCACCCCTCCTGGGTGACCACATACCCCACGAGCAGCTGATTGCCGCCGCGCGCGGTCCGTACGGCGGCCGCGGCGCCCGCCACTCCCGGCAGCGCCTGCAGCGCCGCGTCCACCTCACCCAGCTCGATCCGGCGCCCGCCGAGCTTGATCTGCTCATCGGCCCGCCCGAGGAAGACAAGCCCTTCGGGGTCGGCGCGGACGAGGTCACCACTGCGATAGGCGCGCTCCCAGCCGAGCGACTCCAGCGGGGCGTACTTCTCCGCGTCCTTCCCGGCGTCGAGATAGCGGGCGAGCCCCACCCCGCCGATCACGAGCTGCCCGCTGCCGCCCATCGGCACGGGCTCCCCGGCCTCGTCGACGACGGCCAGCTCCCACCCGTCCAGCGGCAGCCCGATCCGCACGGGCTCCTCGCCGGTCATCAGCGAGGCACAGGCGACGACGGTGGCCTCGGTCGGCCCGTAGGTGTTCCACACCTCGCGCCCCTCCGTCACCAGCCGCTGCGCCAGCTCCGGCGGACAGGCCTCACCACCGAAGATCAGCAGCCGTACGTCGTTGAGCGTCTCGGGCTCCCACAGCGCGGCCAGCGTCGGCACCGTGGAGACGACGCTGATCTCCTGCTCGACCAGCCAGGGCCCCAGATCGGCCCCACTGCGCACCTGCGAGCGCGGCACGGGCACCAGACAGGCCCCGTACCGCCAGGCCAGCCACATCTCCTCGCAGGACGCGTCGAAGGCCACGGACAGCCCGGCCATGACCCGGTCACCGGGCCCGATCGGGTCCTCGGTGAGGAACAGCCGGGCCTCCGCGTCCACGAAGGCGGCGGCACTGCGATGGCTCACCGCGACGCCCTTGGGCCTGCCGGTGGACCCGGAGGTGAAGATGACCCAGGCGTCGTGCCCGATACCGGGCCGGGCCGCCGGGACGTCGCTCCGGCCCCGGACGGTCAGCTCGTGCCCCGCCCCGACCACGGCCCGCACCCCGGCCTCACCGAACACCAGCTCCGCCCGCTCGTCGGGATCCTCGGCGTCCACCGGCACATACGCGGCCCCCGCGGCGAGCACGGCCAGGATCGCCACGTACAGGTCGTTGGTGCCCGACGGCACCCGGACACCGACGCGGTCCCCGAGCCCGACCCCGGCGTCGGCCAGCCGCCGCCGCAGGTTCTCCACCTCTATGGCCAGGGCACGGTAGGTGAGGCAGGTGGTGCCGTCGTCCAGCGCCGGCTCGCCCGGATACGACCGCACGGAGGCGTCGAGGACATCG
Organism: Streptomyces phyllanthi; assembly: GCF_009377205.1. Lineage (GTDB taxonomy): Bacteria > Actinomycetota > Actinomycetes > Streptomycetales > Streptomycetaceae > Streptomyces > Streptomyces phyllanthi. Next base: position 12,651 of record NZ_VJZE01000188.1, read on the forward strand.
ACGAGCGTGCGGGGGGAGGCGGCGGGGCCGGCGGAGAAACGCGCCGTGTCACCGAACCGCTCACGGATCTCCTCACCGAGCAGACCGAGCGCACTGGTGTCGTGGATGACTGCCATCGGGTCCTCGCGTCTCGTACCCGGAAGCCTCCGGGGCTGGGCCCTGGCACCCGCAGGTCTGCCTGGGGTTGTCCGGCTCCAGTTCCGTAACAAGCCGGAAATTTTAGTACGACGCTAGGCTCGACCCCTTCTGTCCGCCACGCGGGAGGGCCGTTCGGCGGTATCCGTGGAAGCGGCCGGAACGCTCTGACCTGGTGATCTTTGGCCTTGGCGAGACATGCCCCACACAACGAGCGAGGGCCGCGACCCAACGGTCGCGACCCTCGCTCATCTCGTGTGTCCGAGGGGGGACTTGAACCCCCACGCCCGATAAAGGGCACTAGCACCTCAAGCTAGCGCGTCTGCCATTCCGCCACCCGGACAAGGTGTCTGTCGTGCGGGGTTTCCCCCGCGGCGACACAGGAAACATTACCAGGCTTTCGGGGGCCCCTGATCACACCCCGTCCCGGCGTGAACGGCGTGTGACGGAGCGGTCCCGGTCTTGGGCCCGGCGGGGGCCCGGGGAGAGGATGAGGGGACCACCAGCAGTGACAGCGGGAGGAATCAGCGTGAGCGACACGGACACGGCCAGGGGCGTCACCGGCGAGGACGAGGTCGTGGACCTCTGCCGCGAGCTGATCCGGATCGACACCAGCAACTACGGCGACCACTCGGGCCCCGGCGAGCGCAAGGCCGCCGAGTACGTCGCCGAGAAGCTCGCCGAGGTGGGGCTCGAACCGAAGATCTTCGAGTCCCACCCCGGTCGCGCCTCCACGGTGGCCAGGATCGAGGGCGAGGACCCGTCCCGGCCCGCGCTGCTCATCCACGGCCACACCGACGTCGTACCGGCCAACGCGGACGACTGGACCCACCACCCCTTCTCCGGAGAGATCGCGGACGGGTGCGTGTGGGGGCGCGGCGCCGTCGACATGAAGGACATGGACGCCATGACGCTGGCGGTCGTACGCGACCGGCTGCGCAGCGGGCGCAGGCCGCCGCGCGACATCGTGCTCGCGTTCCTCGCGGACGAGGAGGCAGGCGGCACGTACGGCGCCAAGCACCTGGTCCAAAAGCACCCCGACCTCTTCGAGGGCGTGACCGAGGGGATCGGCGAGGTCGGCGGGTTCTCCTTCACCGTCAACGAGAAGCTGCGCCTCTATCTCGTCGAGACCGCGCAGAAGGGCATGCACTGGATGCGGCTCACCGTGGACGGCACGGCCGGGCACGGCTCGATGACCAACACGGACAACGCCATCACCGAACTGTGCGAGGCCGTCGGACGGCTGGGGCGCCACACGTGGCCGGTCCGGGTCACCAAGACCGTACGGTCCTTCCTCGACGAGCTGTCCGACGCGCTCGGCACCGAACTGGACCCCGAGAACATGGACGAGACCCTCGCCAAGCTGGGTGGCATCGCCAAGATGGTCGGCGCGACCCTGCGCAACTCGGCGGCGCCCACGATGCTCGGCGCCGGCTACAAGGTCAACGTCATCCCCGGACAGGCCACCGCACATGTCGACGGGCGCTTCCTGCCCGGTTACGAGGAGGAGTTCCTCGCCGACGTCGACCGGATCCTCGGCCCCCGCGTGAAGCGCGAGGACGTGCACGCGGACAAGGCCCTGGAGACCGACTTCGACGGCAGGCTGGTCGACGCCATGCAGAGCGCGCTGGGGGCGGAGGACCCGATCGCCCGTGCGGTGCCCTACATGCTCTCCGGCGGCACCGACGCCAAGTCCTTCGACGATCTCGGCATCCGCTGCTTCGGATTCGCGCCGCTCAAGCTGCCGCCGGAGCTGGACTTCGCGGGCATGTTCCACGGCGTCGACGAGCGGGTACCGGTGGAGGGGCTGAAGTTCGGCGTGCGGGTCCTCGACCGCTTCATCGACGCCTCCTGAAACCGGCACGGCACCCGTTCAACGCGCCGTGTTCCGTCCCGAATTGAGCGCTGAAACGAGACCTCATTAATCGTCAGCGCGTACGGAGGGCAACCGGGTCGAGTGATTGCGACGATCGGTTCGTAGCTCCATTACATCCTCCTCGTTACAGGTGATGTGATCCGCTCGCGATCACATTGCCAACAAGGAGGAATGATGATCAAGAAGGTCGTCGCTGCTGCGGCTGCCACCGGCGGTCTGGTTCTCGCGGGTGCGGGCGTGGCCGTAGCCGGCTCGGGTGCGCACGGCGTCACCGTGGGCGCGCAGGGGATCGGCTCCGGCAACGTCGTCCAGGCGCCCGTGCACGTCCCGGTGAACGCCTGCGGCAACACGATCTCGGTGATCGGGCTGCTGAACCCCACCTTCGGTAACTCCTGCATCAACAAGTGACGTTGTGCCTCACCCCTCGTTAGGGGCTTGACCCCTTAGTGGGGTCCGAGCCTGCCGGCCCCGGAATGCGCGCTGTGTACTCCGGGGCCGGCCGGTCTCACCGCAAGGTCCAGAAAGCTCGAAGGCAGGAAAACAATGATGCGACAAGTCACCCGCAAGGGCCTGATGACCGTGGCAGCCGCGACAGGCGTCATCGCCGCGACGGGCGGCTACGCGAGCGCTCACGCGGATGCCCTCGGCTCCGCCGTCGGCGCGTCCGGCGTACTGTCGGGCAACTCGGCGCAGGCACCGGTGAGTGTGCCGGTCAACGTCTGCGGCAACACGGTGAACGTCGTGGGGGCGCTCAACTCGTCCGTCGGCAACCAGTGCGGCGCCGGCCAGAGCGCCGACAGCGGCTCCCAGGACGGCAACGGCGGCTCGCAGAACGGCGGTGGGAACAGCGGCAACGGGTCCGGGAGCGGCTCCTCGGCCGACAACGGCTCCGGGAACAGCGTCGAGGCACCGGTGACCGTGCCGGTCAACGTCTGCGGCAACAGCGTGAGCGCCGTCGGTATCGGCAACACGACGGACGGCACCTGTGACAACGGCTCCGGCGTGAACCAGCCCGCGCCTCCGGCCGGCGAGGAGAACCCCCCGGCTGAAGAGCCCGGCACCCCCGGCACCCCGGGCAC
>NZ_VJZE01000189.1 GCF_009377205.1 Streptomyces phyllanthi
GTCGAGGAGCAGGGCGAGGGGGCGGCGCCAGGCGTCCGGGGCGGCCGCCGCGGCCAGGGAGGGTACGGCCCGGCCGAGCGCGGCCAGGGCGAACAGGACGTCCTCCGTGGTGACATCGGCCCGGACGGTTCCCTGGTCGCGGCCGCGGCGCAGCAGCAGCTCGATCGTCTCCCGGTTGTGGGCGTGCACGGACTGCAGTGTGTCGACGCCCTCCAGGTGTGTGGTCATCAGGTCGTTGGTGCCGCGGTCGGCGGCCAGACCCGCGAACACGGACTCCAGATAGCCGGTCAGACCCGCCCACGCGTCCTCGACGGCGCGCGCCTGCTCGCCGACCGCCATCGTGTCCGTCAGCAGACCGTGGAACACCGCGTCCACGAGGACCGCGCGACTGGGGAAATGCCGGTACAGCGTGGCGTTGCCCACCCCCGCCCGGCGGGCGATGACGTCGAGCGGCGCTTCGAGCCCCTGCTCGGTGAACACCTCGTGCGCGGCCTCGATCAGCAGCTCCCGGTTGCGCCGCGCGTCGCTCCGCCGCACGGGCCTCCCGACCCCGTCGGCGCTGTTGCTGTCCGTCACCCTCGTCACCTTCCGTCCTGCCGGGACGTCACCCGTCCCGCTGGGAAGCCCCCGCCGGAAGGCCGCCCGTCCCGCCGGGAGGCTCTCCGCCCTTTCGGGGAGTGCTCCCCGGTCGGGATGGTACCGTCCGAGCGTGAAGTGGGGAGTTTTCCCCGTTTGTGTCGACCGCGACGGCGAGCGGCGGGAAGGAGGCCCCCATGGCGGCGCCCGCCTTGAAGGAACTCGCTCCCGACGGCCGCGATCCGGCCACGAACCCCTGTCACCTCTACGCGGCTCTGCGGACGAAGGTCCGCTGCGCCCGCGTCCTCGTCCCGGAGAGCGGTGCGTGCCGGCTGGTCGTCCCGCGCGACGCGGCCCGCGCCGCACCGACCGACCGCGTCCGCGCAAATCGACATCCGGCACCCCTCCTCCTGGCGGAAGGACGGCGGGCACGCCATCGGGGCACCTGGGCGTGACGCGCGATATCGACGATGGTGACCCTGCGACTTGCACCATCCTCCGGACCGATCCGCCGCAGTACACCCGGCTCTTCGCCCGCTCCTCGCACACCGCCCCACCCTGGCGCCGGCCGCCGACCTGCCGGCGCTCACCTGGCGCGCCGACACCCTTCTCCGCGGACTGGCCGGGCTACCGGTGCGCTTCGGCCGGCAGGGGCCTCCTGGTGCTCAGCCCACGTTCCACAGGAACCGGTGCGTGTGGATCCCGAAGTACGGGAAGGACCGCACCTCCGCCACCCCTTCGAGGGGCTTCACCACGTCGTTCACGAAGTCGAGCAGTGCCCGCGGGCTGGGGCACACCACCTCGGCGAACAGGTCGAACCCGCCGGAGGTCAGCACCGAGTACACGACCTCGGCCCGCTCGGCCAGGCGGTCGGCGACGGCCCGGGGGTCCCCTTCGGCGGTGACGGTGATGCCGAGCAGGGCCATCGACTGACCGCCCATGCCCATCGGGTCGGTCACCCCGACGACCTGGACGACCTTGGCGTCCAGCAGCCGTTGCAGCCGCTGACGAGCGGCCGACGCCGACAGGCCGACCTTGGGGCCGAGATCCGCGTACGCGATACGGCCGTCGGTCTGCAGTTCGCGCAGGATGGCCCGGTCGATCTCGTCCACGCTGTGTGCTTCCTTCCGCAGGGGCGCCTCACACTACCGGCGCGGCTCAACCCGCCAGGTCGGACAGCGCGTCGGCGAAGACGCCGGTATGGGCGTCGACATCCTGCTCGGTGGTGTCCGGGCACATCAGCGCCATGTTGTGGAACGGCGTCAGCAGGATGCCCCGGTTGGCGAGGTAGAGGTGGAGGAAGTCCTCCAGCTCGGCGTCGGACGCCGCGGCCGACTCCGTACCGGTGCGCGGCGCCCGGCGGGCGAAGCGGTACTCGGTCCGGGCGCCGAGCCGGCTCACCGACCAGGGCAGCCCGTGTGCCGTGATGCCCGCACGCACCCCGGCCTCGAACCGCTCGGACAGCTTCACCATGTGCGCGAACGCCTCGTCGGTGAGCACGTGCTCCAGCGTGGCCCGCATCGCGGCGACGGACAGCGCGTTGCCCGCGAGGGTGCCGCCCACCCCGCCCATGTCGACGAGGTCCAGGTCGTCCCGGCCGAGCAGCCGCTCCGCCAGCTCGCCGGACAGCCCGTACGCCCCCGCCGGTACGCCCCCGCCGATCGCCTTGCCGATCGTGAGCATGTCCGGCTCCAGAGCCCAGGCGGCGGTGCAGCCACCGGGCCCGGCCGAGAAGGTGTGGGTCTCGTCTATGAGGAGCAGGGTGCCGTACCGCCGTGTCAGCTCCCTGACCCCGGCCGGATAGCCGGGCTCGGGCAGCACGATGCCGATGTTGGTCAGCGCGGGTTCCATGAGGACGGCGGCGACGTCACCGTGGGCGAGCTGCTCCTCCAGCTGCGAGAGGTCGTTGAACTCCGCGACCCGGCTGGTCAGTGTCACGTCGCACGGCGCGCCGACATTGCCGGGACGTGCCGTGCCCCGCCCGTCCGGTCCGACGACGATCAGCGACTCGTCGACACTGCCGTGGTAGCAGTAACTGTTCACGAGGATCTTCGGCCGCCCGGTGACGGCACGGGCGAGCCGGATCGCCCAGCGATTGGCGTCGGTCGCGGTCAGCGAGAAACTCCAGCGCGGCAGACGGAAGCGCCGGGTCAGCTCGGCGCCGACCCATTCGGCGTCCTCCGTGGGCAGCATCGCCGTCGCTCCGCCCGACTCCGTGAACCGCCTGCGCACGGCCTCGGCCACCGGCGCGGGCGAATGCCCGGCCATCGCCCCGGTGTCACCCAGACAGAAGTCGACGTACTCGTGCCCGTCGATGTCGGTGACGCGGGCGCCCCGGGCCGTGGCCAGATACCTCGGAAACGCACCCGCGGTCTTGTTCATCCAGGTCATCGGCACCCGGCCGAACAGGTGGTCGGCACGCTCGTACGCGGCCTTCGAACGCGGGTTGCGACGCTCGGCCTCACCGCTCTCACGAGCCAGGAGATGCCGCAGCCGGGCGCGGTCCATGGGCGTACCTCGGATTCAGGCGGAGATGGAATGCGGCGAGACTACGCTCGAAACAACAGGCTGGACAAGGATCTGCACGCATATCCATTGCATGGACGATTGATTCATGCGTCCGCCCGCTTCCCGGCCTCCTCCGATCGGGAACCCCGGCTGAGGCCGTGTACGCGGCGGCGCCCCGGGTACCCGGGCCGCGTTCAGGAAGCGAGTACTCCCGGCTCGAGCAGTTCGAGCAGCTCAAGTACTCCCGGCTCATGGACTCGGAGGAGGTTCCAGCGTGACGAGCACGACGGAGACCGGCGGCATCACCGGTACGCCGGACAAGGACTACAACCTCATCTGGTACGTCGAGGCGTGCCTGAGCAACGCGCTGCGTCTGGAGAACTACATCCAGGACGCGGAACGCGAGAAGGACACCGAGGTCGTGGAGCTGTTCCGCAAGGCGCAGGCCGACAGCCGCAAGGGTGCCGAGCTGGGTAAGCAGATGCTGCGCACCCGTCTCGGGGAGTGACGGCACCTCCCCCGAGGGACGGCGCGGCGGCGCTCTCCCCGCCGAGCCGGGCGGCCGCCAACGGTGAGACACCACTCCACGGAAAACCGTGAGGAGCGCGGAGCGTCCACGGGCTACGCTCGTCGCACTCCCGACGGTCCAGTGTGGAGGGGGACACCGTGGCGAGCCGCCCTCTGCTCTATCTCGACGTCGACGGTCCGCTGAACCCGTACGCGGCGAAGCCCACACGGCGCCCCGACGGCTACACGACCCACCGGATGAAGCCACCGGGCTGGATCGCGATGCATCCGGGCGCGTGGACGGCGTCGGTGAAGCCGCTGCGGGTCTGGCTCAACCCCGGCCACGGTGGTCGTCTCCTGGAGCTGAGCGACCGGTACGACCTGGTGTGGGCGACCACGTGGCGCGAGGACGCGAACGACTTCATCGCCCCCGTGCTCGGGCTGCCGGAGCTCCCCGTCGTGCCGTGGCCGACGATGCACGACGCGGCACCGGACGGCACGTTCTGGAAGACCCGCCACCTCGTCGCGCATGCCGAGGGCAGGCCCTTCGCCTGGGTCGACGACGAACTCGGCGACAGGGACCGCACCTTCGTCCACGCCCACCACACGGGGCCTGCCCTGCTCCACCACGTCGATGCCCGACTCGGCCTCCGCGACGCCGACTTCGAAGCGCTCGCGGCCTTCGCGCACACCCTGTGACCCGGCCGGGCGGACGGTCAGCCGGCCCGTATCGCGTCCAGACACCGGGTGCCCTGGACGCGCAGGGCGTCGGTGAGTTCGGGTGGGGCGTGGGTGAGGGTGAAGTCCGCGTCGACGGACGTGATCATCCAGGCGAGGTCGCGGGGCGTGTCGGCGCCCAGGCGCAGCAGGCAGCTGCGGTCGTCGAGCGGCTCGACGACGCCCATACCGGGCCAGACCCGGTCGGCGACCGCCTCGGCGGACTCGTGCAGGGTGACGGTGGCCTGGAACCGCCAGGCCCGTGACGACAGCCGGTGCGCCACATACGTCGCCACATCGCCCTCGGGAGGCTCACGCGGAGCGAACCGCGGACCGGTCGGGGTGCGCGGGACGAGCCGGTCGACGCGGAACGTGCGCCAGTCACCGCGGTCGGTGTCCCAACCGACCAGATACCAGTGGCGTTCGAAGCTGACCAGACTGTGCGGCTCGACCGAGCGGACGCTGTGCCCGCCGCGGGGGCTCGTGTAGTCGAACCGCAGCCGCTCGTGCCGTCGGCACGCCTCGGCGATGGCCACGAGCGTGTCGGGGGAGACCTCGGGGCCCGGGACCGAGCCCGCCCGGACAGTGGCGGCGTGCAGCGTGCCGACCCGGTGCCGCAGCCGGGAGGGCAGCACCTGCTCCAGCTTGGCCAGCGCGCGCAGCGAGGACTCCCCGATGCCCGCCACCGAACCACCGGCCGCGGTGCGCAGCCCGACCACGACGGCCACGGCCTCCTCGTCGTCCAGCAGCAGGGGCGGCAGACTCGCCCCCGCGCCCAGCCGGTACCCGGCGGAGCCGCGGCTCGCCCGCACGGGATACCCCAGCTCGCGCAGCCGCTCCACGTCACGGCGCACGGTACGCCGGCTCACTCCGAGACGTTCGGCGAGCTCGGCGCCCGACCGGTCGCCATGGGTCTGCAGCAGGGCGAGCAGCTTCAGCAGCCGTCCGGAGGTCTCCACCATGTCCCCCAGACTGCCGGAGAGTTAGGACCGCAACTGACCCAGGTGCTTCCTAACGTCGCAGCCATGACGACCACGACACCCGGCGACCACACGACTCCCGGCAACGACATGCCGTCCGGCAGCCCCATGACACCGGGCGACGACACGCCGTCCGGCAGCCCCATGACACCGGGCAACGACACGACACACGGCATCCGTACGGCATCCGCAATCCACCCGTTCCGCATCGCGATCCCGCAGGACCGGCTCGACGATCTCCACGCCCGGCTGGCCGCCACCCGCTGGCCCGCCGAACTGCCCGGCGTCGGCTGGAGCCGTGGCGTCCCGGTGACCTACCTGCGCGACCTCACCGACCACTGGCGCACCGGCTACGACTGGCGGGCCCACGAGGCGGCGCTCAACGCACACCCCCAGTTCCTGACCACCGTCGACGGGCAGAACCTCCACTTCCTGCATGTGCGTTCCCCGGAGCCGGACGCCACACCGCTGATCCTGCTGCACGGCTGGCCGGGCTCGGTGGTGGACTTCCTCGACGTCATCGGCCCCCTGTCCGACCCCCGCGCCCACGGCGGCGACCCGGCCGGCGCCTTCCACCTGGTCATCCCGTCGCTGCCCGGATTCGGCTTCTCCACACCGCTGGCCGGGCCCGGTATGAACGCCGCCCGGATGGCCACCGTGCTCACCGAACTGATGTCCCGACTGGGCTACGCACGGTACGGCGTCCAGGGGTACGACACCGGCTCGTGGATCGCCCCCGAGATGGGCAGGCAGGCCCCGGACCGCGTCATCGGCATCCACGTCAACGCCATGGTCACCTTCCCTCTGGAGGAGGGCGACACCGACGGCCTCACGGACACCGAGCAGCGCCGCCGGCAGAGCATGCAGGACTTCAACGACGGCTACCTGCGGTGCAACTCCCAGCGCCCGCAGACGGTGGCGTACGCCCTCACCGATTCCCCGGTGGGCCAACTGGCCTGGATCGTGGAGAAGTTCAAGGAACTGACCGATCCGGAGGACGCACTGCCCGAGGACGTCGTCGACCGGGACCGCATGCTGACGAACGTCTCCCTGTACTGGTTCACCGGCACGGCCGCCTCCGCCGCCCAGGTCTACTACGAGGAGATGTCCGCGACCACCTGGGCCGAGGGCGGGGCGACGGACGGGGCGACCGAGTGGGACGGCGTCCAGGACGACTGGGCGGCAGGCGGGCGAGGAACGGTGCCCACCGCCGTACTCGTCTCCACCCACGACGTGACCGTCCGCCGCTGGGCCGAACGCGACCACCACGTCGTACGGTGGACCGAACTCGACCGCGGCGGCCATTTCCTCGCTATGGAGGCCCCGGAGCTCCTCGTCCGCGACGTACGCGAGTTCTTCGGCACGACGCACTGAGAGCCTGTGTCATATCCCCGGCCGGGCGCGCGACGCCTGGCACGCACACTCGCCGCGTCGCCGAAACGCCCACGTGACTCCTCCCCCACTCTCGGCTTCGCTCGAGCGGGGGGACCCCCATCGAGGGCGCTGCGGCGCCTTGCGATCGCACGCACCAGACGCCGCACGCTGATCCGACCGGGGATATGACACAGGCTCTGACGGTGGCGGTGCCCCGCTCAGGCCGGCGGGGCACCGCCACCATAGGAGAACGGCAGCACAGGGTGCGTCACCCGGTCCCGAAGCCACCGCCCAACTGCCCTTCGGCCGCGGCGAGTATCCCCGTCACCCGCAGGCCGAACGCGGCGTCGCACGCGTGCGGGCGGCCGGTGTCGACCGCGGCGAGGAGAGAGTCCGCGGCCCGGGTGAGCGCCTCCACCGCTCCCTCGGTGGAGGCCGGCAGGACCGTGACCCCGGCCTTTCCGCGCAGCTCCACGGTCGCTCCGGCAGCCGCGGGCGGGGCCGTGAGACTCAGCGTCAGGGTGCTCGACGCCCCGCCGGCGTGGCCGAGGACCAGGTGGACGGTGTCCTCGGGGCCGCGTGCCGCGGCGGCCACCCGCTGGACGTCGCCGAGCACCGGCAGCAGCACCGACAGGGCGTGCGGACCGACGTCCCACAGCGCCCCCTTCTCCCGGCGCCACGGCGACGCCGCGAACGGGCTGTCGCTGGTGAACACCGCGCCGAGCCATTGCGCGCGTGCCGTGAACCAGCCGTCCGTGGCGGCCTGTTCGGCGATCCAGGCCTCCGCCGCGCTCTGGAAACGAGCGGTGAAGAAGACGACCGAGGCGATCCCCGCTTCCATGGCCGCCTCGACGACGGCCCGTCCCTCGTCGACGTTCGTCGCGACGGGCTTGTCGAGCAGCAGATGGCAGCCGGCCCGTGCGGCGCGTACGGCGAGGGGCGCCTGGACGGAGGGAGGCAGGGCGACGGCGACCGCGTCCACGTCGGCGAGCAGGGCGTCGACGTCGTCGTAGGCGCGTATGCCGTGACGGCCGGCCAGTTCCCCGGCCGCCTCCGGGCGCCTGCCCCACACCCCCACGAAGTCCAGTCCGGGATGCCCGCTCAACGCCGGGGCGTGGGCCATCTCGGCCCACGGTCCTGTCCCGAGCAATCCGATGCGCATGCCGCCGCCTCTCCTCGTGCCGATACGTCGCTGCATCGCTGGATCGCTACGTCGACACGCCGTTTGGTACGACGGCAGATCCGTACGGCTGCCGTTCGCCGTCCGCGCGCGACGAGCTTCCCACCCGCGCGCGGTGAGCTTTTCACGTGGGCCCCGGCGCGCACCACCGATCTCCCTGTCTACCCCACCCGCGCCTGCGCGTAGGGAACCAGCCGGACGGGACCCAGCAGCCCGTACGCCTGACGTGCGACCCCGCCGAAGACGTCCGGAACGGCCACCCGCAGACGGTTGAGGAGGGGCGTGGCCACCTCGACCTCAAGCGTGTTGTCCCCGCGCCGAAGCCACGGGCCGACGTCGAGGACGGGGTGGAGCCGGTCGACGGGCCCGAGGCGGCTGCCGTTGAGGGTGACCCGGCAGGTGTCACCGACCTGTCCGAGTTCGAGGAGCGCTCCGTGGCCCGCGGTCCAGTCCGGCGGCAGCGTGAGCGTCGTCCGGTAACGGCCGATCCCCGAGACATCGGCGAGCTCGGGGATCTGCGGCCAGGGCAGCAGCGTGCCGAGCGTCAGCGTGTGCCGGACGACCTCGGTCCGTGTCGGCCCGTCGCCGGGGCGCCAGTCCTCCACGTCCAGCTGCCAGCGGTCCGGTACGACGGGGGCGGGCACCGCGGCGATCCTCGTGGTGACGGTACGGCCGTGGGACAGCCGGGTCGTGTAGGTGCCCGCCCGGCCGGCCCGCACGGCGAGTCCGTCCGGCGTGAACAGCACCTCGTCGGCGTCGCCGGCGACGGCGTGCGCCCGCCTGCCGACGCGGTCGCCGAACAGGCCCGGCCGGCCCAGCGCGACGATCGCGGCCTGCCCGGGCTGAAGCGCCACACGCAGCGTGAAGCGGCCGTCGTCCTCGGTGTAGCGGGCGAGGCGCACGACCTCGCCGGTCCACGGGTCCAGCAGGTACGGCACCGCGGTCCCGCGCACGGTGCGGCGCAGCGTCACCTCGTGGTCGATCGCGGCGACGGGCGGCCGGACCGTCTCGGCGTGCTTGCCGTTGCACAAGTAGTAGAAGTCCACGTCCTCGGTGACCCGGTGGGCGTTGAGGAGGGTCGAGGTGGTGGCGTACCGCACGTCCGGGGTCACCCCGAGCTGTGCGAGGGCGTCGCCGACGGCCGCCCTGTCCGTCACGCGGCGCACATGGGGCAGGGCGAGCAGACGCGTGAGCACCTCGCGCAGCCGCTCGGTCCCGCCGTCCCCGGGCACCCCCGGCGTCAGCGCCTGGTCGAAGGCACCGAGCAGGACGACCGGCAGCCCGGCCGTGGCCAGGTCCAGCACCCTGCGGGCGTCGGCCTCGGCCAGCGTGGGCGTGGACCCGTGGAAGAAGTCGCCCTCCACGAACAGCGCCTTGTACGCCGGTCCCTCGGGCGCGAGCCGGCCGCCGGAGACGACGGCGCCCGGCAGACCGAGCAGCGGACCGCTGAGGAACTGGTGGGTCCACCCGAGCGGCACCCCGGTCGACGTGAACCACGAGGCACCGATCCCGGTGGCGGTGTAGCCGGTCTGGCGGAACACGGCGACGTCCGCCCGGGCGGTACCGGCCTGCAGGACGCGGTGCACCCGGCCGAGGTAGCCGGCGATGTCGTCGGCGTGCCGCCAGGTCGGCTGGCGCGGCCCCCAGGACTCCCCGTAGCCGGGCGCCCCGCCGTACGGGCTGAACGCGGCGAAACCGGGCCAGCTCACCCCCGGCGCGGTGGCGTACGAGAAGCCGTGCAGGACCGTCTGGTTGACGCCCGCCGCGTACGCGCCGCCCATGGTCCGCAGGAACCGGTCCCAGGTCGTGCCGTACGCGGATCCGTTGTAGGCGCCTGCCTCGCAGGACAGCACGGTGTGGCCCGCCATGTCCCGGCCGCCGGCCAGACAGCGGTGGTCGTCCAGGTTCTTGAAGCCGAGCGACTCGCCCTCGGCGACGTCGAGGATCGCCGCCGAGGCGATGGCGTCGGTCGGCAGCCCGTACGGCTGGGCGCGCAGCGCCATGCCCAGGGAGTGCGCCCAGTCGCGCAGGGCCCGGACGTGGTGACGGTTGAACAGCCCGGAGACGGTCTCCCAGAAGTCGTGCCGGATCTGCCGGGTCAGCTGTGCCTCGAAGGCGAAGACCTGGTTGCCGTTGTCCAGCACGACCGCGGGGAGATACGGCAGGAGCGGCCGGCCGGTGTGCTTCTCGAACGCCTCGGGCAGCCGGGGCGTCCACTGCAGGCCGTCGGTCTCCAACTCGATGGAGTCCTCGAAGAACGCCCCGCCCGCGGCCCGCAACAGCCGCCGCAGGGAGGGAGTGAGCAGCCGTGACTCCCAGTACTCCGTGATCGCCGCGGTGCCGGCCGGGCTGAAGTGGTCGACGACGAAGGCGGCGGGGGAGGAGTGCGGGCCCGACTCGGGCTGCTGCCCCGAGCCCCGCCGCCAGTACGAGATCAGCACCCACTGTCCGTCGGGCGGCGCCGTCCACGTGAGGGCGCCGTCGGTGACCCGGCGGGTGAGGTCCTCGACCGTGGCGAGATCCAGGCCGGTCTCCCTGCGGGTGGAGTGGGCGGGGTCGACGCGCGCCGCCTGCACGGCGAGGAGGTGCTGCCGCCTCACGCCGGGCGCCGCCTCGTGCACGGGCGGTGGCACGGGCCCGCTGAAAGTGGCCCCGCCGGTCAGCTGGGCGCGCCCGTGGGCGAGCTCCTGCACGGCCGCCTCGTCGTCCGGGGTGATGCCGGGCACGGCGGCGGGCCAGGCGGGGCCGAGTGTGAGGTCGACGGTGAGTCCGCGTCTCGCGGCCCGCCGTAACGCCGCCTCGACGCCCGCGCGCCAGGGTCTGCTGCCCCACCCGTGGTGCGCGGTGTCCAGGACCGACTTGTCGCGGACGCTGTGGTGCACGGCGGCGATCTCGGCTCCACCGAACCCGGCGTCGGCCATCTGGTCGATCTCCCGGGCGACTTCGTCCGGATCGACGAGTCCGTCCGGCCACCACCACCGGAACCTGGGGCGCACGGACCGTGGGGGTGCGGCGAACCATTCGGCGCCGACTCCCCGGCCGCCGGTGGCCGAGCCCGGGACGGCGGCCGACGGGGGAGCCGGACCCAGTGGGACGCTCGCCCCCGCCACCAGCCCGGCAGCCAGGACCGAACGGCGCGTCACCCCGCCACGCCCTGAGATGGATTCACGCATGGCCTCGGCCCCCAGTCCGGTTGATGAATCGTTTCAGGCACCATGAAACGCCGGAACGCTAAGCCGGGGGATCGCCCGAGGTCGAGAGCCTCGGAAAGCGTGTGGCGCACGTCACTGTTACTGGCCGGTCGGCCCCTGGATCAAGGGGCGGACGTTTAAACCGGCCGTTGGGTTGATGTGACGATCTTCACCTCGATGTGACGCAAAGTGATGAACCTTCTTCGCGGGAACTGACGTATATGAACACGTATAACCAACGTCCGACCTGGGAGATTCACCTTGCGACCGTTCACTCTCAACTTCGTTCGCCCGAGAGCCCTGCCGACCGTCGTGGAGCCCTACAGCTACGACGCCTCGTTGCAGCTGAACATCCTCGGCGACGGCCGCCCCGCCGTCGCCGACCGGGACCTCCTGCTCGCGGTCGGCACCACGACCTCCACGGCAGGCTCGGCGACGCACTTCGACGACTGACTGGCAGCCGCCCGTGACCGTACTGATTCTCACGTCGGAGCAGGACGTGACCGCCGACATGGTGGTGGCGGAGCTCAACCGGCTGGGTGTGCCCGTGATGCGCCTCGACCCGGCCGACATCCCCGGAAAGGCCAAGCTGTCGGCCGACTACGCCCACGGCGACTTCGACGGGCACCTGTCGGTCCACGGACATGTGCTCAGCATGGGCGGCCTGCGATCCGTCTGGGTCCGCAGGCCCGGCGAACCCGCCGCCCACGCGCCGGAACCCTCCGCGTGGCTGACCGCCGAGACCAAGCAGGCGCTCTACGGGATGCTCTACTCGGCCTCGACCGCGTGGATGAACCACCCGGGCAACGCCGAGCAGGCGCGCCACAAGCCCTGGCAGTTGCGGCTCGCCCACTACAGCGACTTCGCCGTACCGCCGACCATCTTCACCACCGCGCCGAGGCTCGCACAGCAGTTCGCCGAGACATACCGGGACGTGGTCGTGAAGTCGGCCTCGGGTCCGCCACCGGACGACCCCGAGGCCGCCCTGCCGACGACACTGATCGGCCCCGACGCCGACTTCTCCACTGTGGCCGCCGGGCCCGCGCTGCTGCAGCGCTATGTACCGAAGCGGGCCGACATCCGTCTGACCTGCGTCGGCGAGCGCCAGTTCGCCGCCCGCAAGCGCTCCGCGCCCGGGCAGGTCGACGGCCGCTACGGCGAGACCGGGCACCCCTGGGAGGCCGTCCCGGTGCCCGACCGCATAGCCAAGTCGGCACTGGAGTACCTCTCGCTCTCCGGTCTCGCGTACGCCGCCTTCGACTTCGCCGAGGACGAGGAAGGAGTGTGGTGGTTCCTCGAGTGCAACCAGGGCGGGCAGTTCGGCTTCGTCGAACTGGAGACGCAGCAGCCGATAGCGGAAGCGGTCGCCCTCTGGCTGTCCTGGCGCAGGACGGACCGGCGAGTGCCCACCCCTCCCTGGCTCCCTGGTGACCGCGGATGAGCGGGTGGGGGTCCCACTGCCGTCCGCGCGGGACCCTCAGGCCTGCGAGGGCGGTGGCGCCGTGCTCTCGCGCACCACGAGCCGGGTCGGTACCAGCGTCGTGCCGCGCTCGGCGCCCTCGTGGCGCATCTTGCGCAGGACGTTCTTGACGCAGAGCCGTCCCACCTCGGCGAAGTCCTGGTGGAGGGTGGTGAGCGGGGGCAGGAACGAGCTCGCCTCGGGGATGTCGTCGAAGCCGATGACGCTCACGTCCTCGGGCACGCGCCGCCCTCGCTCGTGCAGGGCCCGCAGCAGGCCGAGGGCCATCTGGTCGTTGGCCACGAAGACGGCGGTGCAGTCCTCCCGGGCCGCGAGTTCGAGCCCCGTACGGTAGCCCGACTCCGCCGACCAGTCGCCCCGCAGCAGGGGTGGCGGGGTACGGCCCGCCTCGACGAGGGCCGCGTGCCAGGCGTCCGCCCGGCGCTGCGCGGCGAAGGAACCCTCGGGGCCGCCCAGGTGCCACACCGTGCCGTGACCCAGGCCGAGCAGATGTCGTACGGCGGCGCGGCTGCCGCCGGCCTGGTCGGTGTCCACGACGTTGTAGCGGTCGCCCGCGTCGGAGTCGACGACCACGACCTGGACGTGCGGCGGCAGCGCGATGGTCGCCGCGTCGAGCAGGTGCACCTCCATGATGACGATCACCGCGTCGACCGCGAGTTCCTCCAGCCGGGTGAACGCGCCGCGGACCTCGTCCTGGGTGGGCACGGCGACCGGCAGCAGCGTCACCGCGTACCCCTCGTGCGCCGCCGAGTTGGCGATCGCCTCCAGTGTGCGGACGTTGCCCGTGGTGGACAGCGAGAAGGTGATGACGCCGATCGTGCGGAACTCGCCGCGTTTGAGGGCCCGGGCGGCGCTGTTGGGCCGGTAACCCAGTTCCTTCATGGCCGCCAGCACCTGCTGCCGGGTCTCCTCGGTCACCCCGGCGTAGCCGTTGGACACCCGGGAGACGGTCTGCGACGACACTCCGGCCAGCCGGGCCACGTCCGCCATGGAGGCGGTCTGGCCCCTGGCCCCGGCACGGGGCCGTCCGCGCCCGCCGCCGGTGACGCTCGGGGTTCTGTCAGCCGTGTCCATCCGCCGGCCGTCTCCTCTCCTGGGCTGTCGCATCACAGTTTCACTGCTTGCACCACGGCTTCACCAATGGTCCCTTGACCGCCGCGATCGGGGCAGTGTAGACATGCCGCCACTGGATGTTTACGTAAACATAACAGCGCAGGGGCCCTTTTCCGAGGCCCATGTTTGCGTAAACATCGCGGCGGAGCGGCCACAGGGTTCCACGAGGACACCAGGCGGCACCGCTGGTTCCGGCAGGTGACGAACGAGGAACGACATGACGACGCAACAACCGCCTGCGGCCGTGGAACCGCGGCCGGCTCCGCCCCCGGCGAGACGGGACCGCCGCTCCTGGACGGGGTGGGGTTTCCTGGGCCCCTTCGTGGCCGTGTTCGCGCTCGTCTTCCTGGCGCCGATCGCGTACTCGATCTACCTCAGCCTCTTTCGCGACCAGCTGATCGGCGGCACCACCTTCGTCGGACTGGACAACTACCAGGCGGCGCTGGAGGACGACCGGTTCTGGGCCTCCCTCGGCCGGGTCACGCTCTTCCTCGTGGTCCAGGTGCCGATCATGCTCGGCATCGCCCTGCTGATCGCCCTCGTCCTGGACAGCGGACGGCTCTACGGCAAGGACTTCTTCCGCATCACGATCTTCCTGCCGTACGCGGTACCCGCCGTGGTCGCCACCCTGATGTGGGGCTTCATGTACGGCACCCGCTACGGCCTCGTCGGGGACGTCAACGAGGCCTTCGGCGTGAACCTGCCCGACCCGCTCTCGACCGACCTGGTCCTGGCGTCGATCGGCAACATCGTCACCTGGGAGTTCGTCGGCTACAACATGCTGATCTTCTACTCCGCGCTGCGTGTCATCCCGCACTCCCTCTACGAGGCGGCGGAGATCGACGGCGCCGGACAGATCCGCGTCATCACCGCCATCAAGCTCCCCGCCATCCGCGGTGCCCTCGTCATCGCGACGATCTTCTCGATCATCGGCAGCTTCCAGCTCTTCAACGAGCCGAACATCCTGCGGCAGCTGGCGCGCAACGCCATCACGACCGACTTCACGCCGAACTTCTACACGTACTCACTGTCCTTCAACGGCCAGCAGCAGAACTACTCCGCGACGGTCGCGATCATCATGGGGGTGATCACCATGGTGATCGCCTACATCGTGCAGTTGCGCGGCATGCGCAAGGGAGCGTGACCCGATGAGCACCCCCGTCACCACCGCTTCCTCCTCCGCACCCGCACCGGCCGCCGGCGCGGGCAAGGGCACGGCCCGTCTGCGGACACCCCGCAAGCACGTTCCCGGGCGCCCCCAGCGCAGTGTGCTGCTGACCGTGCTCACCGGCCTGATGCTGCTCTACACCGTGGTGCCGCTGATATGGCTGGTCATCAGCGCCACCAAGACCCAGGAAGGGCTGGCCGACTCGTCCGGACTGTGGTTCGCCGACGACTTCGCCCTGTGGGACAACATCCGGGACACGTTCACGTACAACGACGGCGTCTTCACACGCTGGCTGGCGAACACCGTCCTGTACGTCGTGCTCGGCGCCGGCGGGGCCACGTTCCTGTCGATCCTGGGCGGTTACGCGCTGGCGAAGTTCGACTTCCCCGGCAAGCGCGCCGTGTTCGCCGTGGTCATCGGTGCCGTCGCCGTCCCCGGTACCGCCCTCGCGGTGCCCACGTTCCTGATGTTCAGCAAGATGGGGCTCACCGACACCCCCTGGGCGGTGATCATTCCCTCGCTCGTCTCGCCCTTCGGCCTGTACCTGATGTGGGTCTTCGCCACCGAGGCCATCCCCACCGAACTGCTGGAGGCCGCCCGTATGGACGGCGCGAGCGAGGCGCGCACCTTCTTCCAGGTCGCCCTGCCGCTGCTCGCCCCCGGCATCGTCACCGTCCTGCTGTTCACCACGGTCGCGACCTGGAACAACTACTTCCTGCCGCTGATCATGCTCAAGGACGCGGACTGGTACCCCCTGACCCTGGGGCTGAGCGTCTGGAACTCCCAGGCCGAGACGATCGGCGGCGACGTGATCTTCAACCTGGTGATCACCGGCTCGCTGCTCACCATCCTCCCGCTGATCGCCGCGTTCCTGCTGCTGCAGAAGTACTGGCAGTCCGGTCTCGCCGCCGGAAGCGTCAA
>NZ_VJZE01000018.1 GCF_009377205.1 Streptomyces phyllanthi
GTTCGAAATTTCGTACGCTGTACGCAAGCTCGACCAGAACATAGGTTTGAGGTGCGATCGCGTCAACGTTTCCGGCGGGTTCGGCTCCGGTTGATTTCGCGTGGCCGGGGGCTTGGCGCACTCCGTCTCCCATGACCCGTGCGGCTGCTGCGAATTGAGTGGTGACGAGCCGTTGACTTCCGCGTAACGGGGGCTCTACTTTCAGCGCCGGTCGGTCGGTTCGGGGGTTCGAGCATTGTTCGGCATGTCGACCAATCTTGTGTGTGTTCGGTTGTCACGCCTTCCGGAAGGAACCCGTATGCCCCTTCAGCAGTTCGTCCCCCGCGCGAAACGCCTGGGCAGAGCCGTCCTGATCCGTACGGCGGTGCTCGCCACGGCCGCCAGTGCGCTGGTCGGCCTCCAGCACCAGCAGGCCACCGAACTCGACCGGGCGGAACCGGTCGCGGTGACGTCCAACCAGATCGCGGTACCCGCGGCGCCGATGGGCTGGGCCTCCTGGAACACCTTCGCCGCGAAGATCGACTACAACGTCATCAAGGCGCAGGTCGACGCGTTCGTCGCGGCCGGACTGCCGGAGGCCGGGTACAAGTACATCAACCTCGACGAGGGCTGGTGGCAGGGCACCCGCGACAGCCAGGGCAACATCACCATCGACGAGTCCGAGTGGCCCGGCGGTATGAAGGCCATCGCCGACTACATCCACAGCAAGGGCCTCAAGGCGGGCATCTACACCGACGCGGGCAAGGACGGCTGCGGCTACTACTTCCCGACGGGCCGCCCGGCCGCGCCCGGCAGCGGCAGCGAGGGCCACTACGAGCAGGACATGCTCCAGTTCTCGCAGTGGGGCTTCGACTACGTCAAGGTCGACTGGTGCGGCGGTGACGTCGAGGGCCTCGACGCGAAGTCCACCTACCAGGCCATCAGCGACGCGGCCGCGAAGGCGTCGGCCACCACGGGCCGCCCGCTGACCCTGTCGATCTGCAACTGGGGCAAGCAGAACCCGTGGAACTGGGGCGCCGGCATGGCCGCCCTGTGGCGGACCAACACCGACATCATCTTCCACGGCAACTCGCCGTCGTGGGACAGCATGCTCGCCAACTTCGACGCGAACGTGCACCCCTCGGCCCAGCACACCGGCTACTACAACGACCCGGACATGCTGATGGTCGGCCTGGACGGCTTCACCGCCGCCCAGAACCGCAGCCACATGAACCTGTGGGCCGTCTCGGGCGCCCCGCTCCTCGCCGGCAACAACCTGGCCACGATGAGCACGCAGACGCGTGACATCCTCACCAACCCCGAGGTCATCGCGGTCGACCAGGACCCGCGCGGCCTCCAGGGCGTCAAGGTCGCCGAGGACACCACCGGGCTGCAGGTCTACAGCAAGGTCCTCTCCGGCACCGGCAAGCGGGCCGTGGTCCTGCTCAACCGCACGGGCAGCGCGCAGAACATGACGGTCCGCTGGTCCGACCTCGGCCTCACCAGCGCCTCCGCCACGGTCCGCAACCTCTGGACGCGCTCCAACGTGGGCAGCTTCGGCACCAGCTACACCGTCTCCGTCCCCGCCAGGGACTCCGTGATGCTCACGGTCACCGGCGGCACCGAGGCCGCGAGCTCCACGTACGAGGCCGAGGCCGCCGGCAACACCAAGGGCGGCTCCGCGGCCAACGCGGCCTGCGCCAACTGCTCCGGCGGCACGAAGGTGGGCAACGTCGGCAACGGCGCCGCCAACACCCTCCGCTTCAACAACGTCACGGCCGGCGCCACGGGCACCAAGGTCGTCGACATCGCCTACACCAACGGCAGCAACGCGGCCCGTACGGCCGTCCTCCAGGTCAACGGGCAGCAGGCCACCACGGTCTCCTTCCCGCCCACCGGCTCCTGGACCACGCCCGGCACCGTCTCCGTCGAGGTCTCCCTGGCGAAGGGCTCGTCGAACACGCTGACGTTCTCCAACTCCTCCGCCTGGACACCGGACTTCGACGCCATCGAGGTCCGCCCGCTGCCCGGCGCGAACGGCGCCCAGGTGGTCGGACAGCAGTCGAACCGCTGCCTCGACATCAACAACAACACCATCACCAACGGCACCGACGCCCAGCTGTGGGACTGCAGCGGCGCCGAGAACCAGTCGTGGAACAACACCTCACGCAAGGAGCTCGTGGTCTACGGCAACAAGTGCCTGGACGCCTGGAACCGCGGCACGACCAACGGCACCCGGGTCGTCATCTGGGACTGCCACGGTGGGACCAACCAGCAGTGGAACGTCAACGCCGACGGCACCATCACCAACGTGAACGCGGGCCTCTGCCTGGACGCCAACGGCGCGGGGACCGCCAACGGCACCAAGCTCGTCCTGTGGACCTGCAACGGCGGCAGCAACCAGAAGTGGACCCTGTCGTAGTCCGCATGGCGCCGTGAAGCGCGAGGGCCCGATCCGAAGCGGATCGGGCCCTTCGCCGTTCCGGGACCGCCTGGGCCGCGACGCCTGCCGTCACGTGGTGCTCCGGCACCCTCCACCGGCGTATCCCCGCGCTGAGGCCGGCCGTCAGAGGGTGGCCTGCCGCAGGCCGCGGTCGGCGGCAGGCTCCACTTCCGGGCGCGCCCCGACGTCTCAGACGGCGGCCCAGCCGTCGTCCACGGGCAGAACGGCGCCGTTGACGAAGGCGGCGGCGTCGGAGGCGAGGAAGACGATCGCGGCGGCCTGCTCCTCGGCGGTTCCCAGCCTGCCGATGGTCGCGCCGATCAACTGGCCCACCACCGCGGGCCCGTGGGCTTCCTTGTCGGCGTCGACCTGGATGTTGGTCAGCGTGGGTCCGGGGGCGATGGCGTTGGCGCGGATGCCCTGCTTGCGGTACATGACGGCGAGGCTCTTCACCAGACCGATGACGCCGTGCTTGGAGGCGGTGTAGGCGGCTCCGGCGGCACTGCCCCGCAGACCGGCCTCGGAGGCGGTGAAGACGATGGAACCGCGCTCCGCTGCCAGCATGTGCGGCAGGGCGGCCCGGGTGAGCAGGAAGGGGGCGGTGAGGTTGATCCGGATGACGCGCTCCCACTCGGCGTCCGCGGTGTCCGCGAGGGCGGACATACGGTCCATGATCCCGGCGTTGTTCACCAGCACGTCCAGCCCGCCGAAGGCCTGCACCGCCGAGTCGACGACCTCGTCCACCACCCGCTGGTCGCTGAGATCGCCGACGACCGCGAGGGCGGTGCCCCCGGCGCCCTCGATCGACTTCACGGTCTCCTCGGCACCCTCCCGGTTCAGGTCCGCGACCAGGACCTTCGCGCCCTCCTCGGCGAACCTCAGGGCCGCTGCCCGGCCGATGCCGCCTCCGGCGCCGGTGACGACGACACCGCGGCCCTGCAGACCGGTGCTGCTCATGCTGTCTCCTCAGTGGGTGTGCGGGGGCGGCCGGCCGGGTGTGCGCGCCGTGCCCCGGGTGAAGGGGGAGGGGCCTGTGAAAAGCCCGACTTACTTGAGTCAAGCAAGCACAGACCGTTGACGCGAGTCAATCCCTCTTCCCATATTGCTTGAGTTAGGCAAGTGGCAGGTAGGGTGATGTCCATGCCTACTCCGTCGTCGGCCGGCGCCCCCGCACCGGAAGTGATCGAGATCGAACGCGCCCTGACCCGCGCCACCTATCTGATCAGCCGGACCCGGCAGCACGAGCGCCTCATGGCGCTGGCCGGCGTGGCGCTGGACCGGGCCGCCGTGACGGTGCTGCGGCAGATCGCCGACTCCGAGCCGCTGCGGCCGGGGGAGCTGGCCGGCCGGCTGGCGGTCGAGGCGTCCCATGTCACCCGGCAGGTGCAGCAGTTGCAGAAGGCCGGCTATGTCACCCGCGTCCCCGACCGCGCCGACCGCCGCGCCCGGCGCGTCGAGCTCACCCCGGCGGGGCGGGAGGCCGTCCGGCGCATACGGGAGGCGAGCCGCCGTGGCGTGCAGAGGACTCTGGCCGACTGGTCGCCCGAGGAGTGCCGGCGCCTCGCGGCCCTCGTCCGCCGCCTGGTCGACGACTTCCTCGTCCGCGCCGACGAGGAGGCGGACCCGGCCGTGGGTCCCGCCTGAGGCCCGGACACCCTGCCGGAAACCTCGCCGTCCCGCACGCTCACGCCCCCGATGAATGGTCCTCCCATGTACGGCAGCCTCAGTGAGAAACCCTCGGTCGCGCGCGGAGGAGGGCAGCACCTCCTGATCGCCACCGACGACCCGGCGACGTCCGAACTGCTCTCGACGACGCTGGAGCTGGCCGGTTACCGGACCGGTACGGCCGGGACCCTGGGCGACGCGCTGGCGCGGCTCGCCGAGCACCCGTTCGACCTGGTGGTCCTCGACATGACCGTGCCGGACCTGGAGGGGTTCGACACACGGTCCCGTCCCGTCGTCGCCCACCGTCCGGCGGTGCTCATCCTCACGCCGTACGACTCGCTCGGCAAGGTCCTTCCCGAACTGGGTCTGGGGGAGCGGGACTACGTCACCAAGCCGCTCCGGATCGCCGAAGTCCTCGCCCGGATCCAGGTGTTACTGCGCGACAGGAGCGTCGTATGGCGGGACAGCGCGCTGGAGTACGGCGATCTGGTCCTGGACGACGCCACCTGTCAGGCGCGGCGCGGGCAGCGGGTGCTCGATCTGACGCCCGCGGAGTACCGGTTGCTGCGCCATCTGCTGGGCAACGCGCACAAGGTCCTGTCGAAGGAACAGATCGCCCGCTACGTCTGGGGCGAGTACCGGGGGGACAACGCCATCGAGCAGCTCGTCTCCCGGCTGCGCCGCAAGGTGGACCGGGGCGGGCCTGCGCTGATCCACACCCGCCGGGGTTTCGGCTACTGGCTCGGCCGTACCGGGGACGAAGCGGGAACGGGTCAGGAAGCAAACGCGCCACTCTCGTGAGAGTCCGTACGGCGGTCCGGACGGATGGGGGCGGGAAGGCCCTCATGCGGTCCTCGCCGACAGTGTGGACGTATGCGCCGGTCTGGACCATGGTGTCAAGGGCATGGTTCGGCAAGCGAGTTGGAGCGGGAGTCCGTTCCGGTGCCCTCGCACCGAAGGGGCATGGGTGTGATCCGGGTCACGTCAGCTTGTTGTCAGGAAACTGTCCGGAAGGCGTCAGTCCGCTCTGTTTGCATGTGCTCATCGAGGCCTCGACATCACCCGGCGCTCCGCTCCGACGGAGTCCCCACCACCGAGGAGAGACATGGCCGACACGCTGGCCGGCACCCCCGACACCGCCCCTTCGGTTCCCGAGTACCCGATGCCCCGGGACGCGGGCTGTCCGCTCGCCCCGCCGCCGGCCCTGACACCACTGCGGGACGACCAACCCCTCGGCAAGGCCCGCATCTGGAACGGCGCCACGCCCTGGCTGATCACCCGGCACGCCGACCAGCGGGCCCTGCTGACCGACCCCCGCGTCAGCAACGACGACCACGAGCCGGACTTCCCCCACGTCAACGCCCACCGGGCGGCGATCGCGCCCTTCACGCCGAAGCTCATCACCAACACCGACGCCCCGGAGCACACCCGGCTGCGCCGGTCGGTCAACGGCCCCTTCCTCGTGAAGCGGATCGAGGCCATGCGGCCCGCCGTCCAGAAGCTCGTCGACGACCTGATCGACGACATGCTCGCCGGCCCCGACCCGGCCGACCTCCTCACGGCGCTGGCACTGCCCCTGCCCTCACTGGTCATCGCCGAACTGCTCGGCGTGCCGTACAAGGACCACGCCGTCTTCCAGGAGAACAGCAACCGCGTCCTCGACAGCTCCCTCTCGGCCGAGGAGGCGCAGGCGTCCGGCCGGGCGCTGCACCAGTACCTGGACACCCTGTTCCACGAGAAGCTCGAGAACCCGGACGACGACGTGCTGTCCGAAATGGCCGGCCGGGTCAAGGCCGGTGAGATGACCCACGAAGAGGCCGTCAGCATGGGCGTCGCCATGCTGATCGCCGGCCACGAGACGACCGCGACAATGATCAGTCTCGGCACCCTCGCCCTGCTGCTCCACCCCGACCAGCTCGCCCTGCTGCGCGAGAGCGACGACCCGAAGTTCGTCGCGGGTGCCGTGGACGAACTGCTGCGCTATCTGTCCATCGTCCACTCGGGTCTGCGCCGGGTCGCCAAGGAGGACATCGAGATCGGCGACCAGGTCATCCGCAAGGGCGACGGCCTCCTCTTCGACCTGCAGGCCGCCAACTGGGACCCGCGGGCGTTCCCCGAGAGCGAGCGACTGGACCTGAGCCGTCCCGCGCGGCAGCACAACGCGTTCGGCTACGGGCCCCACCAGTGCCTCGGGCAGAACCTCGCCCGCCTGGAACTCCAGGTCGTCTACGGCACGCTCTACAAGCGCGTCCCCACGCTGAGCCTGGCCGCGCCCATCGAGCAACTGGCGTTCAACCACACGGGGACCACCTACGGCGTCAAGTGCCTGCCCGTCCGCTGGTGACACCCCCGAGACACCTACCCCCACGAGGAACCGAGGAGCAGACCGGCATGCGTGTGGAATTGGACGAGCCGAAGTGCGTGGCGTCGGGGCAGTGCGTCATGGCCTCCCCCGACGTGTTCGACCAGCGGGACGAGGACGGCGTCGCGATCCTGCTGGAGGAGGAGCCCGGCGAGGAACTGCTCGACGACGTACGCGAGGCCGTGGCGATCTGCCCGGCGGCGGCCATCCGGCTGGTGGAGGAGTGAACCGAGTCGTCGTCGTGGGCGCCTCGGCCGCCGGGCTCGCCGCGGTCGAGACGCTCCGCCGGGAGGGCTTCGACGGCACGGTCACCCTCGTCGGCGACGAACCGCACCCGCCGTACGACCGGCCTCCGCTGTCCAAACAGCTGCTGTCCGGGGAGTGGAGCCCCGGGCGACTGGCGCTGCGCCCGACGTCCGACCTCGACGCCCTCGACCTCGACCTTCGTCTCGGCGTCGCCGCGACCGGGCTGGACGTGCCGGACCGTACGGTGCGTCTGGCGGACGGCTCGGCGGTGCCGTACGACGGGCTGATCGTGGCCACCGGGGTGCGCCCGCGCCGGCTGCCCGGTGAGGGCGCCCATGTGCTGCGGACGCTGGACGACGCGATGACCCTGCGGGACCGGCTGGAGCCCGGGCTGCGCCTGGTCGTCGTGGGCGCCGGGTTCCTCGGGGCGGAGGCCGCCGCCGTGGCGCGGCGGCTCGGCGCCGAGGTGACCCTGCTCGAACCGGCGCCGGTGCCGCTGGCCCACGCGGTCGGCGAGGAGGTCGGGCGGGTGCTGTCGCGGGCCCATCTGGACCACGGCGTCAACCTGCGCACCGGAGTCACCGTGACCGCGGTGACCGAGGACGGGGTGCGGCTCGCGGACGGTGAACAGGTCGACGCCGACGAGGTCCTGGTCGCCATCGGCTCGCTGCCCCACACCGAGTGGCTCGCCGACAGCGGCCTGGCCGTCGGCGACGGGCTGATCTGCGACGAGTACTGCGAAGCCGCCCGGAACGTGTACGCGGCCGGGGACGTGGCCCGCTGGTACAACCCGCTGTTCGGCACCTCGATGCGGATCGAGCACCGCACCAACGCCGCCGAACAGGGCATGGCCGCCGCCCGCAACCTCCTCCACCCCGAAGCCCGCAAGCCGTTCGCGCCGGTGCCGTACTTCTGGTCCGACCAGTACGACATGAAGGTCCAGGCATACGGCTACCTGCGCGGCCACGACGAAGTCGCCGTCGTGGACGGGGACCTTCAGGCGCGCCGGTTCGTGGCCGCCTACCGCACCGGCGACCGGCTGACCGGCGCCCTCGCGGTCGGTATGCCGCCCAAGGCGATCCGGACCTGGCGCCAGGCCATCGCGGCCGGCGCGAGCTGGCGTGAGGCCGTACGGCAGGAGACACCGGCAACGGCCGCTGACACCAAGGAGGTTGTCCATGACTGACCGTCTGCTCGACGAACGCCGCGACGTCGTCGTGGTCACGGGCGCCGGAGGCATGGGTACGGCGATCGCGCGCCGGCTGGGCAGCGGGCGCACCCTGTTCCTCGCCGAGGCCTCGCGCGGACAGCTCGACCGGGCCGTGGCCGCGCTCACCTCCGAGGGCTACGCGGTGCACGGCGTGCCGACCGACGTGTCCGACCGCGCGTCGGTCGAGAAGCTCGCGGAGGAAGCCGCCGGCGCGGGCCGCCTCGCCGCCGTCGTGCACACCGCGGGTGTCTCCGCCGCGACCGCGTCGGCGAGGACGATCCTCGAGGTCAACCTGGTCGGCACGGTCCATGTGATCGACGCGTTCGCGAAGACGGCGACCCGCGGTACATCACTCGTCGTGATCTCCAGCATGGCGGGCCACTTCGCCTCCCTGAGCCGGGAGGACGAGGCCGCACTCGCCACGGCCGCGGCGGAGGACCTCCTCGGGCTCGACGCCGTCGCCGCCGTCGGAGACGACGCGACCACCGCCTACATGGTGTCCAAGCGCGCCAACCACGTACGGGTGGAAGCGGCCGCGCTCGCCTGGAACCGGCGCGGGGCGACGATCAACACCGTCAGCCCCGGTGTGATCTCCACGGCGATGTCGCAGGCCGTGGCCGAGTCGCCGAACGGCGAACACATGCTCAGGATGATCGACGAATGCGGCGCCGGCCGCACCGGCACCCCGGGGGAGATCGCCGAAGCCGTGGCGTTCCTCACCGGCCCGCAGGCGCGGTTCGTCGCCGGCACCGATCTGCTCGTCGACGGCGGGCAGGCCGCCTGGATGCGCCGGCACATGCGGCGCTGAACCCCCACGCCGACCGGACGCCGCGCCCGGGCCCGGCGTCCGGTCGGCGTGTTCCCTTGATCAGCCGAGGACACCGGACAGCAGAGAGAGGACAGCATGTCCACACCCCCCACTCCGTCCGCCGACACCCCCCTCACCACCGACGAGCTGGGCTTCGACCCCGACGCCCTGCGCGCGAAGTACCGCGCCGAGCGCGACCGCCGGATCCGCCCCGACGGCAACCGGCAGTACCGGCGCACCACCGGCGAGTTCGGCTCCTACGCCGACGACCCGTACACCGCCTTCACCGAGCGGGAGTCCCTGCGCGACCGCGTCGAGGTGGTCGTCATCGGGGGCGGGTTCGGAGGCCTCCTCGCGGGCGCACGGCTGCGCCAGGCCGGAGTCGAGTCGATCCGGGTGATCGAACAGGCCGGGGACTTCGGCGGCACCTGGTACTGGAACCGGTATCCCGGCATCCACTGCGACATCGAGTCGTACATCTACCTGCCGCTGCTCGAAGAGGTCGGCTACGTCCCGAAGTGGAAGTACGCGCCCGGCGAGGAGATCCGGCAGCACGCGAGGGCGATCGCCCGGCACTTCGACCTCTACCGGGACGCCTGCTTCCAGACCCAGGTGACCGAACTGCGCTGGAACGACACCGAGTCGGAGTGGACCGTCACCACCGACCGCGGCGACGAGACGCGGGCGCGCCACGTGGTGATCTCCAGCGGGACGCTCAGCCAGCCCAAACTCCCCGGCATCCCGGGCATCGAGACCTTCCAGGGGCACACGTTCCACACCAGCCGCTGGGACTACGCCTACACCGGCGGCGATGCGAGCGGCGGCCTGACGGGGCTCGCCGACAAGCGGGTCGCCCTCATCGGCACCGGCGCGACCGCCATCCAGGTCGTGCCCCACCTCGGGGCCGACGCGCGGCACGTGTACGTGTTCCAGCGCACGCCCTCCTCGGTCGACGTACGCGGCCAGCGCCCCACGGACCCGGAGTGGGCCGAGTCGCTGGAGCCGGGCTGGCAGAAGCGGCGGATGGAGAACTTCCTCAAGGTCGTCACCGGTGTCCGCGTGGACGAAGACCTGGTGGACGACGCCTGGACCAGCAGCGCCCGGCTGCAGGAGAAGCTGATCCCCACCAACGCCTACGCGGACGTCCCGCCCGAGGCGCGGGAGAGACTGTACGAGATCGCCGACTTCCAGAAGATGAACGAGATCCGCGCCCGCGTGGACGCGTTCGTCGAGGACCCTCGGACCGCCGAGCTCCTCAAGCCCTGGTACCGCTACATGTGCAAGCGGCCCACGTTCAGCGACACCTACCTGCAGACCTTCAACCGGCCCAACGTCACCCTGGTCGACACGGCCGACACCCACGGCGTGGAGAAGATCACCGAGAAGGCGGTCGTGGTCGGCGGAGCGGAGTACGAGGTCGACTGCGTCATCTTCGCGACCGGCTTCGAGGTCGGTGTCTCCGGGATCCTGTCCGGGCGGCTTCCGGTGTACGGCCGGGGCGGCGCCAACCTGCTGCAGACCTGGATGAGCACCGGCCCGAGGACGCTGCACGGCTTCTCCAGCCACGGGTTCCCCAATCTCTTCCAGCTCGGCCCGCTGCAGAACGCCTCCGCCGTGAACTACGTGCACATCCTCGACGAGCAGGCCACGCACGTCGCCGAGATCGTCGCCGAGGCGGGCAAGCGGCAGGCCCGGTACGTCGAGCCGACCGCCGAGGCCCAGGACGCCTGGGTGGCCACGATCCGTGAGAAGGCCGCCGACCTGCACAGGTTCCAGGCCGAGTGCACGCCCGGCTACTACAACAACGAGGGCATGCCGAGGGAGCGCAGCGAGTCGTACGGCGACGGCCCGGTCGCCTTCCACGAACTGCTGCGGCGCTGGCGCTCCGACGGCGGCATGCGCGACGTCCTGGTCGAGGCCGAGTGAGCGGGGAAGGACGCGAGACGATGGCAGAGGCGATGACCACGCACCCCAGCCGGTTCGACGAGACCGGCCGCACACGGCCCGCCGGCACCCGCTGGGAGGCGAAGCGGCTCAACCCGCCCAACCGGCTGTGGGGTTCCAACGGCGTCGCGTTCGGCCCGGACGGGCGGCTGTACGTCGCCCAGTTCCTCGCCGGGCAGATCAGCGCCGTGGAACCCGCCACCGGGGACGTCGAGGTGGTCGTACCGATGGACAGCCCCGTCCAGTCGCCGGACGACCTGGCCTTCGGGGCGGACGGTTCGATGTACATCGCCGACCTGGTCCCCGGCCGGGTGTGGCGGCGCGGTCCGGGAGGCGAGTACACCCTCGTCTCCGACCGGGTGACGAACCCCAACGGCATCACGTGCGTCGGCGACCGGCTCTTCGTCAACGAGATGAAGCCGGGTGGCCGGCTGCTGGAGCTGTTCCCGGACGGCGGCGACCCGGTGGTCCTCACCGAGGGACTGGCCCTCGGCAACGCGATGCAGCTCGGCCCGGACGGCCACCTGTACTACCCGCACATGATGAGCGGCCGGAACCCGATGCTGACCGGCCAGGTCTGGCGCATCCCCCCCGGACGGCGGCGAGCCCGAACTGGTCGCGGACGACGTGCACCAGCCGGTCGCGGTCCGCTTCGACCAGGGCGGTGTCCTGCATGTGCTGTCGCGGGGCGTGGAAGGCATCGTGACCCGTGTCGACCTGCACGGCAGCGGGTCCCGCACCCTCGTCACCAGCGGTGTGGTCGGGCTGGACAACGCGGCGTTCGACGCGGAGAACCGGATGTTCGTCTCCAGCTACTCCAGCGGCGGCGTCACCGAGATGCACCCCGACGGGCGGATCCGCGAGATCGTGCCCCGCGGGCTCGACGGCCCCTACGGGGTGACGATCGACCTCGGCGGCACGGTCTACGCGGCCGACCACTACCGGCTGGCGACCCCGGCGACCACCCACGAGGGCGAGCCGAGCGACGGCCGGGAGGGTGCGGAGCCGGGGGGTGTGACCACGCGCCACCTGATGCCCTTCCACCACGGCATCACCGCCGACGGCGAGCTGCTGCACTCCACCTCGCAGTACGGCAGCGTCCAGACCTACGACCCCGGGCACGGGACCACGCGGGAACGGGCGGCCGGCCTGAGGCGGCCCCTGGGTATCGCGGTGGGGCCGGACGGCTCGCTCGTCGTCGCCGAGACGGACGCCGGCCGGGTCGTGGCCATCGACGCCGACGACACCCTCACCGTGCTCGCCGAGGGGCTCGACCACCCCGTGGATGTGGCCTTCGACGGGGCGGGGCGCTGTTACGTGAGCGACGACCGGCTCGGGGCGGTGCTGAGGATCGAGGACGGCAGGGCGGCGGTCGTCGCGGACGGCCTCGGCGCACCGCAGGGCCTCGCCGTACTGGGCGACGAACTGTTCACGGTGGAGACCGGGCCCCGCAGGCTCAGGGCGATCTCCCTGACCACGGGGGAGAGCAGGACCGAGGCGGAGGACCTGCCGGTGGGACCGCCCCCGGGTGTCGTCCCCCGCGCCGAGCCCGCGCTGTTCGCGGGCGGCATGCCCGGCGGGGTCCTCCGCTTCGCCGGCCTCGCCGCCACCCCGGACGGAGCCCTGCTGCTCTCGGCCAACGGCGAGGGCACGGTGTTGCGGCTGACCAGACCCGTGCCCGCCGAGCCGGCCGGCTGAGAGCCTGTGTCATATCCCCGGCCGGGCGTGCGACGCCTGGCACGCACGCTCGCCGCGTTGCCGAAACGCCCACGTGACTCCTCCCACCGGGGATATGACACAGGCTCTAGCGCCGTGCGGGCCGGGGCTCACGCGGAGCGGTAGAGCTCCGTGAGCAGTTCGATCGCGGCCTGGGTGGCGGGATGCGGGCCGTCCCGCCACCAGACGAGCCGTACGGCGATCGGCTCGGCGTCGCGCACCGGGCGGTAGACCACGCCCGAGCGGCGGTACTGGTGGGCGGTGGCCTCCGCCGTCACCCCCACGTACCGCCCCGTGGAGATCATGACGAGCCAGTCGTCGACGTCGTGCGTCTCCTCGGTCGTCGGCCGTGCGTCCGGCGGCCACAGGTCCGTCGTGGTGGTGCCGGTCCGCCGGTCGACCAGCAGAGTGCGCCCGCTGATGTCGGCGAGCCGGACCGAGCGGCGCCGGGCCAGGGGGTCGTCGGAGGCCATGGCGCACAGCCGCCGTTCCAGGCCCACGATGGCGGAGTCGAACCGGCGGCCGTCCGGCGGCCGGCGGACCACGGCGAGATCGCAGGCGCCCTCCGCCAGCCCGGCGGTCGCGGAGTTGACGCGGACCAGGTGCAGGTCGACCTCGGGACGAGCCTCACGCCAACGGCGCTGGAAGGCCGGCGTGTGACGGCCCAGGGCCGACCAGGCGTACCCGACCCGCAGCCGGGTGTGGCCCGACGTGGCCTCCCGCACCAGATCGTCCACCTCACCGAGCACCCGCCGGGCGTGCGCCAGCACGCGAAGTCCCGTGGCCGTCGGGTTCACCTCGCGGGAGGTGCGCCTCAGCAGCCGTACGCCGAGGGCCTGTTCGAGCGAGGCCAGGGTCCGGGAGACGGCCGCCTGGGAGACACCGAGCGCGATGGCCGCGTCCGTGAAGGTGCCCTCCTCGACGATCGCGACGAGACAGCGCAGCTGCCGCAGTTCGATATCCATGCATTCAGCGTATGGATGGATCCGTGGATGCATTATGCGCAAGAGGCGAGGCCGCCCACGATCGGTCCATGCGTGCAGAAGCGGCAGAGCCGGTGACCCCCACGTACAGGACCGCCGTAGCGGCGGAGGCGCCGGAACGCGATCGGCGGCCCCTCGCCGGGGTGGCGGCCATGGTCGGCAGCGGGCTGTCCAACCAGCTCGGTGCCGCGACCGGATCCCTCGCCTTCCCCGTGCTCGGGCCGGTCGGCGTGGTCGCGGTGCGCCAGTACGTCGCCGCGCTCGTCCTGCTGGCCGTCGGCCGGCCCCGGCTGCGCGACTTCACCGGGCGGCAGTGGCGGCCGGTGCTGCTCCTCGGCCTGGTGTTCGGCACGATGAACCTGTCCCTGTACGGCGCCATCGACCGCGTCGGCCTGGGCCTGGCGGTGACGCTGGAGTTCCTCGGGCCGCTGGCCATCGCCCTTGCCGCCTCCCGGCGCCGTCTCGACGCCTGCTGCGCGGTGGCCGCGGGGGCGGGAGCCGTCGCCCTGATGCGCCCTCAGCCCTCCACGGACTACGTGGGGATGGGCCTGGCCCTGCTGGCCGCCGTCTGCTGGGCGTCGTACATCCTGCTCAACCGTGCCGTCGGCCGGATCGTGCCGGGCGCCCAGGGCTCGGCGGCCGCCGCCGGTGTCTCCGCGCTGATGTTCCTGCCGGTCGGCGCCTTCGTCGTGGTGCGGCACCCGCCCACGGCCGGGTCCGTCGTGTACGCCGTCGCAGCCGGTGTCCTGTCCTCCGCCGTGCCGTATCTCGCCGACCTGTTCACCCTGCGCCGGGTACCGGCACGGGCCTTCGGGCTCTTCATGAGCGTCAACCCGGTCCTGGCGGCCGCCGTCGGCTGGGTCGTCCTCGGGCAGGGTCTGGGGTGGACCGAGTGGGCGAGCATCGGCGCGATCGTCGCCGCGAACGCGGTCAGCATGCTCTCGACGCGCGGCTGACCCTTCTGAACGCACGAGGACGTACGAACCGTACGAGTACGTGTGAGCTGAGCGTACGAGTTGAGCGTACGGCCCCGCCAACGCCATGTGAACAAAATTGTTGACAATCCTGTTGCTTGGATTTACGTTCGACGCGCACTCACTCAGGGAGGGCAGCCATGCCGAACGAAGCCCGTCCGGGCACTGGAGAGCAGGCCAAACAGCTCGCGCTCGCGAAGCTGCGGCAGGCGATCCTGCAGGGCGAGATGGCACCGGCCCAGCGGCTGGTGGAGAACGAACTCGCCGAGCAGTTCGGTGTCACGCGCGCCAGTGTGCGCGCGGCGCTGATCGATCTGGCCTCCGAGGGGCTGGTCGAGCGGATCCCCAACCGGGGCTCGCGGGTGCGCGTGGTGACCGTCGAGGAGGCGGTCGCCATCACCGAGTGCCGCATGGTCCTGGAAGGGCTCTGCGCGGCCAAGGCGGCCGTCGAGGCCAGTGAGGAGCAGCTGGAGCGGCTGACCGGGCTGGGCGAGGCGATGTCGAAGGCCGTCGCCGACGGTGAGCCGGTGACGTACTCCGAGCTGAACCGCGAACTGCACGACCGGATCCTGGAGTTCTCGGGCCAGCAGGTGGCCGTGGGGCTGCTGGATCGTCTCAACGCGCAGTTGGTGAAGCACCGGTTCCGGCTCGCGCTGAGACCGGGCAGGCCCCAGCAGTCCCTGAGCCAGCACCTGGCCATCATCGAGGCGATCTCGGCCAGGGACCCGCAGGCGGCCGAAGCGGCCGCGCGCGCCCACCTCGTCAGTGTCATCGACGCGTTGCGCGACTGACCCCTCCGGCGGTGGCCGGGTCGGTCTCGTCTGCCTGCTTCCTCGGTGGCCGGCTGCGGGCCCGCAAGGGCTGATCGCGCGGTTCCCCGCGCCCCTGATCGAAGGAGGACCCGAGCAATGACGAACGGCACGGCGCCCGCCACGCCATCCACCCCGCGATCGACCCTCGTCGTCACCGCGCACGCGGGCGACTTCGTGTGGCGGGCGGGCGGAGCCATCGCCCTGGCCGCCTCGCGGGGGGAGCGGGTCACCATCGCCTGTCTGACCTTCGGCGAGCGCGGCGAGTCCGCCACGGCATGGCGCGAGGGCCGGTCACTGGAGGAGATCAAGGGCATACGCCGGGAGGAGGCCGAGAAGGCCGCCGCCACCCTCGGCGCCGAGGTCGTCTTCTTCGACGCCGGCGACTACCCGCTGATCACCACACCCGAGCTCACCGACCGGCTGGTGGCCGTGTACCGGCAGGTCCGGCCCGATGTCGTGCTCACCCACCCGCTCGACGACCCCTACAACGGCGACCATCCGGCGGCGGCACGTACGGCCCTGGACGCGCGCGTGCTCGCCCAGGCCATCGGCTACCCGGCCGAGGGCGAGATCATCGGCGCCCCGCCGGTGTTCTTCTTCGAGCCGCACCAGCCGGAGATGTGCGGCTTCAGGCCCGAGGTCCTCCTCGACATCACCGAGGTGTGGAACACCAAGCGCAAGGCCATGGAGTGCCTGGCCGCCCAGCGGCATCTGTGGGACTACTACACCGACCTCGCCGTACGCCGCGGAGTCCAGCTCAAGCGCAACGCCGGCCCCAACCTGGGACTGGCCCACAAGACGATGGCGGAGGCGTATATGCGTCCGTACCCGCAGGTCACGGAGGTGCTGGACTGATGGGCGGCATGATCGTCACCAACCCGCCGAAGGCGGACGCGAAGGATGTCGAGGCGCTCTCCGCCTTCGGTGTCGCCACCGTGCACGAGGCGATGGGCCGCACCGGTCTGCTCGGCACCGGACTGCGCCCGATCCAGCAGGACACCCGTGTAGCGGGCACCGCGGTCACGGTGCTCTCCTGGCCCGGCGACAACCTCATGATCCACGCGGCCGTGGAGCAGTGCGGCGAGGGCGACATGCTCGTGGTCACCACCACCTCGCCCTCCACCGACGGCATGTTCGGCGAGCTGTTCGCCACCGCGCTCCAGCGGCGCGGCGTCTGCGGACTGGTCATCGACGCGGGCATCCGGGACACCGCCGAACTGCGCGCGATGGGCTTCCCCGCGTGGGCCGCGGCGGTCAGCCCGCAGGGCACGGTCAAGGCGACCGGCGGCTCGGTCAACGTCCCCGTGGTCATCGGCGGCCAGGTGATCCGCCCCGGCGACGTGATCCTCGCCGACGACGACGGCGTGGTGTGCGTGCCCCGCGAGCAGGCCCGGAGGACGGCCGAGGCGTCCGAGGCCCGCGAGGCCAAGGAGGCCGCGAGCCGCGCCGCCTTCCTCGAGGGCCAACTCGGCCTGGACCGCTACGGGTTGCGCGAGACCCTCGTACGGCTGGGCGTGACCTACGTGCCGTACGACGACCGGGCGGGGGACGGAGACCAGTCATGACGGGGCCGCCCGAGGAGGTCCGCTGCATGCTCATGCGCGGCGGCACCTCCAAGGGCGCCTACTTCCTCGCCGGGGACCTGCCCGCCGACCCCGGTGCACGGGACGGCCTGCTGCTGCGGATCATGGGCAGCCCCGACCCGCGCCAGATCGACGGCCTGGGCGGGGCGCACCCCCTGACCAGCAAGGTGGCCGTGGTCTCCGCCTCGCCCGACCCCGTGGCCGACGTCGACTACCTCTTCCTCCAGGTCGGTATCGGGGAGCCGGAGGTGACGGACCGCCAGAACTGCGGCAACCTGCTCGCCGGTGTCGGCCCCTTCGCCGTCGAACGCGGACTGGTCGCCCCCGGGGACGGCGAGACCGCGGTGCGCATCCGCATGCTCAACAGAGGGGAGTACGCCACCGCGAGGTTCCCCACAGCGGGCGGGCGCGTCGTGTACACCGGATCCGCCGAGATCTCCGGTGTGCCCGGGACCGCCGCGCCGGTGGTGATCGAGTTCCCGCCGGGCGGCAGCCCGCTGCTGCCCACCGGGAACGTCCGGGACACCGTCGCCTGCACACCGGTGACCTGCGTGGACAACGGGATGCCGACGGTGCTGATCGCGGCGTCCGCCCTGGAGGTCACCGGCTACGAGGAGCCCGGGGACCTGGAGGAGGACCGGGTTCTGGCGGACCGGCTCCACAGGATCCGGCTGGAGGCCGGTCGGCGCATGGGCCTCGGTGACGTGGAGGACGCCACCGTGCCCAAGCTCAGTCTGCTGGCGCCGCCCCTGCACGGGGGCTCGGTCATGACCCGCACCTTCATACCGCTGCGCTGCCACACCTCCATCGGTGTCCTGGGCGCCGCGAGCGTCGCCGCCGGACTGCGGGTGGCGGGCGGGGTCGGCGAGGGCATCGCACGGCTCCCCGCCGAGGGGGACCGGCTGCGCATCGAGCACCCCACCGGCTTCCTCGACATCGAGGCCGGAGTCGACCAGGGCGCCCCGGGTTCCGTCCCGGTGGCCAGCCGCGTCGCCGTGGTCCGTACCGCCCGCAAGATCTTCGACGGCACGGTCTTCCCGCGGCCGTCCCCCGCACCCGCCACCGAACGCCCCTAAGGAGAACCGGATGACTCCGCCCCTCGGAGACATCGCCCATCTCGGGCACGTCGAACTGCTCACCCCCGACCCGGACCGCAGCCTGACGTTCTTCACCGACTACCTCGGCCTGACGGTCAACGGGCGCAGCGGCGACTCGGTCTATCTGCGGACCTGGGACGACTACGAGCACCACAGCCTGGTCCTCACCGCGCACGAGACCTCCGGCATCCGCCGCACCGCGCTCCGGACCTCCAGCGAGGAGGCCCTCCGGCGCCGGGTCGGGGAACTGGAGTCGGCCGGCCACGAGGGCCGCTGGACGCAGGACGAGCCGGGCCTCGGCCCGCTGTACGTCACCACGGACCCCGACGGCCACGAGATCGCCCTGTACTGGGAGTCCGAGTGGTACCGGGCCCCGGACGAGCTGAGGCCCGGCCTGAAGAACCAGCCCCAGGCCAAGCCGGGCCACGGCGTGGGCGTACGCCGCCTCGACCACGTCAACTACCTCGCCGCCGACGTCGCCGCCGACGCCGACTTCCACCAGCAGCTCCTCGGCGCCCGCCCCACCGAGCAGATACGGCTCGACAGCGGCCGGATCGCCGCGAAGTGGCTGACGTTCACCCACAAGTCGTACGACGTCGTCTACACCGAGGACTGGACCGGCTCACGCGGCCGGCTGCACCACATCGCGTTCGCCACCGACACCCGCGAGGACATCCTGCGCGCCGCCGATCTCGCCCTGGACACCGGCGTGTTCATCGAGACCGGCCCGCACAAGCACGCCATCCAGCAGACGTTCTTCCTGTACGTCTACGAGCCGGGCGGCAACCGCGTCGAACTGTGCAACCCGCTCACCCGGCTGGTCCTCGCCCCGGACTGGCCGCTGATCACCTGGACCGAGGAGGAGCGGAAGAAGGGGCAGGCCTGGGGCCTGAAGACCATCGAGTCCTTCCACACCCACGGCACGCCACCGGTCGACTGACGCGCCTGTACGAGGGGGTGGGCCGTGCGCGACGTCGCCCCGTGCCGGCCGGCCGTCTTCTTCGACAGCCCCGACATGTTCGTCTACGACGCGACCTTCGGCGCGAGGGGCTCAGCCCTCCCCGTGGGGCTTCGACTCGGTGGCCCGCCGCACGTGGTCCGCGATCCGGGCGTAGACCGGCCGGGCGGCCTCGGCGTCGTTGAGGTCGTAGCCGTGGTCGACCCCGGGCACGTCGTAGTGCTCCACCAGCGCCCCGGCCTTCCGGAGCCGCCCGGCATAGCGTTCGCCCTCCGCGCGGAGGAGGTCGTACTCCGCCGTGACGACGAGCGCCGGGGCGATGCCCGTGAGGTCGGCGGTGTCCGCGGCGTTGGCCGGAGAGACCAGACGGTCGGAGCGCCGCTTCCGGTCCGGTATGTACGCGGTGTCGAAGACGTCCGCCATCCAGGGGCGCAGCATCGGCTTCGCGACGGCGGCGCGCTTGTCACGGGCGTTCGTGGCGAGATCGAGCGGCGGATAGTGGAGGACCTGGAGCGCGATCGAGGGCCCGCCCTCCTCGAAGGCCTGGCGGGCCACCGCCGCGGCGAGGCCGCCTCCGGCGCTCTGGCCGCCCACGGTGAGCCGGCTGCCGTCCCAGCCCTGCTCGGCGCCGTGCTCGGCGACCCAGCGGACGACCTCGTACGCCTGGCGGGGCGGGGCGGGGAACCGGTGCTGCGGGGCCACGACGTAGTCCACGTTGACCACGGCCACGCCCGCCTCCGCCGCAAGGTAGCGGCACAGCGCGTCGTCCATCTCCGCTCCCCGCAGGACGTAGCCGCCGCCGTGGAAGTTGACGTGCACCGGTGGCAGCGTGCCCTCGGGGGAGCGGGGCAGATACACCACGGCCGGGGCCGGGGCCACCGAGGCCGGGATGGTCAGCTCGCGGATGTCGCGCGGTATCTCGGGGAGGCGGGCCTGCCAGGAGGCCGTGGAACCGCGCCCGCTCGACCGCCGGCCGGCCAGTGCGAGGGCGCGCTGCATCGTCTTGGCGGCGAAGTCGGCCACCGCGGGCCGGGCCAGGAGGGACATGCGGCTCCGTTCGGTCGTGCGGATGGTGAGGCCGCACGGCGTCGCGCACCCGGCCTCCTTGACGTTGTCAATCATTCTGTTCCCAGATGATTGACAACGTCAAGGATTAGGGGGTGTCAGGCGGCGACGGGCAGCCCCGGCGTACGGAACACCCGCCGCTCGGCGTCCACGGCGAACACCTCACAGCCCCTCTGCGAGGCGGCCCACTCGACGCCCTCCGCGCCCATCGCGAACGCCGCCGTCGCGACCGAGTCGGCCTCGGTCAGCGAGGGCGCCACGACGGTCATGCTGAGCAGGCCGGTGGCCGGACGGCCGGTGCGCCCGTCGACGATGTGGTCGCCGCGCTCGTACCGCGCGGAGGTCGCCACCGCGCCGTCGCTGATCTCCAGCACCGTGCACAGCCGGTCGGCCCGCTCGGGGTGCCGCACGCCCACCCGCCACGGGCCGTCGGTCGCGACCACGTCTCCGCCGGCGTTCAGGCAGAACCGCGTCGCACCCGCCGCCGTCAGCAGGTCGGCGGCCCGCTGCACGGACCAGCCCTTCACCACCGCGCACGGGTCGAGTCCGCGACCGGGCAGCCGTACGTCGAACGCGCCACCGGTCGCGGCCCGGTAGTGCTCGCACACGCCGAGGACCTCCCGCAGGTCGGCGCTGACGTCGTCGTCCGACAGTTCGCCCCGGTCCAGCCGGGACACCTCGCTGTCGGGCCGGAACGGACTGAACCGGGCGTCCACCTCGCGCAGCCACGCGAACACCGTGTCCGCCGCTTCCTCCGGGACGTCCTCGTCGTCGATCCGCAACGACACCGGGAACCCCATCACGTGCTCGACGCGCCGCATGGTCAGGCGGTCCGCGCGTCGATGGCGGCCTGGAGGGACTCCTTGTAGCCGTCGCTGGTGATGGTGGCGCCGGAGACGGTGTCGATGTCTGCGCTCTGCGCCTTCAGCGTCGCCGCGATGAGCTTCGGTACGGCGGCCGTGGTCTGCGGGTGGTTCGGCTGCTGGAGCATCCGCACCGAACCGATCCCGTCGCCCTCGAAGGTCACCTCGACCTGGACGGCGCCCTTCTCGGTGTTCACCGTCGACCCCGCGACGACCTCGCTCGACGAGCCCGACGCGGAGTCGGAGGAGTCCGCGGAGTCCGAGGAAGAGGACGAGTCCGAGGAGGAAGCCGCCTCGGCGTTCTCGTCGATGGCGGCCTGGAGGGACTCCTTGTAGCCGTCGCTGGTGATGGTGGCGCCGGAGACGGTGTCGATGTCTGCGCTCTGGGCCTCCAGCGTCGACTCGATCAGCTTCGGCACCGCGGCCGTGGTCTGCGGGTGGTCCGGCTGCTTCAGCATCCGTACGGCGGTGATCTTCTCGCCGTCGAAGGTCACCTCGACCTGGACGGCGCCCTTCTCGGTGTCCACCGTCGAACCGGTGACCACCTCGCCCGACGAGGACGAGGAGGACGACGAAGAGGACGAGGACGAAGAAGAAGAGGAGGAGGCCTCGGTGCTCGTCGTGCCGGTCGACGGCGCGTAGCGCCACACGGGGATCAGGCCCGCGACGGTCAGGGCAAGGACAGGGAGTGCTCGCTTCATGGTGTCTCTCTCATCCCGCCAGGCTGAAGCGCTCGAAGTGGATCTGCGTCCTGGGCACGTTCAGTTCGCGCAGGCTGCCCAGCACCGCGTTCATCATCGGAGGCGGTCCGCACAGGAAGACGTCCCGGTCCGCGATGTCCGGCACGAGCCGCACGAGCTCGCCGGGCGCCAGCTTGTCGGGGCTGACCGGCCCGGTCAGCAGGTGCAGTTCGGCGCCCTTGGCATGGGCGAGTTCCTGCAGCTCGCCGTAGAGGACGGCGTCCCGGTCCGCGGCAACCCGGTAGAGGACCACGGCATGGCCGTCCAGCTCCTCCAGCAGCGCCCGGATGGGGGTGACCCCCACACCGCCGGCGATGAGCAGGGCCTCCGGGCGGGTGCGGTGCATCGCGGTGAAGGCGCCGTAGGGGCCCTCGGCGAAGACCCGCGTGCCGACCTTCACATGCCGCAGGGCCGCGGAGCCGTCACCGGCCGCCTTGGCGGTCAGCCGCAGCGTACGGCCGTCCGGAGCGGCCGACAGGGAGAACGGGTTGGCCTGCCACCAGCGGTCACGCGTCAGGAACCGCCACAGGAAGAACTGGCCGGCCCGCGCGGGCAGCCGGTCGAGGTCGCGGCCGGACATGTAGACCGAGACGACGTTGTCGGACTCGGGGACGACGGCCGTGACACGCAGCTGGTGGCGCCAGTTGCGCCACAGCGGGAGCACCAGCCGGCCCGCGAACACCGAGGCGAGGGCGGCGCCCCACACGACGTACCAGTACGCCGTGGCCGCGGACGAGGTGGC
Organism: Streptomyces phyllanthi; assembly: GCF_009377205.1. Lineage (GTDB taxonomy): Bacteria > Actinomycetota > Actinomycetes > Streptomycetales > Streptomycetaceae > Streptomyces > Streptomyces phyllanthi. The sequence continues at coordinate 22,191 of NZ_VJZE01000018.1, forward strand.
GAAGGTCGTGCCGGCGGCGACCTGGTGGGTGAACGCCAGCACCACGGCGACGTAGGTGTACAGGTGGATGAAGTGCCAGGTCTCATAGGCCAGCCGGCGCCGGGCGTAGCGGGCCGAGACGGCGCCCACCACCATGATGATCGCCAGCGCGACCACCGCGCGCAGTACGCCCTCGACGGTCTCGGCGAGGTCGACCAGCTGGTTCACCGGGTCCAGCGAGGACGACTCGGCGTAGCCGTAGGTGATGAAGACGGCGTGCGCGAGCAGCGTCCACAGGATGCCGAAGCCGGTCCAGCGGTGCCAGGAGGTCAGCCGGTCCATCCCGATACGGCGGTCGAGCCACGGCAGCCGGGCCACCAGCAGCAGCTGGAAGGCCATCAGGAGCGCGCCGTACAGGCCGGTCAGCCGACCCAGCACGATCAGGGTGTTCGAGGCGAACCCGGCCTGGACGAAGAAGAAGGCCACCACGGCCACGTTCGCGGCCAGCACGGCGTACAGGCCTGTGCGGGCCACGACTCTGGGACGTATCGCCGTGGTGGGGGGCGGCTGAACGCTCTGGACAGTCGTCACGGACGGGAACTCCTCACTGGGGGCCGGGGGTTCGAGCCTGCCGGGTGGGAGCTGTCGTTTCGCTGTCGCTTAACTTTCAACTTCTTACCGATGTGGTCCCGGCCGGTCCAACCGGGGGGCAGTCGTGGCCTCATGGAGGACGTGCAGCAGTATGAGGACGTGGAAAGAGTGCGACTCCTCGTTGTGGACGACGACCCGCCCATCGCCGATCTCGTGGCGACCGTCGCCCGTTACGAGGGCTGGGACGCGGTGACGGCGAACTCCGGCGAGGAGGCGCTGCGTCACGCCGCCGAGTTCCGTCCCGACATCGTGGTGCTCGACCTGATGCTGCCCGACCTGGACGGCTTCGGCGTGCTCGACCGGCTGCGCGCGTCCGGGACCATGGTGCCCGTCGTGTTCCTCACCGCGCGGGACGGCGTCGCCGACCGGGTCGCCGGCCTCACCCGGGGCGGCGACGACTACCTGGTCAAGCCGTTCGCGGTGGAGGAGCTCATGGCGCGGCTGCGGACCGTGCTGCGGCGCAGCACCGGCCCCGGCTTCCAGCGGTCCGTGCTCCAGGTCGCGGACCTGACGATGGACGAGGACACCCGCGAGGTACGGCGCGGCGAGCGGCTGCTCACGCTCACCCCCACTGAGTACGAGGTGCTCCGCTACCTCATGCGCAAGTCGCCGACCGTGCTCACCAAGGCGCAGATCCTCGACCACGTCTGGGAGTACGGCTTCGGGGGGCGCTCCAACGTGGTCGAGCTGGTCGTCAGCCGGCTGCGCCGCAAGCTCGACGGCGCCGACGAGAGCGGGACGCCGCTCATCCACACCGTGCGGGGCGTCGGGTACGTGGTGCGGCAGGTCACCGAGTGATCGGCCGGCTGAGGCGGACGTACCGCAGGATGCCCCTTGGGACCCGGCTGGCGCTGGGCCTGGGCGCGCTGTCGCTGGTGGTGTTCGCCGTGGTGGGCACGGCGCTCACGACGTACATGCGGGACTACCTGTCGGCCCAGCTCAACGAGCAGCTCAAGCTCGCCCAGGTCGCCCAGTCCAAGAGCATCGCGGACCACGGCACGCTTCAGGGGAAGAAGTACTACCGCTGGTACTACGCCGTGTACGACGTGTCGGACGGCACGGCCATGCTCCGCGAGCCCGAAGACCCTGGCGACGTGCCGAGGGATGTCGACGACTTCACCGCCCTCGCCCGGAACCAGGTCACCGCCGGCGCGGAGATCACCCGGACCGAGTACCTCAAGGGCTCGGGCATGTACCGGTTGCGCGCCTGCGAGGTGAAACCCGGTGTCGTCCTGGTCAGCGCCGCGCCCATGGAGGACCTGGAGGACACGGTGGGACAGCTGGTCGCGATCCAGGTGGTCACCTTCGTCCTGGCGCTGCTGGCACTCGTGGTGTTCGGGCGGGGGCTGCTGCGACGCGGCCTGAAGCCGATCGGCGACATGGCGCACACGGCCCGCGGTATCACCTCGCACGACCTGACCGCGGACTCGGCGAGGCTGCCCGTGCGGGCGGACGGCGGGAAGGGCGGCCCGGAGGTCGAGGAGCTGCGCACCGCGTTCAACACGATGCTGGAGCACATCGACGACGCGCTCGCCGTCCGCACCGAGGCCGAGCAGCGGCTGCGCCGGTTCGTCGCGGACGCCTCGCACGAACTGCGCACGCCCCTGATGTCGGTACGCGGCTACGCCGACCTCTTCCAGTACGCGGCGGCCAACGCCCCGGAGGAGCGGGACAAGCACCTGGCGCGGCTGCGCGCCGAGGCCGCCCGGATGGGCGTCCTGCTGGACGACCTGCTGCTGCTCGCCCGGCTGGACGCCGCCGACGTCGAGGCGCCGCTGCGGCCGGAGGACGCCGACCTGACCGAGCTGGTGCGGCAGGCCGCGGACGCGTTCCGCGCGGGCCATCCGGACCGGCCGCTGACCGTGACGACCGGCCCCGAGCCCGTACGGCTCCGCCTCGACCCGCTGCGTATCCGGCAGGTGCTGGACAACCTCCTCACCAACGCCGCGGTGCACACTCCGGCGGGGACGAAGGTGACCGTGGAGGTCTCCGCGGAGGTTCCCGCGGAGAGGCTGGGGGAGGGGGCCGCACCGGCGTCCGCGAAGAGGGCCGCGGAGTCCGGTCCGCGCGGTACGACGGGTACGGCGGTGGTGCGGGTCACGGACGCGGGGCCGGGCATTCCGGCCGCCGACCAGGACCGGGTGTTCGACCGCTTCTACCGCGTCGACAAGGCCCGCAGCCGCGACCGCGGAGGCAGCGGGCTCGGTCTGGCGGTCGCGTGCTCCCTGGTCGAGGCGCACGGCGGCACGATCGACCTGTCCGGTGAGCCCGGTGCGACGACCTTCACGATCAGACTGCCGATCGGCGGGGTGGACGCGTCGGTGTGATGCGGAGCGGGTGGCTGCCTGCGCGGGTAGTTACTTGAGTTAGGCAACAAGAGGTAAAGTGGAGGGTATGTCCACACCATCGCCGGCCAACGTCCCCGCTTCACAGGAAGTGATCGAGATCGAGCGAGCGCTCACCCGGATCACCTATCTGAGCACCCGCACCCGACAGCACGAACGCCTGATGGCCATGGCCGGAGTCCCCCTGGACCGCGCCGCCGTGGCACTGCTGCGGCAGATGGCCGACGCCGAGCCGCTGCGCCCCGGGGAGCTGGCCAACCGGCTGGGCGTGGAGGCGTCGCATGTCACCCGGCAGGTGCAGCAGTTGGAGAAGTCCGGCCATGTGGACCGCATCCCCGACCCCGACGACCGCCGCGCCCAGCGCATCAGGCTCACTCCGGCCGGACAGGAGGCCGTCGACCGCATCCGCGACGCCGGTGCCCGCGGTATGCAACTGGCCCTCGGCAACTGGTCACCCGAGGAACTCCGCGAACTCGCCTCCCTCTTCCACCGCATGGTCGACGACTTCCTGAACTACGGCGACGACCTCACGGAGCAGGAGAGGACCGCGTCGGCGAACCCGGCCTGACCCCGCGGGTGCGGGGGTGCGCCGGCGGGGGGCGCCTTTTTTGGGGATGACGCACCGGCCGTCTGCCGTCTGCCGTCGGCCGTACCCCCCCGTCTGTGCCTCCGTCTCGTCGGCGAGGCGGAGTCGAGCGTCGCCGACCGGTCCCTGGGAGCCCGCCGCCGCGAGTGCGGGCTTCCCCGTGGACGCCGTACGGCCGCGATGGGCGTACCGCTCCTGGACAGCCTCGACCCGGAGGCGCTCTCCGCCGAGACCGCCGAGGAGGGGCGCCGTGTTCCCGCCCGTCGTGGCGCCGCTGAACGTTCCGCGCGGGACAGGCTCGCTCGTCACTCCCGTCGCGTCCTGTGACGACCTGCCCACAGGCCGGCGCGCGGACCGGGAGCGCGGACCGGGAGCGCGGGCCGACCCGCACGATCGCCGCCCGTGAGCGGATCCGCACGCTCACCACCTGCGACGAAACTGACGAGCAGTGACTCATGACCCCATTGCCCGTATCCTCGTCAATGCCAGGATTATCCCGAAATAGCTTGAATGGCTGAAAACGTGGATCGATCGAGAGCGTGAGTGGGGAGAGGCGTGGTTCGTTCCGGCGAGGAGCCGATACAGACAGGGCGTGCGGCAGGCGGCACCGTGCCCGCGCACAACCGTGAGCGGTTCATGCAGGGCGAGCCGGTCGACAAGGGAGTACGGGCCTCCATCCTGAACTCCTGGCAGCGCTGCCGCTCCCTGGGCCTGTCGCCGGACCAGACGGAGCTGCCCTTCACGGAGGACTTCGACCCGGACGGCCCGCTCGTCCGCGCGGCCGGCCCCGTGGTCGACCGGCTGCAGTCCAGGTTCGCGGGCAGCAGCATGAACATCTCCGTCGCCGACGCGAGGGGAACGGTCGTGCTCCGCCGTTTCGGAGAGGCATCCATGGCCCGGAGCCTCCCGGCGATCCAGAGCGTCCCCGGATTCGTGTTCGCCGAGCAGGTCGCCGGTACGAACGGCATCGGACTGGCCCTCGCGGAGCGGCGGCTCATCCAGGTCTACGGTTCCGAGCACTTCGCCGAGCGTTCGCAGGCGAGCGCCTGCCGTGCCCTTCCCGTGCGCGACCCGCTCAGCGGGCGCATCGAGGGTGTCCTGTGCCTGGGCTATCCGCGCGGTACCGAGAACCCGGCGCTGGCCACGGTGATACGCAAGGCGGCCGAGGCCATCGAGCGGCGGCTACTGGGTCAGCGATCCGCGCGGGAGCGCTCCCTGCTGAAGGCGTACCTGGACACCTCCGCCGCGTCCCCCCTCGTAGCCTCCGCCACCCCCACCGCCGGTGCCGACGCCGGCCTCGGTCGCACGATCGGGGTCGACGAACTGTCCCAGGGACTACACCAGGACGACCGGGCGATCCTCAAGGAGAAGGCCACCGAGCTGATCTCCTCCGGGCAGCGCGCCGCCGTGGGCGTGGCGCTGTCCGACGGCCGGCGGGTGACCCTGGTGAGCCGCCCCATGGCGAGTTCCTCCGGAGTGGAGGGCATGGTCATCGAGGCCGTACTCCCCGGATTCGCTCCCGGTGCCGACACCGACCTCTCGCCGCTGCGACCCCTCGCCGTACCGCATCCGGTCGACCGGCTTCTCGGTTCCCCCGTCGAGGCCGCGGCCCTCACCGTCGCGTCGCCGTCCGCGCACACTCCCCCCGCCATGCCTGACGGGCCCCCGCCGCTCATGTTCCCGTCCGTGCCCCTCCCGGTCGGCCCTCTCGGCGACATCCTGACCGGCCCGGCCGCCACAGACCGCACCGGCACCGCCGGCGCCACCCGAACCACGGAAAATGCAGGCGCTGACGGGGCCATGCCCGACGGAACCGACCGCCCCGACGCCACCACGGACGACCAGGCCGACTCCCATGCCCCCGCCAGAGGCCTGGTCCTGGTCGGCGAGCCGGAGGTGGCCAAGATCGCCCTGGCCGCACGCCGTCGCCTGGAGCTCCTCTCCGAGGCCAGCACCCGCATAGGCACCACCCTCGACGTGCGCCGCACCGCCGAGGAACTCGCCGAGACGGCCGTCCCGCGACTGGCCGATTTCGTGACGATCGATCTGCCCGAGGCCGTACTGCGCGGTGAGGAGTCCGCCGACCCCCGGAGCGACCTGCTCCGCACGGTGGTCCACGGCATCCGAGACGACCTGCCCTTCAGTCCCGTCGGCAAACGGATCGACTTCGGCCCGACCGCGCCCCAGCTGTGCAGCCTGTCCAGCGGACAGGCGGTCCTCGAACCGGACCTGAAGGCCGCGGCGGGCTGGCTCCCCCGCTCCGAGCACACCGAGCGGCTGCTCGCCCACGTCCACTCCCTCATCGCCGTCCCCCTGGTCGCCCGTGGTGTCGTCCTGGGCGTCGCCAGCTTCTACCGCGCGCAGGACCAGGCGCCCTTCGGTGACGACGACCGGGCACTGGCCCTGGAACTCGCCACCCGCGCCGCCCTCTCCATCGACAACGCCCGGCGCTACACGCACGAACGCACGATGGTCCTGGCCCTGCAGCGCAGCCTGCTCCCGCGCGGCCTGCCCGAACTGGACGCCGTCGAGGTCGCCCACCGCTATCTGCCCGCCGAGTCCGGAGTGGGCGGGGACTGGTACGACGTCATCCCCCTCTCCGGTACCCGGATCGGCCTGTTCGTCGGCGACGTCGTCGGCCACGGCATGCACTCCGCCGCCACCATGGGCCGACTGCGCACCGCCGCACGCAGCTTCGCCGAACTCGACTTCCCCCCGGACGAGGTCCTCACCCACCTCGACAACCTCGTCGTGCGCCTGGACCGGGAGGAGGGCAAGGACGACCCCGCCGCCGACAGCGTCGGCATCATCGGCGCCACCTGCCTGTATGCCGTCTACGACCCGACCTCGAAGCGGTGCACCATGGCCCGCGCGGGCCACCCACCGCCCGCGCTGGTACGCCCCGACGGCACCGTGTCGCTCCTCGACCTGCCCGCCGGGCCCCCGCTCGGCCTCGGCGGCCTGCCCTTCGAGACCGCCGAGATCGACATACCCGAGCACAGCCGGCTGGTCCTCTACACCGACGGACTCATCGAGGACCGGCACCGGGACATCGACGTGGCCCTCGACCAGCTGCGCGAGACGCTGGCCCACTCGGACCGCACCCCCGAGGACACCTGCCAGGTGGTCCTCGACACCGTGGCACCCGCCCACCCCGGCGACGACATCGCCCTGCTCGTCGCGCGTACCCACGCCCTGGACCCCAGCCGCATCGCCACCTGGGAGCTGCCCGCCGACCCGGCCCGCGTCAGCGAGGTCCGCGCCGCCGCCACCCGGCAGCTGGCCGAGTGGGGGCTGGACGAGGTCGCGTTCTCCGCGGAACTGCTGCTCAGCGAGCTCGTCACCAACGCCGTCCGCCACGGCGCCGGACCCATCCGGGTACGGCTCCTCCATGACCGCAACCTGATCTGCGAGGTCTCCGACACCAGCAACACCGCCCCGCACATGCGCCGGGCGGCCAGCACCGACGAGGGCGGCCGCGGCCTGTTCCTCGTCGCGCAGCTCGCCCAGGCCTGGGGCACGCGCTACATCCCGGACGGCAAGGTCATCTGGGCCGAATGCTGCATCGACGCGCATTGAGAGCACTCGTGGGCCCGTGACCGGCTGAGCCGATCGGCGGCAGGCACAGCAGGCCATGAAATGTCGTATATGGGATGATCGGTTCTGCCAGTGCCCCTCGTGCACGTCGGGAAGAACAGGCCAGGCCGACCCCCGGAGATGTCCGTGCAAGACGCTCCCGACACCTCTGTGAAGACGCCTCCGCCCCATGGCGCGGAGCCGCTGGTCCGCGTTCGCGGCCTCAGCAAGCGGTTCGGCGGGACCCTCGCCCTGGACCGCGTCGACCTCGACGTACACGCGGGCAGCGTCCTCGCCCTCCTCGGCCCCAACGGCGCCGGAAAGTCCACGCTCATCAAAGTGCTCGCCGGGGTCCACCGCGCCGACGCGGGAGAGATCACGGTGGCCGGGCACCCGCTCGGCACCCACGCCGCCTCCGGGAGCATGTCGTTCATCCACCAGGACCTCGGTCTGGTGGAGTGGATGACGGTGGCCGAGAACATCGCCCTGGGCACCGGGTATCCGCGCCGGGCGGGACTGATCTCGTGGCGGCGGACCCGGGAGCGCTGCGCCGAGGTCCTGCGGACCGTCTCCGGACAGCTCGACCCCGACGCGCGCATCGCCGATCTCGGCCCGGCGGAGCGTTCGCTCGTCGCCATCGCCAGGGCCCTGGCGGCCCGGGCACGACTCATCGTCCTCGACGAGCCGACCGCCCGCCTTCCCGCCGCCGACTGCGCCCGGCTCTTCCGCGTCCTGCACACCCTCCGCGACAACGGGCACGGCATCCTCTACGTCAGCCACCGCCTCGACGAGGTCTACGAGGTCGCCGACACCTTCGCCGTCCTGCGCGACGGGCATCTCGTCCGCCACGGTCCGCTGGCGGGCCACAGCCCGGCCCGCCTGGTGCACGACATCGTCGGCGAGGCACCGACCGTCCACCACCCGGCCGCCGTCCCCGCGGGCGGCCCCGCCCTCCTGGCCCTCGAAGACGTACGGACCGCCGAGGCGGGACCGGTCAGCCTGGAGCTGAGGGCCGGGGAGGTGCTCGGCCTGGTGGGGCTCACGGGCGCAGGGCACATGGACCTGGGCCGGGCCCTCGCGGGCTCACGGCCCGTCCTCGCGGGGCGGGTGCTGCTCGGCGGCCGCCCGTACCGCCCTCGTCTGGTGGCCGACGCCGTCGGCCTCGGCGTCGGCCTGGTGAGCGGTGACAGACAGCGGGAGGGCTGCGCCTTGGAGCTCACCGTGCGGGAGAACCTCCTGGCCAATCCCCGCGCGGGAGGACTGCCCGCGCTGCGCTGGATCAGTCCGCGCCGAGAACGCGCGCAGGCCACCACCCTGATCGAACGGTTCTCGGTGCGTCCCCGTGACAGTGAGGCCCCCATCGCCACCCTCTCCGGCGGCAACCAGCAGAAGGTCATGATCGGCCGGTGGCTCCGGGCGGGGCCGCGCCTGCTGATCCTGGAGGAACCGACCGCGAGCGTGGACGTCGGAGCCAAGGCCGCGATCCACCGCCTGCTCGACGAGGCGCTCTCCTCCGGCCTCGCCGTCCTGCTCCTCTCCACCGACTTCGAGGAGGTCGCGGGCGTGTGCGGGCGCGCCCTGGTCTTCGTCCGCGGGACTGTGACGGCCGAGCTGAGCGGCACGGCCCTCACCGTCGCGGGGCTCACCCGGGCGGCCTCGGCCCTGCCCCCGTCCGTCACCGCGGGGGGCCGATGACCGCCTCGCCCACCCCGTCCTCCCCGCGGCCCGCCCGGCCACATCGACCGGGCGGGCCGGGGCGGCTGCGCGGGCTGGGCGGTCCCGTCGGGCACTTCGTCGGGACCTACGGTCTGCTCGCCCTCACGGCCCTGCTCTTCCTGGCCTTCTCCCTCGCCCTGCCGCGCACCTTTCCCACCCTGGACAACATCGACTCGATCCTGTCCAGCCAGTCGATCCCGGCCATCCTCGCGCTCGGCGCCACCGTCCCCATCGTGACCGGCAAGTTCGACCTCTCCATCGGCTACGCCCTTGGCCTGGCGCACGTCATGGTGCTGCACCTGATCGTCAACGAAGGGTGGCCCTGGCCGTCGGCGTGCCTCGTGGTGATCGTCGGCGGGGCGGTCGTCGGCGTCCTCAACGGACTCGTCGTCGAGTTCGGCCGGATCGACTCCTTCATCGCCACCCTCGGCACCGGCAGCATGATGTACGCCGTCACCGGCTGGATCACCGAAGGCGGACGGATCGTCCCCGGCCCCGAGGGCCTCCCGGCCGCCTTCACCGACCTCTACGACTCGTCCTTCCTCGGCCTCCCGGTCCCGGCGTTCTACGTGCTCGCCCTCGCGCTCGCCCTCTGGCTGGTGCTGGAGCGGCTGCCGCTCGGCCGGTATCTGTACGTCGTCGGCTCCAACCCCCGCGCCGCCGACCTCGTCGGCATCCCGACCCGCAGGTACTCCGTCTACGCGTTCGCCGCGTCCGGGCTGATCACCGGCTTCGCAGGGGTGCTGCTCGCGGCCCAGCAGCAGATCGGCAACCCGAGTGTCGGCCTCGACTATCTGCTGCCCGCCTTCGTCGGCGCCCTCCTCGGCTCCACCGCGATCAGGCCCGGCCGCCCCAACGCCCTGGGCACCGTCGTCGCCGTCGCCGTCCTCGCGGTCGGCCTCTCCGGTATCGGCCAGCTGGGCGCGGACTTCTGGGTCACCCCGCTGTTCAACGGCGCCACCCTGCTGATCGCCGTCGGTCTGGCCGGCTACGCCGCCCGCCGCCGGCTGCGCACCGGCGCGACCGCGGCTCACGACGGGCCTGCCGCGCCGGAGTCCGCACCGCCGTCCTCCCCACCGTCCTCGTCCTCCTCACCGTCCTCGTCCACCCCGCCGTCCTCCACCCCTCCGGACGGTGGCACACCCGGGAGCCAGCCATGAACAGCGCCACCGGCCGCACAGGTTTCCGGTCTCGGACCGCCGCCATGACCCTGCTGGTGGCGGCCGCCGTCCTCGCCGGCTGTGATCGCGGGTCGTCGAACGGTTCGGGGGACTCCACCACCGGCCCGGTCGGCTGTCCCGCCGCCCACTCCAGGGCCGAGGACGCCGTCGAACAGGCCGAGCGGACCGACGTCCCCTGGAACGGCCCGACCAGCGGCCCCGCCGCGGTGTCGGGCAGGAGCATCGTCTACGTCGCGCAGACGATGACCAACCCGGGAGTCGCGGGTGCCGCGAACGGGGTGCGGGAGGCCGCGAGGGTCGTCGGCTGGAACGTCCGGGTGATCGACGGCGGGGGCACACCCGCCGGCATCCAGTCGGCCTTCAGCCAGGCCGTGGCCCTCAGACCCTCCGGGATCGTCATCGGCGGCTTCGACCCCAACGCGACATCACGGCAGGTCCAGCAGGCGGGCGCCGCGGGCATCCCGCTCATCGGCTGGCACGCGGTCCCCGCACCCGGCCCCAGCGACAGCCCCAGGCTCTTCACCAACGTCACCACCAGGGTCGAGGACGTGGCGAGGATCAGCGCGCAGTGGATCATCGCGGCCTCCAACGGCAACGCCGGGGCCGTCGTCTTCACCGACGCCTCGATCCCCTTCGCCAAGTACAAGTCCGACCTGATCACCAAGGAGCTCGCCACCTGCTCGAGCGTCGACCTCCTGGCGTCCCAGAACATCCCGATCCCCGACGCGAGCAGCCGTACGCCGCGGGAGGTCTCCTCCCTGCTCTCGCGCTTCGGGGACAGGTGGACCCACTCCGTCGCCATCAACGACCTGTACTTCGCGGACGCCGCCCCCGCCCTCCGCGCCGCGGGCAGGCCGGGAGAGGGTCCTCCCTTCAACATCGGCGCGGGCGACGGCGACCCCTCCGCCTTCCAGCGCGTCAACAGCGGGCAGTACCAGGCCGCCACCGTCCCCGAACCCCTGTCCCTGCAGGGCTGGCAGATCATCGACGAGTTCAACCGTGCCTTCTCCGGACGGCCCGCCAGCGGATACGTCGCCCCCGTCCACATCAGCACGGCCGCCAACAGCGAGGGGGACAGCACCTGGGACCCGGAGGGCTACCAGGAGGGGTACCGGGAGATCTGGGGCAAGTGAGAGCGGCACCGGGCGGGCGCCCTAGGGTGGGCGCCGTGACGGAGAACAGCAGACCGCGGGCCGCCTCGCGCGGGGACCGCAGGCCACTCGCCGTGTTCGACCTGGACAACACCCTCGCCGACACCGCGCACCGGCAGCGGTTCCTGGAGCGCAAACCGCGGGACTGGGACGCGTTCTTCGCGGCCGCGCCGGACGATCCGCCCCTGGAGGAGGGCGTGGCGCTGGCGCGCGAGAGCGCCGAGGAGTGCGAGGTGACGTATCTGACCGGGCGGCCCGAACGCTGTCGGCGCGACACGCTCGACTGGCTGGCCGCGCACGGGCTGCCCGAGGGGCGCGTCCACATGCGCCGCAACGACGACCGCAGGCCCGCCCGCCGCACCAAGCTCGACACCCTGCGCCGCCTCGCCCGCACCCGCGAGATCCGTGTTCTCGTGGACGACGACGAGCTGGTCTGCGACGACGCGGAACGGGCGGGCTTCACGGTCGTACGGGCACGCTGGGCGGCCGCGTCCGCCGCGCTCGAGGTGGCGCAGGAGCGGGAGGGACGGACCTGAGGGTGCCGTCACCCCGGAGCGCCCGCGGCGGTCAGCCCGCGTCCTCCAGTCGGAAGCCGACCTTCAGGCCGACCTGGAAGTGCTCGATCTCGCCGTTCTCCATGTGCCCCCTGATCTGTGTGACCTCGAACCAGTCCAGCTGACGCAGGGTCTGTGAGGCACGGGCGAGGCCGTTGCGGATGGCCTGGTCGACGCCCTCCGGGGAGCTGCCGACGATCTCGGTGACGCGGTAGGTGTGGTCGGTCATGGAGGTGCTCCTCTCCGCCGTGGCCGGTGTGCCACGCGTCACTCCACGGTGCCGCAGAGCGCGACGGTTCGCGAGGTGTCGGGGGAGCCGGGTGCGGGCCGCGGGCTCTTGACGGCGACTATTGGTCTATACCAAAATCCCCGCACACCCGTACGAGCGCCGAGCTCGTCCCCCACGTCGGGCCCCTCCCTGTCCGGAGACCCTCCGGAACGGCAGAACAGGATCCTCTCCGTGAGACGTCGCTCCGCTGTCGTGTTGCTGGCTCTCTCCCTGCTCACCTCGTGCGGGCTCCTTCCCGGCACCGAGGGCGGGCGGCGGACCGTCACCGTGTGGCTGATGAAGGACAGCGCCTCCGACGCGTTCCTGAAACGGTTCACCGAGGAGTTCGAGCGGACCCACGAGGACCTCCGCCTCGACATCCGTGTCCAGGAGTGGACCGGGATCGGCGACAAGGTGCGGCAGGCGCTCGACGAGGACGGCACGGACGGGCCCGACGTCATCGAGGTCGGCAACACCCAGGTCGCCCAGTACGTCGATGAAGGCGGACTGGTCGACCTGACCCTGGAGTCGATGCGGGACTGGGGGATGCAGGACTGGCTCCCCGGCCTCGCCGAACCCGGCCGGTACCTCGCCCACCAGTACGGCATCCCCTGGTACGCGGCCAACCGCGTCGTGATCTACCGCAAGGACCTGTTCGCCCGGGCCGGCATCAGGAAGCCACCGAAGACACGGGAGCAGTGGCTCACCATCACCGAGCAGCTCGACTCCGGACAGCAGCAGGGCATCTACCTGGCCGGACAGGACTGGTACACGCTGGCCGGGTTCGTCTGGGACGAGGGCGGCGAGCTCGCGGAGGAGTCCGGCTCCGGATCCGGCCGCTGGCGGGGCGCGCTCGACTCGGCCGCCGCGCGGCGCGGCATGGACTTCTACCGGCGCCTCCAGGCGCTCGGTGACGGACCTGTGGGTGCCGACGAGGAGCATCCGCCCCAGGCCGGTGTGTTCGCCAAGGAGGACGTGGCGCAGATAGTGGCCGTGCCGGGGCTCGCCCAGGCCATCGTGAGCGAGAACCCCGACCTGAAGGACGACCTCGGGTACTTCCCCGTCCCCGGCAGGACGGCCGCCGAGCCCGGCGCCGTCTTCACCGGCGGCTCCGACCTCGTCGTGCCCGAGAACACCGACAACCGCGCGGGAGCCGTCGCCGTCATCTCCGCCCTCGCCGGCGCCAAGTGGCAGACCCGGCTGGCCACGACGATGGACTACGTGCCCAACAAGACGACCCTCGCGGACGTGGTCGCGGACGAGGAGGGTGTCGCGGCCATGGCGGCGGGCGCGGCACAGGGCCGGGCGACACCCTCCTCCCCACGCTGGGCGGCCCTCGAGGCGAACAACCCGATCAAGGAGTACATGACCAGGGTCCTCACCGGCTCCGACCCGGAGGCCGAGGCCGAACGCGCCTCACGCCTGATCACGGAGGCACTGCGGGACGACCGCGGCTGACCCGGGCGGTCCGCCGGACGGTTTCCGGCGGACCGCACGAGGGCCGTATCCCCGCTCTCACCGAGCCATGCTCAGCGACAGCGCGAACCTCCCCTCCCGGTCGGTCCACCAATGCGTCAGGCCCAGCCCGGCGGCGGCCAGTTCGCCGCGCACACCGTCCTCACGGAACTTCGCCGAGACCTCGGTGCGCAGTTCCTCGCCGCCCGCGAAGTCGACGGCGAGGTCGAGCGCCGGGATCTTCACGGTCTGCGCCGTCCGCGCCCGCAGCCGCATCTCGATCCACTCGTGCTCCGTGTCCCACAGCGCCACGTGGTCGAAGGCGCCGGGGTCGAAGTCGGCGCCCAGCTCGCGGTTCATGACGGTCAGCACGTTCTTGTTGAACTCGGCCGTCACCCCGGCCGCGTCGTCGTACGCGGCGACGAGCACCGACTCGTCCTTGACCAGGTCCGTGCCCAGCAGCAGCGCGTCGCCGGGCGACAGCAGACTCCGTACGGAGGCCAGGAACCCCGCGCGTTCGACGGGCAGCAGATTGCCGATCGTGCCGCCCAGGAAGGCCACGAGCCGTGGTCCGGGCGTCCGGGGCAGGCTGAGCCCGCCGGTGAAGTCGGCGATCAGGGCGTGCACGTCGAGGCCCGGCCGCTCGGCGATCAGCGCCTCGCCCGCCTGCCGCAGCGCGCTCTCGCTGACGTCGACCGGCACGTAGGTGTGCAGCCCGGGCATGGCGTCGAGCAGGTGCCGGGTCTTGTCGGAGGAGCCCGAGCCCAGCTCGACCAGGGTGCGGGTGCCGGTCGCGGCGGCGATCTCGGGGGCGCGGTCGAGGAGGATCTCGCGTTCGGCGCGCGTCGGGTAGTACTCGGGCAGTTCGGTGATCTTCTCGAAGAGGTCGCTGCCATGGGCGTCGTAGAACCACTTCGGCGGGAGTGTTTTCGACGTGCGGGTCAGGCCGTGCAGGACGTCGGCGCGCAGGGCTGCGCCGGTGGCGTCCTCCGGCAGGGTGCGGGTCAGCTGGAACGGGCTCACGCGATGGGCTCCTTGGGTGGTGCGGATGCCTGGTCGTCGGGGGCCGAGGTGTCGGATACCTGGTCGTCGAGGTCCTTGAGCGGCGTCAGCAGCACGTCCGTGCGGCTGGCGGCGAGCAGCGTCCGGTCGGGCACCTCCCGCCAGTACGGATCGTCGTCGTACGGCTCGGACGCGACGACCGTGCGCCGGCCGGGCTCGGCCAGGTACCAGAGGGTGTCGCCCCAGGCCGTGGCCGTGATCGTCTCGCCGTTGGTGAGCAGCAGGTTGAGCCGAGAGCCGGGCGCGGCCCGGGCGACCTCCAGGACCGCGCCGGCGAGGGCCTCGCCTTCCTCGTCCCCCTCGCGCAGCCGGTTCAGCACAAGCGCCCAGACGAACGCGGAGTCGGAGCGGGCCTCCATCGACAGCAGGTCCACCGGCGGCACGGTCGGTACGAGGGGAGCCAGGGAATGCGGCCAGCCGGCGACGGCCCCGTTGTGGCTGAACAGCCAGCGCCCCGCGGCGAACGGCGCCGCGGCGGCCTCGCCGTCCGCCCCCGCCACGGTCGCGTCCCGAACCGCGGCGAGCAGCGCGGTGGTCCGTACGACCCGGGCCAGGTCCGCGAAGGACCCGTCGCCCCAGATCGGCCCCGCCCTGCGGTACCGCGCGGGCACGGGGTCGCCCTCGGCGTACCAGCCGACCCCGAAACCATCGGCGTTGACCGTGCCGTACCGCTGCCGGCGCGGCGCCCACGACTGCCGGAACAAGCTGTGCGGCGGGTCCGTGAGGAGCGTGCCGAGCCGCTCCTCGGGCCCCAGGAACGCCAGATGGCGGCACATCAGCCGAGCTCCGGGGAGGCGTCCCGCGCCGTGCGGAACCCGGAGAAGATCTGCCGCCGGATCGGGTAGTCCCAGTTGCGGAACGTTCCCCGGCACGCCACCGGGTCCACCGCGAACGAACCGCCACGCAGCACCTTGTACTCCGGGCCGAAGAACACCTCCGAGTACTCCTTGTACGGGAACGCCGTGAACCCCGGATACGGCAGGAAGTCGCTCGCCGTCCACTCCCACACGTCACCGATCAACTGCCGTACGCCGAGCGGTGACTCGCCGGCCGGGTAGCTGCCCGCCGGTGCCGGGCGCAGATGGCGCTGGCCGAGGTTGGCGTGCTCGGGCGTGGGATCGGCGTCGCCCCACGGGTAGCGCGTCGAGCCGTCGGTGGCCGGGTCGTGGCGGGCCGCCTTCTCCCACTCGGCCTCGGTGGGCAGCCGGCGCCCCGCCCAGCGCGCGTACGCGTCGGCCTCGTACCAGCTCACGTGCAACACGGGCTCGTCCGGCGGTACGACCTCGGTGACGCCGAAGCGGCGGCGCAGCCACTGCCCGCCGTCCCGCCGCCAGAACAGGGGCGCCGAGATGCCGTGCTGCCGGATGTGCGCCCAGCCGTCCGGGGCCCACCAGCGCTCGTCGTCGTAGCCGCCGTCCTCGATGAACGCCTGGTAGGCGCCGTTCGTCACCGGTGTGGTGTCGATGTGGAAGGGCGGGACGAACCGCCGGTGCGCGGGCCGCTCGTTGTCCAGCGACCACGGCTCGGCCGATGTGCCCATGGTGAACGGGCCTCCGGGCACGAGGACTTCGGCGGGCCCCGTGAACAGCGGCATGGGCTCGGGGTCGGGGGCCGTCAGGGCGGCCGCGCCCCTGCGGAGCTGATGGGTGATCAGCATCGTCTCGTCGTGCTGCTGTTCGTGCTGGGCGATCATCCCGAAGGCGAAGCCCGCCTCGGTGAGCCGGGTGCCGTGGAACGCGGTCCCCTCCAGCACGTCCAGCGCCCGCCCGCGCACCTCGGCCGCGTACCGGCGGGCCTCCGCGGGCGGCAGCAGCGGCAGCGAGGGCCGCTCGGCACGCGGATGCTCGAACGCGTCGTACAGGCCGTCGATCTCGGGCCGCATCGGCTCACGCCCGGCGACGTTCCGCAGCAGCCACAGCTCCTCCTGGTTGCCGATGTGGGCGAGGTCCCACACCAGCGGGGACATGAGCGGCGAGTGCTGGGCGGTCAGTTCCGGGTCCTCGACGCAGGAGGTGAGCAGCGCGGTGCGGGCGCGGGCCGTGGTCAGCGCCTCCAGCGCGCGCGTGCGCAGTATCTCCGGATCGGTCGGGGCGGTGGTCTCGGGGCCGGTCATGTGCGGATGTCCTTCCCGTGGAGCAGGTCGAGCAGATCGTCGGCGGGACAGCGGCCCCGGGCCACATAGCGGTCGGTGAACTCGGCGACGGCCTTCAGCACGTCGGTGCCTGCACCGAGCCGGGGCAGCGCCTCGGCCGCCGCCTCGAAGCAGACGGCCGCTGCCTCGCGCAGTTCGGGGTCGGCCAGCCCCGACCGGGCGGCCGCGATCCACAGCGGATTGCACGGCGCGGGCAGCGAACCGGCCCGCTCCACCAGAGGCTTCACGGTCCGGTAGGCGACCTCCGCCGCTTCCGGGTCCTCGAACAGCGCCGCCGTCACGGCGAGCGGCACGATCCATCCGTCCTCGCCGGGCTGGGCGTCGATCATGCGCAGTTCGAGGTGGCCGCGGGGCCGCACGGGCGGGAAGAGGGTGGTCAGGTGGTAGCCGAGATCGGCGCTGGTGGGCGGGTCCGCCGAGCGGGTCCAGGCCCGGAAGCTCATGCCCTCCGGAACGCCCCAGGGGCCCTCGTCGGCCCGTACGCACATCACCGGCGCGTCCAGGACGTGTCGCGCCCAGACGGCCCGGGGGTCGCCGTCCATCACGGGAGCGCTGGTCCGCCCGGGGTCCATCGCCGCCCACAGGGACTGCCGCGTGGAGCGCCAGCCGGTGGCGCGGCCACGGACGACCGGCGAGTGCGCGAACGCGGCCACCAGCACCGCGCCCAGCTGGTGCGCCAGCCACCAGCGCCGCCCGAACCCCAGCGGGCCCGGCTCCTCGTACCCGGCGTCCAGACACACCTGGACGGACGCGGAGGAGCACATCATGGCCCGGCCCTCGGGCCCGGCGCGGTCGAGACACCGCTCCATCGCTTCGTAGCGGGGCTCATGGAGATAGCGGCGGGGAGGGTGCCAGGGATCGTGGCCGAAGCCGCTGAGGACGAGACCCGCCTCGCGCAGTACGGCGCGAACGGCGTCCAGATCGGCGGAGACGGACCCGATGACTTCCATCAGCGAGGCGGCGGGAGCCGAGCTGAGCTCCAGCTGGCCGCCGGGTTCGATGGTGAGCGCCGAGGAGAGGGGCAGGGTCCGCAGTGCGGCGTAGGCCGCTTCGAGATGTTCGGGTGATGCCGGGAGTCGCGGGTCGCGCAGGTCGTGGACGAGCCATTCCAGTTCGACACCGAGGGTGCGGGGCGGTCCGGTCTTGAAACAGATACCGCGGACCAGCGCCTCCACCTCGGCCTCGGTGACTACGGAGCCCTGCTCCGTACAGTCACTCACCGAATCTGACATGTAGGGATCCTCCTGAGATTCCACCATGCCGCCGGCCCGGCGTCGGTTTTGAGCCGGACCGGCAACGCTCGTCCCACCCAAAACCCTCGCGCCGGTTCGCACAAGGGCGCACTTGATGTCGTCCGGCGTCGAAAACCTCTGTTTCCGTGGTCGGGGGCCTGTGTCAGCAGGGCCTTCGCAGGCCGTTGTGGAGCGGGAAATTCCATTGCGGCGTAGGACCAGCATCACCCACGATGCGTGCATGAGCACGACGGGGGAGACAAACCGGGGCGCGTTCATGGCGTGCACGGGGGTGGCGCCATGAGCGCGCGCCTGCGCGAAATCGCGCGGGAGACCGAGGAGATCGTCGCCAGGGGCGCCTACCGCGCGGCCGACGGGCGCGAGGTGTCCATCGCCGGCGCGGTCGCCGCGGCACGGGCCGGGACGCGGATGTACGGGCCGGATCCGGTGGCGACAGCGCCGACCGGGCCTGTCGACACCGGATCCGTCGACACGGTGTCCGTCGACACGGTGTCCGTCGACACGGTGTTCGAGGTGACCGGGGAGAGCAGCCTGGAGGCCGCGCGACGGCTGGTGCGGGAGGGTGACCCCCGGGCCGACAGCCAAGTCGCCGTCCTGAACTTCGCCTCGGCGCGAAATCCGGGCGGCGGCTTCCTGAACGGCGCGCAGGCCCAGGAGGAGGCCCTCTGCCGGGCCTCCGCGCTGTACGCGTGCGTCCGCGAGGTCCGCGCCTTCTACGACCACCACCGGGCCCACCGCGACCCGCTCTACACGGACCGCGTCATCCACGCACCGGCCGTACCCGTCTTCCGCGACGACCGCGGCCGGCTCCTCGACGAGCCGTACACCGCCGGATTCCTGACCTCCGCCGCGCCGAACGCCTCAGTCGTCCTGCGTACGGCACCGGAGCGCGCCCGTGAACTGCCGCGGGCCATCGCCGTGCGCGCCGAGCGGGTGCTGGAGACGGCCGCGGCCTGCGGGTACCGGCGGCTGGTGCTGGGCGCGTGGGGATGCGGGGTGTTCGGCAACGACCCGGAGCAGGTGGCGGGCGCGTTCCGGAAACTGCTGGTCGGGGGTCGTTTCGAGGGGTACTTCGCGCACGTGGTGTTCGGGGTGCTCGACCGGACGGCCGGTTCGGTCGTCCTGAGCGCCTTCGAACGGGCGTTCCCTGAGGGGCTGCGCCGGCCTTAGCCGGTCACCGCCAGCCGTAGCGCTCCCGCAACCGGTGCACCACCGAGTTGAACCGCATCCGGTCCAGCGCGCACGCCTCCCGCCGCATCCCCGCCTCGTGCAGCCGCAGCACCCGGTCCACATCCACCCACGAGGCGCGCCCGGACCGGTCCCAGGGCCCGCTCCCGATCGGCACCCACTCGCGGTCGCCGTCGTGCTGCTTGCTGGACAGCTGCACGGCGAGGAACGTCCCGTCGGCCTCACGGGCCACCACGAGCACGGGCCGGTCCTTGCCGCGCCCGTCGTTCTCCTCGAACGGCACCCAGGTCCACACGATCTCCCCGGGGTCGGGGTCACCGTCGTACGCGGGCGAGTACTCGGTCCGCACCCGGCCCACCTCGCGCGGGTCGGCCTCGGTGGTGGCGTAGGGGCCGTGGCGGCCGGGGACGTCTTCAGCGGCGAACGCAGTCACGCGGGCCACGTTAGACCTCCGACCGACTCCCGCGGGCACCAGGCCCCCGTCACCTCACCCCTCGTCCGTCTCCAGCACCACCTTCTCCACGCGCGGCGGCACATGGCCGTTGACCGCCGCCGGTCCGCCCGGCGCCGCCGCCCCGTTCTGGTTCATCGAGGCGAGCAGCTGCCGGGCCAGCCCCAGCCCCGTACCGCCCATGGTGAGCGCCTTGGCGAACATGTCCGCCATACCGTCGGCGCCGTTCAGCAGCACCATGTTGTCGACGTTGCCGAAGGCGCCCGCGCCCGCCTGCACGATCTCCGGCCACTTCTCGGCCAGCTGCTGGGCGATCACGGCTTCCTGGTTCTCGGCCAGGGCGGCGGCCCGCGCCTTGATGCCCTCGGCCTCGGCGAGCCCCCTGGCGCGCGTGGCCTCGGCGACGGCCAGACCCTTGGCCTGCCGCGCCGCGGCCTCCGCCTCACCCGTGGCCCGGGTCGCGGTCGCCTCCGCGGCCGCCGCCAGCTCGGTCTCCTTGGCCTTGGCCTGCGCCGCGGAGATACGCGCGTCACGGTCGGCCTCGGCCAGGGTGCGCTTCTCGTAGGCCGTCGCGTCCGCCGGCTTGCGGACGTCCGCCTGGAGCTGCTGCTCGCGACGGCTCGCCTCCAGCTCCGCGACCCGGGTCTCCTGGACGACGACCTCCTGCCGGGCGGCGGCCTCGGCGAGCGGGCCGGCCTGCTTGGCCTCCGCGGAGGCCTTGTCCCGCTCGGCCTGGTAGCCGGCCTGGAGGATCTCGCTGTCCCGGGTGGCCTCCGCCATCCGCGCCGCGGCCTGCTGCTCGGCCTCGGTGGCCAGCCGGTTGGCCTCGGCCTGCGCGATGCGAGCGTCCCGCTGGACGGCCGCCGCGTGCGGCATGGCCAGGTTCTTGATGTAGCCCGTCGGGTCCTCGATCTCGTGGATCTGCAGCGAGTCGACGATCAGGCCCAGCTTCTCCATCTCCGTACCGCACGCGATACGGGTCTGGCCGGTCAGCTTCTCGCGGTCGCGGATCATGTCCTCGACCGTCAACCCGCCCACGATGGACCGGAGATGACCGGCGAACACGTTGTGCACCCGTTCCGACACCCGCTTCTGCTGGTCGAGGAACCGGCGGGCGGCGTTGGCGATGGACACGAAGTCGTCGCCCACCTTGAAGATGACCACGCCCCGGATCTTGAGCGGAATGCCCTGGTGGGTCACGCAGTCCACGGACAACTCGGTCTGGTTGAGGTCGAGCGACAGCTTGCGCACCGCCTGCATGCCGGGCGCCACCAGCGTGCCGCGCCCGGTGACGATACGGAAGTTCATGCCCTCCTGCAGGCCTTCCGTCTTGTGCTTGGAGCCGGAGATGATCAGCGCTTCGTTGGGCTCAGCGACGCGCCACATCAGTTTGAACAGTCCGATCAGAACCAGCACGGCGGCAACGCCCGCCCCGGCAATGACACCGACGAACATCGGCACATCCCCCTTTTGCCTGGTGCCCCTTACGGCACCGAACGTCGGGAGTGTGCGCCTGTTCGAGGCCGGGGTACAGACATCGGCGGACCCTTGTTGCAGTCTTGATGCGGATGGACGCTGTCAGGCCGGGACAGGCCGGCCGTTGCGCCGACGGACCGTCAACTGTCATACGCCGCCGAGACGTACACCGTGCGCGGCGGGAGGTATTCGATCACCATCACCACCGTGCCCGGCTCGATGCGGTCCTTCGCGGAGGCGGGATACGCCAGGAAGTGCTCGGCGCCGCCGCGCACACGCAGGATCACCTCGCCGACGAGCCCGGGACCGACCGCACCGGTCACCCGTCCCATCAGCCCGACCATCGACGCTTCGTCCATGGTCACAGCGTACGGGCGGAACGCCGTCGTACGAATGCGCGTCACGCCGCCGGTGAGTTCGCCGCGGCCCGCCGCGACGGCCACACCTCGTACCACCGCCGGTCCGCCTCCAACTGCGCGGCCAGCGACACGAGGAGAGGTTCACTGTGGGCCGGGCCGAGCAACTGGGCGCCGACGGGCAGCCCTTCGCCGACGAAACCGGCCGGGACGTTCACCCCGGGCCAGCCCAGGACGTTCCACGGCCAGGCGTACGGGCAGGCCGCGATCATGGCCCGGTCGGTGGCGAGCCCGCCCAGGGAGAGCATGGAACCGATACGGGGCGGGGGAGCGGCCGTGGTCGGCGCGAGGATCACGTCGTACGTCTCGAAGAACGCGCCGATACGCCGGTGCAGGACCGCCTCGGCACGCCGGGCCGCCCGCAGCGGGTGCCCGCCGAGCAGCCGCCCGAGGCGGGCGGAGCCCAGGGTGCGCCGGTCGAGGAGCGTGGGGTGGGGTGCCTCGCTGACCCACTCCGCGAGCCCGGCCGTGGCCCGCGGGACGAAGGTCAGCCCGATCTGGCCGTACGGCGGGTCGGCCTCCTCCACGGTGTGCCCCAACGCGCTCAGTGTCTCGGCGAGTTCGACCACCCGGGCGCGGACCTCCGGTCGCAGCCGTGCGGGCAGCGCGGTGAACGGAGGCTTCAGGGACAGCGCGATCCTGAGCCGTCCGGGCTCGCGGCCCACCGCCTCCGAGGCGCGCACCGAGGGCGGCCGGTGCAGATCCCCCTTGTGGTTGCCGCTCGCGGCGTCCAGGAGCAGGGCCGCGTCGGCGACCGTGCGGGCGAGCGTGCCGTTGACCGTGATGCCCTGGAAGGACTCCGGGCGTGGCCAGGTCGAGATGCGCCCGCGCTGCGGCTTGATGCCGATGAGATGCGTCCAGGACGCGGGGATACGGACCGAGCCCGCGCCGTCCGAGCCCAGCGCGGCCGGCACCAGGCCCGCCGCGACCGCGGCCGCCGAGCCGCCGGACGAGCCGCCCGGGGTGTGGCCATGGTGCCAGGGATTGCGGGTGGAGCCGAAGGCGGGCCCCTCGGTGAACGGCCACTGGCCGAGCTCACAGGTGTTGGTCTTGCCGACGACGATCGCCCCGGCCGCGCGCAGCCGCCGTACCGCCTCACCGTCCTCGGCGCGCGGCGGGAACTCCCCGGGACATCCGAACGCGGTGGGCTCGCCCGCGACGTCCATGTCGTCCTTCACCGCCACCGGCACCCCGAGCAGCGGCCGCCGCACCCCCGCGGCCAGCTCCTTGTCCGCCGCGTCGGCCTCCGCGAGCGCCGCCTCCCCGCGCACCCGGCGGAAGGCGTTGACCGTCGCCTGGGACGCCTCGATCCTGGCCAGTGCCCGCTCGACCAGCGCCCGTGACGTCACCTCCCCGTTGGCCAGCGCGCGAGCGCACTCCGCCAGACCCTCGGAACGGTCGGGAGCCATACGGGTACCTCCGGAAGGACGCTCAGTACGTTGCCCATGCCTGTGTCTACTGAACGGTAACGTCCCGGCGGGCGGCGCGGTAAGGGAGGCAAGGAAGGCAAGGAAGGTGAGAGAGGTGAGGGAGGCAAGGGACGGGGAAACCCGGTGGGCACGACCGACGGTTCGTTACCCGCGTGCCAGTTGCCGCATGGCCAGGGCCAGCTGGAGTCGCAGGCGGCCCTGAGGGGTGCGCACCGGCCAGCCGAGAACCGACTCGGCGTGGACCAGCCGGTCCTGAAGCGTGGAGTGGTGGACGTTGACCTCGGCGGCCGCCGCGCGCAGGCTCGCCGTGGAGGCGACGGCGTGCAGGGTGACCAGCATCCAGGGGGCGTCGGCCACGGCGGTCTCGAGGGCGTGGACGTCGGGTGGCGGCTCGGCGCCCGGAACGACGAGCTCGGCGAGGAGGGCGAGGCCGCCGAGGTCGTCGGCGTGGACGACCCGTTGGCCCGGGTCCCGCGCGGTGCCCTCGGCGGTGAACCGCAGGGCGGTGCGGGCGGCGGTCCAGGAGCGGGGCAGGTCGAGCACGGGGACGGCGGGGCCGACCCCGAGGCGGCCGCCGGGCAGGCCGGTGTCGTCCGCCCGTCCCTCCCTGTGCACGGGCAGGATCCGGGGCCGGCCGTCGAGGGACGCGAGGGCACGCGCCCGCGTGGCGGGGTCGCCCGTGTCGAGGCCCAGGTGCCGGGCCGCGTGCAGCCGGGCCTGCTGGGTGGCGGTGGGGTCGAGAACCGTCTCCACGAGCGCCGGGTCGTCGGCCGTGGCGGCGGGCGCCCGGCCACGCGTGCGGTCCAGGACCAGCCGGATCGCGCCCGCGGCCCGCTCCAGGATCACCGCGTCGACCACGCTCGGCCCGGCCTCGGCGCGCTCCAGCCACAGGGCCGCCGTGCCACCCGGGGCCAGCGCCTCGGACGGCCACGCCGGATCCGGCGGTGCGTCCGCGTCCCGCCGGCTGCCGTCGGGCTCCACGCGGACATGCACCCGCCGCTCGGCGTCGACGAGCCGGGCCGGGCAGCCCGCCAGCACGGCGGCTCCCCGCACCAGCGCCTCCAGGCCGACCCGGGACTCGGCCAGCCGATCGAAGTAGGCGATGACGCGCACGGCGGCACCGGCATCCGGGTCCAGTGCGGTCAGACGCCCGGCGAGCTCTCTCATAGGCCCATGGTGCGCCATACGACCGGTATTTCGCCCCCGCCGCCCCTACCCATTCC
>NZ_VJZE01000190.1 GCF_009377205.1 Streptomyces phyllanthi
GAGCTGTACGACCTCGCCGAGACCGTCCACGCCGACGCCACCCAGGCGCTCGCCGACCAGGTCACCCCGCTGCCCGGCGGCGGCCCCGATCTCGTCGTGCTCAACTCCTCGACCTGGGAGCGGCGGGTGGAGGAGATCCTGGGGCGGTCGCTGGACGACCCGGACGTGCGGATGGAGCTGTGGCTGGCGCTGAAGGCGACGGCGGCGGCGGACTAGGGGCGGCCTGTTGCGGAAGTCCCGTCGTCCGCCCGTAGGGCTTGTCAGTGGCGCGGGCCCGCATCGATGTGGGGCTCCGCCGAGTGGGCGCGACCAGCCACGACGGACCCGCAGTCGACCACCGGCCCCGATCGGGCGGACGCGACCGTTCGCCCCCACCGGCGATCACGACAAAGCGGCGTGTCCGGCGGACGGAGTTCTACGACCCGGACAAGCGCCCTCACGGGCCCCCGGCCCTACCGTGGTCGGGAACGTCACATATCGCATGCGGAAGGGCCGGACCATGACTGCCACCCACGCCTTCTGGCTCGCCGGTCGCCAGGCGACCGGCGACACCAGCTTCGATGTCACCTCGCCGTGGGACGGGCGTCTCGTCGGCAGGGTGAGCGTGCCGACCGACGCCCAGGTCGAGGAGGCCGTGGCCGCCGCCCACGCCGTACGGGACGAGTTCGCGGCGACCCCCGCGCACGTACGGGCCGCGGCTCTCGATCATGTGAGCCGGCGGTTCGCGGAGCGCACCGAGGAGATCGCGCAGCTCATCTCCGCCGAGAACGGCAAGCCGGTCAAGTGGGCCCGCGGTGAGGTCGGGCGGGCCGTGTCGGTGTTCCGGTTCGCGGCCGAGGAGGCGCGGCGGTTCAACGGCGGTGAGGCCCAGCGGCTCGACACGGACCCCGGGGGCCAGGGGCGGCTCGCCTTCACCCGGCGGTTCCCGAAGGGTGTGGTGCTGGGGATCGCGCCCTTCAACTTCCCGCTCAATCTGTGCGCCCACAAGGTCGCACCCGCCATCGCCGTGGGTACCCCGATCATTCTGAAGCCCGCGCCGGCCACGCCGCTGTCCGCTCTCCTCATCGGGGAACTGCTCGCCGAGACCGAGCTGCCCGTCGGCGCCTGGAGTGTGCTGCCCGTGGCGAACGAGCGGATGCCCTCACTCGTCCAGGACGAGCGGCTGCCGGTCATCTCCTTCACCGGGTCGGAGAAGGTCGGCTACGCGATCATGGACTCCGTGCCGCGCAAGCACTGCACCCTGGAGCTGGGGGGCAACGGGGCGGCCGTGGTGCTGGCCGACTACGCCGGTGACGCGGATCTGGACTGGGCCGCCACGCGCATCGCCACCTTCTCCAACTACCAGGGCGGGCAGTCCTGTATCTCCGTGCAGCGCGTGATCGCGGACGCGGAGGTGTACGAGCGGCTGGTGCCGCGGATCGTCGCCGCCGTCGAGGCCCAGGTGACCGGGGACCCGTCCGACGCCGCGACCGATGTCGGGCCGCTCGTGAGCGAGGAGGCCGCCCAGCGGGTGGAGGCCTGGGTCGAGGAGGCCGTCGGGGCAGGTGCCCGGCTGCTGACCGGGGGGAAGCGCGACGGGGCCTCGTACGCGCCGACCGTGCTCGCCGAGGTGCCGGCGGACGTCACGATCTCGTGTGAGGAGGTCTTCGGGCCCGTACTCACCCTGCAGAGGGTGGAGGGGGAGGCCGAGGCCTTCGCCGCCGTCAACGAGTCCAAGTACGGGCTCCAGGCCGGTGTGTTCACGCACGACCTGCAGACCGCCTTCCGGGCGCACCGGGCCCTGGAGGTGGGGGGCGTGGTGATCGGGGACGTGCCGTCCTACCGCGCCGATCAGATGCCGTACGGCGGTGTGAAGCAGTCCGGTGTCGGGCGTGAGGGCGTGAGGTTCGCGATGGAGGACTACACGTACGAGCGGGTCATGGTGCTGACGGGAATCCAGCTCTGACCGAAGGCCCCCGCGCAAGGTCTAGCTTCTGACAATCGTTTTCATGTAGTCTCCGGGCGTGTCCCGGGACGAAGGGGTCCGGCACCGATGCCTTCCGGTGCCGGGCCCCTTCCTGTGCCGGCCTGGTCCGGACCCTCAACCGGAGAAGCCGACACGCGCGAGCCGCAGAGGGCCGCGCAGCTTCAGATGGACGTCGTGCACGCCGGCGGCGACGATGCCGGCGCTCAGGGTGGTGTAGTCGTACGGGCCCCCGGTGGCGGAGAGGGGCAGGACCGCCAGGACCGGGCCGCCGTTCAGGGAGAACTCGACGGTGCCCTCGCCCGACGCCTCCACGGTCACTTCGGCGACACCGTCCCCGAAGTCGCAGTCGTGGAAGAGGAGTTCGCCCGTTCCGCCGTCGACCGGGGTGACCGCGTCGCCCGACGTCTTCGTGCGGTCGACGATCTCCGTGCCCCGCTGGTCGTCGAAGGCGGCGGCGTCCAGGCCGTGTTCGCGCACCGGGCGGGGGGCCGCCGGTTCGCCGTCGAGGTCGATCGTGGTGCTCAGACGGATGTCCTCGCTGGAGGCGCCCACGAGGAGTTCGTAGGCCCCCGGTTCGCGGCGGTGACGGTTCTGGGCCACGTCCCAGAAGGCGAAGGTGGACAGGGGGACGTCGAGGGTCACGTCCGTCGGGCTTCCGGGGGCCAGGGTGACGCGGCGGTGGGCGGCCAGCTCGCGGCGGGGGCGAGGGACCGACGGGCTCACGGCCCGGACGTACAGCTGGGGGACCTCGTCGGCCGTCCGGTCGCCCGTGTTGGTGAGCGTGAACGTCACCTTCAGGCCCTCGTCGGTCAGCCGGTAGCTCAGATTCTCGTAAGCGAACGTCGCGTACGACAGGCCGTGGCCGAACGGGAACAGGGGCGTGCCCTCGAAGTACAGGTACGTCTGGCGGCTGCCGATCACGTCGTAGTCGAGCAGGCCGGGCAGGTCCGCGTCCGAGGCGTACCAGGTCTGCGGGAGACGGCCCGCCGGCGAGACGTCGCCGGCGAGGACGCGGGCCAGGGCGGTGCCCGCCGCCTGGCCGCCGTGCGCGGTCCACAGGGCGGCCGGGAGATCCGCGCTGTCCACCGTGTACGGGTACGCCGAGGTGAGGATCAGGGCCGTGCGGGGGTTCGCGGCGCGGGCGGCGCGGAGCAGGCGCTCCTGGTGCTCCGGGAGTCGCAGGGTGGTGCGGTCCTCCGTCTCACGGCCGTTGATGTGGGGGTCGTTGCCCACGATCACCAGGACCACGTCCGCCTGCCCGGCGACCCGTGTGACGGATTCCTCGCCGCGCTCGCTCACCACGAGGGTGAAGATTTCCGGGTTCTCGTCGGCAACCTTCACGCCGTCCGTGGCGACCGACACGTACCGGCCCGTCCCCAGATGCTTGAGGAGGTGACCGCCCT
This sequence comes from Streptomyces phyllanthi, assembly GCF_009377205.1. GTDB lineage: Bacteria > Actinomycetota > Actinomycetes > Streptomycetales > Streptomycetaceae > Streptomyces > Streptomyces phyllanthi. The sequence continues at coordinate 3,370 of NZ_VJZE01000190.1, forward strand.
CGTGGGATTCGTGGCGCTCCAGGCGGAATGTCTCCTGGACCACCCAGCCGCCCGGCTGGTCCGCGGAGGCACGTACGCAGCCGTCCTCGGCGACCGAGAGGTAGCGGCCGTCCGGGGCGCGCAGGGTGAGAACGCCGTCGCCCCAGTCGACGAGGGCGAGGTCGGTGCCGGTCGCGTCGGTGGTCAGCGGGGGCAGGTCCGTACGGCCCGCGAGGAGCGCCGGGTCGAGGGCGCCCTCCGCGCCGCGTACCTCGTCGGGGGACGAGGCGGCCTCCGGTACCGAGACGTACGTTCCCGCGGAGGTCCGCAGGCGTACGCGGTCCACGCCCTCCGCGAAGGTGACGCGCTCGGCGCCGAAGCGCTCGTACAGGCCCTCCAGCGGGGTGGAGCGGTGGATCAGCGTGCCGCTGTACCAGTCGAGCTTGCACTCGTCGGCCAGGAGGCCGACCACCGCGACGCGGGTGTCCTCGGCGAGGGGCAGCAGGCCGTTCTCGTTCTTCAGCAGGACGACCGCCTGTTCCGCGGCCTCCTGTGCGAGGGCGCGGTGGCCCGGGGTGTCGAAGTCCTTGGCGTCGGCGTAGGGGTCGGCTCCGGGGTCGAACTCGCCCAGCCGGAAGCGGACCGAGAGCTGGCGGCGGACCGCCTCGTCGATGTCGTCGGTGCTCAGCAGGCCCCGGTCCAGGGCACCCCGGACGCGTTCGACGATCTTCGAGCTGTCCGTGCCGTGGTCGGTGAAGCTGTCGACACCGGCGCGGAGGGCGGCCGCGGTGGCCTCCTCGTGGGTGTCGAAGTAGTGCTCGGAGTCGACCAGGTTCGAGGGCGCGCCCGCGTCCGAGCAGACCAGGAGGTCCTCGTCGGTCCAGGTGCGCAGGTGCTCCGCCAGATACGGCGAGACGTGGTTCGGGCGGCCGTTGACCAGGTTGTACGCGGGCATCACGCCGGCCACCGCGCCCGCCTGGACGGTCTCGCGGAAGGCGCGCAGGTCGTACTCGTGCAGGACGCGCGGGCGGACCGAGGAGGAGGTGGTGTCCCGGTTCGTCTCGTTGTTGTGCGCCAGCCAGTGCTTGAGCACCGGGGCCGTGCGCCAGTACGTGGGGTGGTCGCCGCGCAGGCCCCGCGTGTACGCCGTCGCGATGGCGGAGGTCAGCTTCGGGTCCTCGGAGTAGCCCTCCTCGCCCCGGCCCCACAGGGGGTGGCGGAGCAGGTTCACCGTGGGGGACCAGACGTTGAGGCCCACGCGGTCGTCGCGGGCCCGCATGGCCCGGATCTCGGTGGAGACCGCCTCGCCGATCCGGCGCACGAGGTCCTCGTTCCAGGTCGCCCCGAGACCCACCGCCTGTGGGAACACCGTGGCCGGGCCCATCCACGCCACACCGTGCAGGGCCTCCTGGCCGGTGCGGAACGCGGCGAGGCCCAGGCGGTCCACGGCCGGGGAGAACTGGTGCAGGAACGCGATCCGTTCGTCGAGGGTGAGCCGCCCCAGAAGATCGTCGATGCGCTTCGCGAGCGGCAGCTGCGGATCGCGGAAAGGCGGCGTGGGCGTCGTCTGTGCGGTCACGTTGGGGGTCCCTTTGCGGTGGAGCGGCGAGGCGCTTTCGAAGCGCTTCGATGCTCATTCGACCCAGGGGTGGGTGTCAAGAGACCAAGGTGCAACAGATCCGTTTCCTCGCTGTCATATCAGCGGTCGGAACTGGTTGCTCCGGTCCTCCATACCTCCGAGGAATTGTGGAAACGACTCTTGTGCACCCCCACGGGTTCACTTAACCTCGCAGCAACATCGAAGCGCTTCGACTACGGAGAGAGCGCACCACCTGCTCGGAACCCTCCGACGTCCACCGCTTCGGCACGGCCAGTTCCACTCAAGACACCGCAGCCGACGGCTCCTCCGCCGGGTGTCCTGGTGTGCGCCATGAAGGGTTGACGCAATGACGCCGAACTCCGCCACCTCCGGGCCCAGCCGGAGAAGCTTCCTCGCCTCCACGGCGGTCGCCGCCGCAGCGGTGGCCGGAGGCGTGCCGCTGCTGTCCGCCTGCGGCGGCTCGGACAGCGGTTCGCGTGAGGGCACCACGTCGGACAAGGACGCGAAGAAGATCCTTCCGGCCTACGTGGCCAGCGACGTGGTGACGCCGGACATCCCGTCGAAGAACGGCTCCGCGGTCGGCTTCACCAGCAAGCTGGACCTGGCCGGCCTGAAGACCTCGGTGCCGAAGAAGCTCGGCAAGGGCGGCGAGGTCACCATCATGTCGCCGTTCTGGGGCTCCCCGCCCAAGGGGGACAACCCCTACTACAGGGCGATGAACGACCTGATCGGCGTCGACGTCCGGTGGCAGAACCAGGACGGCAACACCTACGACCAGAAGCTCGGCGCGGTCCTCGCCTCCAGCGACGTCCCGGACGTCGTGGTGGTCCCCGGCTGGAACATGGGTGGCAAGATACCCAGCGCCATCATCAGCAAGTTCGCCGACCTCGGCCCCTACCTCTCCGGGGACAAGGTCAAGGAGTACCCGAACCTCGCGGCGATCCCGACGGGGGCCTGGCAGCGCTCCATCTTCGGCGGCGCGCTGCGCGGCGTGCCGATGCCGGCCTCGTACGTGCCGAACATCGTGCCCTGCTACCGCCAGGACATCTTCGAGGAGGAGGGCTACGAAGTCCCCGAGTCCGCGGACGAGTTCCTGGCCCTGTGCAAGGACATCACCAACGCCAAGGCCAAGCGGTGGGCGTGCGGTGACATGAAGTGGACCGCCTTCAACTCCTTCGGCGTGCTCTCGGGCGGTGAGAAGCCGCTCGGCTGGAACGTGGTCGACGGCAAGCTGATCTACCGCATCGAGACCGAGGAGTTCCTCGAGGCGCTGGAGTGGACCCGCAAGCTGTTCGCCGCCGGGGTCGTCCACCCCGACTTCGAGCTGGGCAAGAGCCAGGCCACCGACCCGGCCCCCAAGTTCGCCGCCGGCGAGTTCCTGATCTGGAACAACGACATCTCCACCTGGTACGGCCAGACCGCCTCCCAGGCCACCCAGAACCCCGACTTCAAGATCTGGGGCATGGACATCTTCGGCCACGACGGCGGCGCCCCGACCCTGTGGGCCACGAACCCGGCCAACATCTTCGCCTTCGTCAGCAAGAAGGCCTCCGAGTCCGTGGTCCGCGACGCGCTGGCCGTGGCCAACGTCGTCGCGGCGCCGTACGGCACCAAGGAGTACATGCTCACCAACTACGGTGTCGAGGGCACCCACTACACCGTCAAGGACGGCGTCCCGATCAAGAACGACAAGGGCAACAACGAGGTCATCAACGCCTATGTGATGATCACGAGCCCCGCCGCGACCATCGCCCACCCGGACTTCCCGGCCGTGGCCAAGGGGCAGGTCGAGTGGCAGCAGCGGATGGGCGCCTCCACCAAGAAGTCCGCCTTCTGGGGCATGCAGATCACCGAGCCCGCCCGCTTCACCAACCTCTCCAACGATCTGGAGCAGCTCGAGGACGACGTCGTCCGTGGCCGCAAGAAGGTCAGCGACGTGCAGCAGTTCGTCTCCGAGTGGAAGAGCAAGGGCGGCGACAAGCTGCGCGACTGGTACCAGAAGATCCTCGACGAGAACGGCAGCGCGGCCAACTGATGCGGGACTGAGGCAAGGAGAAGGCCGTGTCCCACAGCACGGTGCCTCGGAGCAGGGCCGAGGCGAAGACGAAGACCCCGGCAAGGACTCCGGTGGCGTCAGTCGGCGCCACCGGTCCCGGGGGCGAACGAGGCTCGGGCAAACCGAGCCTGCGGCTCAGGTTCCGACGCGACCGCGTCCTGCTCCTGATGACGCTGCCGGCCCTCGTGCTGGTCCTGCTGTTCAACTACGTACCGATCCTCGGCAACGTCGTCGCCTTCCAGGAGTACGACCCCTACATCAGCGACAACGGCGTCGTCTCGATCCTGAACAGCCCCTTCGTGGGCCTGGAGAACTTCCAGCGGATCTTCGAGGACTCGGCCTTCTGGAACGCGGTGCAGAACACGCTGGTTCTGTTCTTCCTGCAGCTCGTGCTGTTCTTCCCGATCCCGATCCTGCTCGCGCTCCTCATCAACAGCGTGGTCAGGCCCCGGGTCCGGGCGGTCGCGCAGGCCGTCCTGTACCTGCCGCACTTCTTCTCCTGGGTGCTGGTCATCGCCGTCTTCCAGCAGCTGTTCGGCGGTGCCGGGGTGCTGTCCCAGCTGTTGCGGCAGAACGGGTACGACGGCATCAACATCATGACCAACCCGGACACCTTCCCGCTGCTGATCACCGCGGAGAGCGTGTGGAAGGACGCCGGGTGGGGGATCATCGTCTTCCTCGCCGCCCTGGCCTCGGTCAGCCCGGACCTGTACGAGGCCGCCGCGATGGACGGCGCGGGGCGCTGGCGCCGGATGTGGCACGTCACGCTGCCTGCGCTGCGGCCGGTGATCGCCCTGCTGCTGGTGCTGCGCGTCGGTGACGCCCTGACGGTGGGCTTCGAACAGATCCTCCTGCAACGCGACGCCGTCGGACCGGGAGCCGGTGAGGTGCTCGACACCTTCGTGTGGTGGAACGGCGTGCGCAACCAGGACTTCAGCTACGCGGCCGCCGCCGGTCTGGTCAAGGGCGTCGTCAGCCTAGGTCTGGTCCTCGCGGCGAACAAGGTGGCCCATCTCATGGGCGAGCAGGGGGTGTACAAGAAATGACATCCGTGATGTGGGAGCCGCGGCAGGCCCCCGTGCCGGATCAGCCGAAGGAGCCCCGCTGGTGGCAGGCCCCGCCCCGGCCCACGTGGGAGGAGAAGCCGTCCCAGGCCGGCCTCGCGGGCAAGGGCCTCGCCCTGTCGCTGGCCGTTCTGGCGATCCTCTTCCCGCTGTGGATCGTCGTCGTCACCAGCCTCTCCTCGCGCAAGACCATCGACGAGGCCGGCGGGCTGGTGATGGTGCCCAAGGGCATCACCTTCATCGCCTACCAGGAGCTGTTGAGCGGCGGTCAGGTCACCCGGGCCACGGTCATCAGCGTCCTCGTCACCCTGGTCGGCACGGCGTTCTCCATGACCGTGTCCGTGCTGTGCGCCTACGGCCTGTCCCGCACGGGGTCGCTCGGGCACCGCTGGATCCTCATGACCCTGCTGGCGACCATGTTCTTCAGCGCCGGTCTCATACCGACGTATCTGCTGGTGCAGACCCTCGGACTGACGGACACCTACCTCGCGCTGATCCTGCCGAGCGCGGTGAGTGTGTTCAACATCCTCGTGTTGCGCGGGTTCTTCACGGGGATCTCGCAGGAGCTCATCGACAGCGCGCGGATCGACGGTGCCGGTGACATCCGGATCCTGTGGCAGATCGTCATGCCGCTGTCCCGTGCGGTGATCGCGGTGATCACGCTGTTCTACGCCGTCGGGTACTGGAGCGCCTGGTTCAACGCGTCGCTCTACCTCAACGACCAGGACATGATGCCGCTGCAGAACGTCATGATCCAGCTCGTGCAGAAGCAGGAAGCGCCGGTGGGTCTGGGACAGGCCATCAAGACCGGCCAGCTGTCGGGGCTGGCCGTGCAGATGGCCGTCATGGTCATGGCCCTGCTTCCCGTCGCCGTCCTGTCGCCCTTCGTCCAGAAGCACTTCAAGAAGGGCATGCTCACCGGCGCGGTCAAGGGCTGACGCCCCGGCCGCGCACCCGGACTCCGCCGTGGCCGGCCGTCCCTGTCACCCGGCCGGCCACGGCGGGCCACGCCCCGTCAGGGGCGCGGGGCCGCATCGACACGCGGCTCCGCCGCGTGGGCGCGACCAGCCACGAAGAACCCGCAGTCGCCGAGGAACCGCACCGACCGAGCTCTCAGGCGACCGAACTCGCACCCCTCCCCGTAAAACGAGGTATGTCATGCGCACGCCCCAGCCGAGCCGCCGTACCGTACTCGCCGGAACCGCGGCCGCCGCGGCGCTCACCGCCCTCCCCGTGCCGGCGACCCCGGCCCACGCCGCACCAGCCAGGACCGCCGGAGGCTACCGCTGGCGCAACGCCGTCATCGGCGGCACCGGTTTCATCACCGGCGTGCTCTTCCACCCGGCCGTCCGCGGGCTCGCCTACGCCCGGACCGACATCGGCGGCGCCTACCGCTGGGACGACCGCGCCGCCCGCTGGACCCCGCTGACCGACCACCTCGGCTGGGACGACTGGAACCTCCTCGGCGTCGAGGCCATCGCCGTCGACCCCGCGCACCCCGACCGGCTGTACCTCGCCCTCGGCACCTACGCCCAGTCCTGGGCCGGCAACGGCGCGATCCTGCGCTCCGACGACCGCGGCGCCACCTGGGCCCGTACCGACCTGTCCGTGAAGCTCGGCGCCAACGAGGACGGCCGCGGCATGGGCGAGCGCCTGCTCGTCGACCCGCGCGACAGCGACACCCTGTGGCTGGGCACCAGACACGACGGCCTGCTCAAGTCCACGGACCGGGGCGCCACCTGGGCCGCCGTGACCGGCTTCCCGGGGAAGGCGAGCGCCTCCGGGCAGGGCGTCACCTTCCTCGTGGCGGCCGGACGCACCGTCTACGCCGGCTGGGGCGACGGCGACGGCACCTCGGGCACGGCGAACCTGTACCGCACCGCCGACGGCACCACCTGGAAGGCCGTCCCCGGGCAGCCGTCCGGCATCTCCGCCAAGGTCCCGATCCGCGCCGCGTACGACAGGCACACCCGCGAGCTGTACGTGACGTGCGCCAACGCGCCCGGCCCCAACGGCCAGTCCGACGGCAGCGTGCACAAGCTGCGCACCACCACCGGCAAGTGGACCGAGGTGACCCCGGTGAAGCCGGGCGGGACGACCGCCGACGGCTCCGCCGACACCTTCGCCTACGGCGGGGTCGCCGTGGACGCCTGCCGTCCGGGCACCGTCGTCGTCTCCACCAACAACCGCTGGGCGGACATCGACACCGTGTACCGCTCCACGGACGGCGGCCGTTCCTGGACGTCCCTCAAGGACTCCGCCGTCTTCGACGTATCCGAGACTCCTTACCTCACGTGGGGTGACGACAAGCCGAAGTTCGGCTGGTGGATCCAGGCGCTCGCCCTCGACCCGTACGACTCCAGGCACCTCGTGTACGGCACCGGCGCGACCCTCTACGGCACCCGCGACCTCAAGCACTGGGCACCGCAGATCCGCGGCCTGGAGGAGACGTCCGTGCGCCAGCTGATCTCGCCCCCGGTCGGGGAGGCGCACCTGATCAGCGGATCCGGGGACATCGGCGTGATGTACCACGAGCGGCTCACGGCGTCGCCGTCGCGCGGCATGGCGACGAACCCCGTGTCCGGGTCGGCGACGGGACTCGCGCAGGCCGCGGACAAGCCGTCGTACGTCGTCCGCGCGGGCTGGGGCGACCACGGCAACGGCGCCTACTCGAACGACGGCGGGCAGACCTGGGCGCCCTTCGAGGCCCAGCCCGACATCGCCAGGAACGCACCGGGGCCGATCGCCACCAACGCCGACGGCAGCGTGCTGCTGTGGTCCTTCGTGCATTGGGACGGCACGAAGTACGCAGCCCACCGCTCCGCCGACAACGGCGCGACCTGGTCCGAGGTCACCTCCTTCCCGAAGGGCGCCACGCCGGTCGCCGACCCGGCCGACCCGACGCTCTTCTACGCGTTCGACACCGACACAGGAACGCTATACGCCAGCACTGACAGTGGCCGTACCTTCACTGCCCGTGCGACCGGACTTCCCTCCGGCGACAGCCAGTTCAAGCTGGTCGCGGCGCCGGGCAGGTCCGGTGACCTGTGGCTGAGCGTGAAGTGGAACGGGCTCCACCGGTCCACCGACGGCGGCGCGACCTTCTCCAAGGTGACCAGCTGCTGGGCCTCGTACACCCTCGGCTTCGGCAAGGCCGCCGACGGCGCCGACTACCCGGCGATCTACCAGGTCGGCTCGACCGAGGCCGTCACCGCCGTCCACCGCTCCGACGACGAGGCGAAGACCTGGGTGCGCGTCAACGACGACGCCCACCAGTGGGGCTGGATCGGTGAGGCGATCATCGGCGACCCGCGCGTGTACGGCCGCGTGTACCTGGCGACGAACGGCCGGGGCATCCAGTACGGGGAGCCGGTCTGATGCCGGGAGCCGGCCCGGTGCCGGGGCCGGAACGACAACCGAGTCTCAACGACGCCACCCGCGGCCGCATCCTCTTCGGCGGCGACTACAACCCCGAGCAGTGGCCCGAGGAGACCTGGCACGAGGACGTACGCCTCATGAAGGAGGCCGGCGTCAACTCCGTCACCCTCGGAGTTTTCTCCTGGGCCAAGCTCGAACCCCGGCCGGGCGCGAGGGAGTTCGCCTGGCTGGACACGCTGATGGACCTGATGCACGCAGGCGGTATCGGTGTCGTCCTGGCCACCCCCACCTCCTCACCCCCGCCGTGGATGGGCCGCCTCCACCCCGAGACCCTCCCGCGCGACGAGAACGGGCAGACCGAGTGGTGGGGCTCCCGCCAGCACTTCTCCCACTCCAGCGCCACCTACCGCCACTACGCCGCCGCCATCACCGAGGACCTCGCCGCACGCTACGGGGGCCACCCCGCCCTCACCATGTGGCACATCAACAACGAGTACTGCACCTACGACTGGGGCGACGAGGCGGCGGCCACCTTCCGCCGCTGGCTCCAGGACAAGTACGCCACCCTCGACGCCCTCAACGAGGCCTGGGGCACGGCCTTCTGGAGCCAGGGCTACGACGGCTGGCACGAGATCCTGCCCCCGCGCCGCGCCCACTACATGAAGAACCCCACCCACGTCCTGGACTTCAAACGCTTCACCAGCGACATGCTCCTGGAGTGTTACGTCATCGAGCGTGACATCGTCCGCCGCCACACCCCCCACACCCCGGTCACCACCAACTTCATGCCGATGTGGGCAGGCCAGGACGCCTGGCGGTGGGCGGCCGAGGAGGACGTCGTCTCGGTCGACCTCTATCCCGACCCGCGCGACCCGTTCGGCGCCCAGAACGGCGCCCTCGTCCAGGACATGACGCGCTCCCAGGCGAACGGCCCCTGGATGCTCATGGAGCAGGCCGCCGGACCGGTCAACTGGCGCGGCGTCAACCACCCCAAGCCGCGGGGCCTCAACCGCCTCTGGTCCCTCCAGGCCGTCGCCAGAGGCGCCGACGCCGTCTGCTACTTCCAGTGGCGCCAGTCCCGGCAGGGCGCCGAGAAGTTCCACTCCGGGATGGTCGGCCACGCGGGGGAGCAGGGCCGCACCTACCAGGAGGTCAAGCGGCTCGGCGCCGAACTGGCCACGATCGGCGCCGAGGTGACGGGGCGCCACATCACCGCGGACATCGCCCTGCTGCACGACTGGAACGCCTGGTGGGCCGGCGCCCAGGACGGCCGGCCCTCCTGCGAGGTCGACTACCCGCAGGTCGTACGGTCCTGGCACCGCGCCCTCTGGGAGGCCCACCTCACCACCGCGTTCGCGCACCCCGAGCACGACCTGTCCGCGTACAGGCTCGTCGTCGTACCGCAGCTGTACCTGCTCACGGACGCGGCCGTCGAGAACCTCCTCGCGTACGTACGCGGCGGCGGCACCCTCGTCTGCGGCTTCCTGACCGGGGTCGCCGACGAGGACGACCGGGTACGGCCCGGAGGCATGGACGCACGGCTGCGGGAGCTGTTCGGCATCCGCACGCTGCACGAGTGGTGGCCGCTGGACGCGGAGGAGCACACCGAGTGCGACGGGTTCCGCGGCACGCTCTGGTCCGAGGAACTGGAAGCGGCGGACGCGCACGTGGTCTCCCACTACAGGAGCGGCGAACTGGACGGGCTGCCGGCCGTGCTGCGCAAGGACCGTGCCTGGTACGTGTCCACGCTGCCCGAGCCCGCCGCGCTGCGTGACCTGCTGGCGGACGTGGCGGCCGGCGCGGGCGTACGGCCCGTGCTCGACGGGCTGCCCGAGCGGGTGGAGGCGGTCCGCCGCGGCGAGCTGCTGTTCGTGCTCAACCACGGGCGCGACGAGGTCACGGTCGACGTGCCGGGTACGCACCGCGACCTGCTGACGGGGGCGACGGTCACCGGTCCGCTCACCCTCGGCCGGTACGGCGTCGCGGTGCTGAAGCCATGAACGCGCCCATGCGGCACGGGACCTGGGAGCCCCGGCCGGCGGCCCGCTGGGAGGACGCCTTCCTGAGCGGGAACGGCCGCCACGGCGCCATGGTGTTCGGCGATCCGCACGACGACCGCGTCATCGTCACCCACCACACACTCGTGCGCCCCAACGGCTCCGAACGTGCCCGGCCCCCGCGGCTGGCCGCCGAACTCCCCGCGCTCCAGGACAGGTTGCTCGCGGGAGACGTGACCGCGGCCGAACGTTTCACGGACGGGCGGGAGCTGCAGTGGGTGCAGCCCTTCCATCCCGCCTTCCAGGTACGGCTGCGACGGCCGGCCGACGACACACACGGCTACCGCCGCTCGGTCGACTTCACCACGGGCGTCGCCGGAGCCCAGTGCGCGGGGTGGAGCAGCCACGTCTTCGTCTCGCGGGCCGACGACGTCATCGTCCAGTACGTGACGTCCCCGGGCCTCACGTCTGCTCCCTCGTCCTTGGGCCTGACCCTGGACATCGCCCTGGACCACCGGCTTCCCGGCGCACCGGACGGCCTCGCCGTCGGCCACGGCGCGGTCCTCACCCCCGAGGGCGCCCTGCTGACCCTCCGCGCCGCCTATCCCGGCAGCGACCGCGCGTACACCGGCGTGACGCTGTTGGTCGTCACGGGCGGCCGTACGTCACTGGCTCCACCCGGTGCCCGGGTGGAGGACGCGGAGTCGGTCCTGCTGCTGACGCGGGTACGGCGGCACATCGGGGAACCGGACACGGTGGCGGAGGGGCGGAAGCTGCGTGCGCTGCTCCCCGAGGGCCGGGAGCCGTACGGCCACCTCCTGAACCGTCACGCCGACCTGCACCGGACCGCGTACAGCCGCGCCTCCCTGAACCTGGACGCCGACGACGCGGAGCGCTCCCTCCCCGGCTCAGCCCTCCTCGGCCGCCCCACCAGCCCCGCTCTTCTCGAACGTCTCTTCGCCGCCGGCCGCTACCATCTCCTGTCGTCCAGCGGCGCCCTCCCACCCCGCCTGACCGGTCTGTGGACCGGCGACTGGAACACGGCCTGGTCCGGGGCGTTCACCACCAACGCCAACCTCAACCTCCAGACGGCATCCGCCGCGGCGGCCGCGTTGCCCGAGGTCACCCGGGCACACGCGAACCTCGTGCACGGCCGGCTCCCGCACTGGCGGGACAACGCCCGTCTGATCTTCGGCGCCCGGGGCGTGGTCGCGCCCACGCACACCGACGGCGAGTCCGGACACACGTACCACTTCGCCCGCGAGTACCCCCACCAGCTGTGGACCGCCGGCGCCGACTGGCTGCTCAAGCCGCTCGTCGACCACGACGAGACACGCGGCGAACAGGACCCGCGCACCGCGCACGCCCTCGCCGAGGTCGCCGTGTTCTACGAGGACTTCCTCACCCGCACGGACACCGACGGCAACCTGGTCGTGGTTCCTTCCTACTCGCCCGAGAACCGTCCGGCGAACGCGAGCTGGGGCGCGATCAACGCGGCCATGGACCTGTCCGCCGCCCGGCACGCCCTGCTCACCGCCGCCGCGTACCACCCGGGCACCCCGGAGGCCGGTCGCTGGCGTGCTCTCGCCGCGAAGATCCCCCCGCACCGGGTCAACGACGACGGCGCCCTCGCCGAGTGGGCGTGGCCCGGTCTCGACGACACCTACGACCACCGCCACCTCAGCCACCTGTACGGCGTGTGGCCGCTGGACGAGATCAACCCGTACGACACCCCGCGGCTCGCCGCGGCCGCGCACCGCGCACTCGAACTCCGGGGCGCCGAGAACGACTCCGCCCACGGCCACCTCCACCACGCCCTCGTCGCGGCCCGCCTGCGCGACGGCGAACGGGTGGCGCACGCGCTCGGCCAGGTCCTGGGCGGCGACTTCTTCCACGCCTCGCTGATGAGCGCGCACTACCCGAACCGCGACGTCTACAACGCGGACGCCGCGCACACCCTGCCCGCCGTGCTCGTCGAGGCCCTCGTGCAGTCGACCCCCGACCGGCTCGTCCTGCTGCCCGCGCTCCCGGCGACGTACCCGACCGGCGAACTGCGCGGCGTCCGCACGCGGTTCGGAGCCGAACTCGACCTGACCTGGAACCCGCAGGAAGCACACGCGGTGCTGCGCCCCACCCGTACCCACCGCGTCGAACTCAGGACTTCCTCCGGCGCCGAGCAGCTCGACCTCGTCGCCGGAGAAGACCACGTCCTCACCCTGAAGGCGTGGTGATCCTCCCCCCGCAATTCCAGCAC
>NZ_VJZE01000191.1 GCF_009377205.1 Streptomyces phyllanthi
GTCGTCGGATGTCCCGCGGGACATCCGACGACCCCTCGGCTCCGTCCCGACGCCCTTCGGCTCTCCCTCGATTACGAGCTCAGCGCTCGGGCGGGTAGGCTAGCCCCTCGTAGGTCGTGTGGGCCCATGGCCCTCAGCACCGAGTGATGAGAAGTGAGCGAGGGTAGTCGTGGGCTCTGTTATCAAGAAGCGGCGCAAGCGGATGGCCAAGAAGAAGCACCGCAAGCTGCTCAAGCGCACCCGCGTTCAGCGTCGCAACAAGAAGTAAGGCCGACCCCGGGGGTGGTAACTCCACCCGGGGGTTGATCCCGTCCGCGGGGTACGGCCCCGCAAGGGGTACGTCCCCGCCGAGGGCAGGTCCCTCCAGGGGTATGCCTTACGGCTCTGCGCGAGCGCTGCGACAAGCGCGCTCTGTGGCCCCCCACCAGGCCGGTGGGGGGCCACAGGCATATCCGGTGAGCATCATGTCCGATGAGCCCGCGCCGCGCGCACTCGTGACTTCGTGCTTCGGGCGGTCATCACAGCGCAACATCAACCCGCTAACGTGACCGCACACGGGGAACGCGGCAGAGTACGAGCAAGCACTGCACAGGCATGTGCCGATGTCCGGAAGGAAGGCGTTGATCTTGGGCAAGGTCGTGCTCGTGACCGGGGTGGCCCGTCAGCTGGGGGGCCGGTTCGTACGGCGGATCCAGCGTGACCCGGAGGTCGACCGTGTGGTGGCCGTGGACGCGGTGCCGCCCGAGCACCATCTGGGTGGTGCGGACTTCGTGCAGGCCGATATCCGGCAGCCGACGATAGGGCGCGTGCTGGCGGAGCACGGCGTCGACACCGTGGTGCATCTGGACGTGACGGGCACGCCGCTGGGCAGCGGCAGCCGGACCACGCTCAAGGAGACCAACGTCATCGGCACCATGCAGCTGCTGGGCGCCTGCCAGAAGTCGCCGGCGGTCAAGCGGCTCGTGGTGAAGTCCAGTACGAACGTGTACGGGTCAGCGCCCCGCGACCCCGCCGTGTTCACCGAGACGACCCCGCCCAAGTCCCTGCCCAGTGGCGGCTTCGCGAAGGACACGGTCGAGGTCGAGGGGTATGTGCGGGGGTTCGCACGGCGGCGGCCCGATGTGGCCGTGTGCGTGCTCCGGTTCGCCAACATCCTGGGGCCGAGCGCGGACTCGCCGCTCGCCTCGTACTTCTCGCTGCCGGTGCTGCCGACGGTGCTCGGCTACGATCCGCGGCTGCAGTTCGTGCACGAGGACGACGTGATCGAGGTGCTGCGGATCGCCTCGCACGAGCCGGCGCGCGGCACGCTCAACAGCGGAACGTTCAACGTCGCCGGCGACGGTGTGCTCCTGCTGTCGCAGTGCGCCCGGCGGCTCGGGCGGCCCACGGTGCCGCTGCTGATGCCCGCGGTCAGCTGGGTCGGTTCGATGGTGCGTACCCTGGGTGTGACGGACTTCTCGCCGGAGCAGCTCAGGCTGCTGACCCACGGGCGGGTCGTTTCCACGGTCCAGATGCGCGAGACGCTGGGCTACAAACCGAAGTACACGACCGCGGAGACGTTCGCGGACTTCGCACGGAGTCGCGGTCCCGGGCTGCTGCCGCCGGAGGCCCTTTCGAGGGCCGTCGACCGGATTGCCGCACTGCCCGTCCTGGGCGGTGGCCACCCCCCGACGCAGAGCGCCAACTGAGGAGCGCATCAACGATGGCGGATGCCAAGGTCATTCCGTTCGACGACGACCGGTCGCGCGCAGGTGGGGGTGCCGTACAGCGCCCGCAGCGCCGCCGGGGCGCGGGGAGCCGGCTCAAGGGCGAGCCCGCGGTGGTCCGCGAGGTCCAGCCCCTGCCGGGACGGCCGATCAAGCAGGATGATGTTCCTGTGACGCATGAGGAGCCGGAGGCGCCGGAAGGGCCCCAGAAGTCCCAGGACGGCGGTCTGGAGCGCCGTATCGCCGGAGGGCTGGCCTTCCTGCGGAAACGGCTGACGGGCGACTACGAGGTCGATGACTTCGGGTACGACGCCGAGCTGACCGACCAGGTCCTGATGTCGCTGCTGCGGCCGGTGTACGAGAAGTACTTCCGGGTCGAGGTGAAGGGCATCGAGAACATCCCGTCCGAGGGCGGGGCCCTGATCGTCGCCAACCACTCGGGCACGCTTCCGCTGGACGGCCTGATGATGCAGGTCGCGGTCCACGACCACCATCCGGCCGGGCGCCACCTCCGTCTCCTGGCGGCCGACTTGGTGTTCATGCTGCCGGTGGTGAACGAGCTGGCCCGGAAGGCGGGGCACACGCTGGCGTGCGCGGAGGACGCCGGGCGGCTCCTGTCGCGCGGTGAGCTGGTCGGGGTGATGCCCGAGGGCTTCAAGGGCATCGGCAAGCCGTTCGGCGAGCGCTACAAGCTCCAGCGTTTCGGGCGGGGCGGCTTCGTCTCCACGGCCCTGCGGCAGGGCACACCGATCATCCCGTGCTCGATCGTGGGTGCGGAGGAGATCTACCCGATGATCGGCAACGCGAAGACGCTGGCGCGGCTGCTGGGCTTCCCGTACTTCCCGGTCACGCCGACGTTCCCGTGGCTCGGCCCGCTGGGTGCGATCCCGCTGCCGACGAAGTGGACGATCCAGTTCGGCGAGCCCATCCCCACGGACGGCTATCCGCCGGAGGCCGCCGAGGACCCGATGCTGATGTTCAACCTGACGGACCAGGTCAGGGAACAGATCCAGCACACGTTGTACAAGTTGCTGGTGCAGCGGCGGTCGGTGTTTTTCTGAGGGTGCTTCTTCGGGGAAGGACGCCTCGAAGGACGCCTCGGGGGCTGCCGACTTGTTTCTCTGACCTGGCCCTCAGTTCCTGATACGGCGGGATACGGCGGTGGGGGTGCCCTTCCTCGAAAGGGCACCCCCACCGCCGTATCGCAGGTATGGCCCTAGCGGGCGTCCTCCTGGTTGATGCCCAGGCCGGGGAGCAGGCCCGGGAGGAGGGGGCGCATGGTGACGTCCGGGTCCTCGGTGGGTGTGCTGCCGCCGGAGGAAGGGGGCGAGTCGCTGATGTCGTCCTCGGAGGGGTCCAGCAGGCCGCCCGTGTTGCCGCCGAGCAGGCCGTCTCCGCTGCTGTCCGAGGTGGACGGGGCGGGGTTGCCGCTGTTGTTGCCGCGGTCCGAGGAGCTGCCACCGCTGGCGCTGGGGGCCGGACGGCCGGTGTCCGCGGAATCGGTGGAGCCGGGGCCCGTGCCGCGCTCCTTGCTGTCGTCGTCCTGTGCGGGGGGTTGCGGCAGCCTGGACTGGAGCGGGGCGACCTCTTCGTCTATGGCGTCGAAGACCGATGAGACCTGCTGACTCACATCACCGAGCTGCACCGGGAGCTTGTCGCGCAGCGCTCCCCAGGCCTCGCGGTGGGACCGGGAGAAGGCGGAGAGGGTCTGGATGGGTCCCAGGGAGTCGGGATCGCGCTGATACGCCTCGTGCAGCAGCCGGTGGCCCTCCGACGCGTCGTGCCGCACGCCGGTGAGGGCGCGGCGGACCTCGGCGAGGGACTCGTGGTCGAGGGAGCCACCGCGGTCGCGCTCCATGAGCCGACGGGCCTCGCTGAGCCGGTTGGACGCGAGGTCGAGATAGAGCTCGCCGCGGTCCGTGCTGTCGTCGGCCAGGGTCAGTTTGAAGTCCTCGATGCCGCGTTTGAGGCCGTACAGCGAATCACCCGGCAGGGCGTCCGAACTGGCAGCGGCGACGCCCCCGAAGGCTCCCGCGGCCACACTGATGCCGAGCCCGCCTGCGGTGA
Source organism: Streptomyces phyllanthi (assembly GCF_009377205.1). Taxonomy (GTDB): domain Bacteria; phylum Actinomycetota; class Actinomycetes; order Streptomycetales; family Streptomycetaceae; genus Streptomyces; species Streptomyces phyllanthi. Next base: position 3,774 of record NZ_VJZE01000191.1, read on the forward strand.
GCCCCTTGGTCAGCCGTGAACGGGGCCGCAACTTTCCCAGTGGGCTCGCCCGATGAGTGCCCCTCCGCCGCTGCTCCGGTACGGAAGGGCCCGTCGCTTCGCCCCCCGCGGCCGTGCCCTCCTGCAGCATGGCCTCCATGGCGGCCACGAGCTGGGCCCGCTGGACGACCTTGACCTCGGGGTCGAGCGCCGGTTTGGGCAGCTCTCCGAGGTCGGTCGCGAGGGCCAACAGGCGTTCCTGTCCGCTCTGTTCCGCGGCAGCCGGGGCCGATCCTTCGGGCTGCCCGGCCGCCGTGTCCCGGTCGGACAGCTCCTCCAGAGCCTGGGCGAAGGCGTTCGCCCGCCGGTGCGCCGATACGTTTGCGATCACTGGCGGCACCTCCTCTCGTCATGACGGTCGACTCCCCAGGGGGTCCTGAGGGTTGCACGCCCCGACCACTTGCACGCGATCGAGTGATCGGTGTCGGTCGGAGTGTGACCACAGGGAGCCTGTATCCCGGACAACGAGTGGCTCGGCACTTGGGTTACGGAACGGGGGTACCGGAAGCGGGAAGGCAACGGACTTTCACTGAAGGTGAGTTGGGAGTCACCGAGTGTGTGCGATCGGTGCGGCGTGTATGGGTCTGATGCTCGGTTCTGCATCGGCTGTTCGGAGGGAGCGGGCGGTACCGGGTGGCTCAGCGGGCGTCTTCCGGCAGGAGCCGGGCGAGGGTGCGGACGGCGCGGTACTGGAGGGTCTTGATCGCGCCCTCGTTCTTGCCCATCACACGGGCGGTCTCGGCGACGGAGAGGCCCTGGAGGAAGCGGAGGGTCACGCACTCCTGCTGCTGGGGGTTGAGGCGCCGTACGGCGTCGAGGAGCGCGGCGTTGGAGAGGGACTCCAGGACGGAGTCCTCGGGGGACCGCTCGACCTCGTTGGCGTCGAGCATCTCCCCGGTGGTGACCTCGAGCCGGAAGCGGCTGGACTTGAAGTGGTCGGCGACGAGGTTGCGGGCGATCGTCACGAGCCAGGCGCCGAAGTCGCGGCCCTGCCAGGTGAAGGTGCCGATCCGGCGCAGGGCGCGCAGAAAGGTCTCACTGGTGAGGTCCTCGGCGGTCGCCTTGCCTCCCACCCGGTAGTAGATGTAGCGGTAGACGGTGTCGCTGTACTGGTCGTACAGGCGTCCGAACGCGTCGGCCTCGCCGGCCTGGGCGCGTTCCACGAGGTCCATCATCCGGGCGCTGTCGCTGTCCGCGGCGGGACGGCGGGCGGTGGTGGCCGCCCCCGAGCGGCCGCGCCTGGCGACGTCCCGCCCCTCGCCTGACCGACGCGCCCCTACGACGGCGCTCCGTACCGATCCCTGTTCGATGCCGTCGGCGAGTGCGTAGCACGGGCCGACGGGGGTGGCGGGAACGGCGAGTGCGGGTGCGGCGTACGCGGTGGGGACGAAGCCGCGCAACAGGTCCAGGACCGTTGCGCGCAGCGTGGCCAGGCCCGAGGCGTCAACCCCGACGTGTGGGTACACGGGACTCCCAGAGGCAGAGCTTCCATCACGTGCAGTACGGGACCATTCACCCGTCGTAGCGACGGTTTGGTACCCGTTTGCGTCTGAGGAGAATAACGCTTCGTGCAGGAGCTGCTACGCCCAGTTGCTCTATTCGTCGATTACGTCGCTTCCCTTATCAATTGACGCCTGTTCGAGAGCCGTTTCATGACCGCTTATTGATCACGGGCGTCCACATTGCGCGCCGCTGCGGGACCTGTTGTGGTCGGGTGCGGGGGAGTGTGACTGGCCGGGGTGGCGCGGGGGTAGTGGTGCTCGGATGTGGGGTCGGCCGGGCTTCCGGCCGCACCCGTGACAGCACGATCGGGCGGTGCGCATCCGCACCGCCCGATCCCGTGAAAGCAGCGTCCTGCGGTGTCGCCCGCGGGGGTAGATCCCTGTCGTGCCGGCTCCCGTCGCGGTCACCGCGGGAGTGGATTCCCGCCGGTCATGCCCCGCAGGGGCAGGCGCGAGCCGCGGTTATTGCGGGAGTGGATCCGCGCCGTGCCGGCCCGCAGGACCAGACCCTCGCCGTGCCGTCGTGTCGGCTCCGCGGTACCGGGGCCCCGCTGTGGTTTGCCCCGGGAGCAGGTCCCCGGCGTGCCGGAACCTGCAGGAGCAAGGATCCGCTGTGGCCGCCGCGGGAGCGGTGCTCCGCCGCGGCGGGCGTCAGCGGCGGCGGCGGTGGAGGGCGATCGCGGCTGCTGTGCCGCCTGCCACCGCGCCCACTCCGGCTGCCGCCGGCAGGCCGACCTTGGCCGCCTTGCGGGCCGTGCGGTAGTCGCGCAGGCGCCAGTCGAACTGCCGGGCGTGCTTGCGGAGCTTGGCGTCGGGGTTGATCGCGTAGGGGTGGCCCACCAGGGACAGCATCGGGATGTCGTTGTGCGAGTCGCTGTACGCGGCGCAGCGCGAGAGGTCCAGGCCCTCCGCCGTCGCCAGTGCGCGCACCGCCTCCGCCTTCGCCGGGCCGTGCAGGGGTTCACCGACCAGCTTGCCCGTGTAGACGCCGTCGATCGATTCCGCGACCGTACCGAGGGCGCCGGTCAGGCCCAGCCGGCGGGCGATCACCGTGGCGATCTCCACGGGAGCCGCCGTCACCAGCCACACCTTCTGGCCCGCGTCCAGATGCGCCTGGGCCAGGGCACGTGTTCCGGGCCAGATCCGCTCCGCCATGTACTCGTCGTAGATCTCCTCGCCGATCGTCATCAGCTCGGCCACCCGGTGGCCCTTGACGATCGAGAGGGCGGAGTTCTGCGCGTCCTGCATGTGCTCCGGGTCTTCGACTCCGGCCAGCCTGAACCACGCCTGCTGCCAGGTGAACCGGGCGAGGTCGCGGGTCTCGAAGAACTTCCGTTTGTACAGGCCGCGGCCGAAGTGGAACAGGGCAGCACCCTGCATGACGGTGTTGTCGACGTCGAAGAAAGCAGCGGCCTTGTCGTCGCCGTGCACGGGGAACTGCTGTTCGGCCTCGCCGGACAGTGCCTGTTCCTGCGAGGACTTGCGCGCTGCCTCCGCCGAGGCCTCGCCTGCCAACACGCTCCGCGCCGTGGCGGAGCGCCTACGGGGAGTGAGCCATCCGAGAGCGGCCATGACGTGAGCATAGCCAGTCAGTTCGGTGGTTCCGGTGTCGAGAGGTTTGAAGGGTGTGAACTCTCCGGGACCGTGTCGTTAAAGAAGGGCGCCGAACGGCGCGTCGGCGTGCGTGCGCGGGCCGCCGGGAGCGTGGGGAGGGCGGGGGCCGGAAGGGTTCCCTGTGCCGCGTGAGGAGCGAGAATGGCGGGCATGAGTCCCATCTTCAGGCGTGCCGACCGCCGTGCGGAGAACCCCGAGAACAAGGCGGCCCAGGGCCCCGAAAGTCATCTCGTCACTCTGGTCCGCAAGCCCGGCTGTCACCTGTGTGATGACGCCCACGTCGTCGTCGAGAAGGTCTGTGCCGAGCTGGGCGTCCCGTGGGAGCAGAAGGACATCACCCAGGACGAGGAACTGCACCGTGAGTACTGGGAGCAGATCCCCGTCGTGCTCATCGACGGCAAGCAGCACACGTTCTGGCGTGTGAACGAACAACGTCTGCGCAAAGCCCTCACATCGGGGCTGACCGAGTAGTCCAACTGGTCCAGGAAGTCGCTTAGGATCGACGGCGAACTGGTCTCGGGGGCGGGGATCGTTGAGGAGAGTGTGCGGCTTTGCCCCCATCAAGTGAGGAACGACGGCGCTCCCGCGCCGGTTCCATACGGATGCGCCGGGGGTGCGTGACCCCGGTCACGTTGGCCGGGCAAATCGGACACCATCTTTGTGCACGCGTTCACAAAGACATAGCCTGCTTTCGACGGGGCGGTCTGGGGACGTATGACCGCCTGCAGCCCCGCGCTACCCGCAGGAGCACCGTGGCAACTGGCCGTACTCACCGACCGGCGACCCGCAGCCGAGGGATTCCCGAGGCCACCGTCGCCAGGCTTCCGCTGTACCTCCGAGCCCTGACCGCGCTGTCGGAGCGCTCGGTACCCACGGTCTCCTCCGAGGAGCTCGCGGCCGCGGCCGGGGTCAACTCCGCCAAGCTGCGCAAGGACTTCTCGTACCTGGGCTCCTACGGGACGCGCGGTGTGGGCTACGACGTCGAGTATCTCGTCTACCAGATCTCCCGTGAGCTGGGGCTGACCCAGGACTGGCCGGTTGTGATCGTCGGTATCGGTAACCTCGGCGCGGCGCTGGCCAACTACGGCGGGTTCGCGTCCCGTGGATTCCGTGTGGCGGCGCTGATCGACGCCGATCCGGCGATGGCGGGGAAGCCCGTCGCGGGCATTCCCGTGCAGCACACGGATGAACTGGAAAAGATCATCGACGAGAACGGTGTGTCGATCGGTGTCATCGCCACGCCCGCCGGGGCCGCCCAGCAGGTCTGCGAGCGGCTCGTCGCGGCCGGCGTCACCTCCATCCTGAACTTCGCGCCGACCGTGCTGTCCGTGCCGGACGGTGTCGACGTACGCAAGGTGGATCTCTCGATCGAGCTGCAGATCCTCGCCTTCCACGAGCAGCGCAAGGCCGGTGAGGAGGCCGCGGCCGCCGAGCCCGGCGCCGTGATCCAGACTCCCAAGGAGTCCGGGAAAGGGCCCGACGGGGACGTCCCCGCCGTGATGCCGGCATGAGTCTCCTCGTCGTCGGGCTGAGCCATCGCAGCGCCCCGGTGAGCGTGCTGGAGCGGGCCGCGCTGTCCCAGGACGCGCAGATCAAGTTGCTTCAGGACACGGTCGCCGCCGAGCCGGCCACCGAGGCCGCCGCCCTCGCCACCTGCAACCGCATCGAGCTGTACGCGGACGTGGACAAGTTCCACGCGGGCGTCGCCGAGCTGTCCACGCTGCTGGCCCAGCACAGCGGGGTCGGGCTCGACGAGCTCACCCCCTACCTCTACGTGCACTACGAGGACCGGGCCGTCCACCACCTCTTCTCCGTGGCCTGCGGGCTGGACTCCATGGTGGTCGGCGAGGGCCAGATCCTCGGGCAGATCAAGGACTCGCTGGCCCGGGCTCAGGAGCTGCACACCGCGGGCCGGCTGCTGAACGACCTGTTCCAGCAGGGGCTGCGCGTCGGCAAGCGCGCCCACTCCGAGACCGGCATCGACCGGGCGGGGCAGTCCCTCGTGACCTTCGGTCTGGAGCAGCTGGCCCCCGGCGCCGACGTCGAGACCTGGGCCAGGGGCAAGCGCGCCCTCGTCATCGGCGCGGGCTCCATGTCCTCGCTCGCCGCGGCGACCCTCGCGCGCGCCGGAGTGGGCGAGATCGTGATCGCCAACCGGACGCACGAGCGGGCCGAGCGGCTCGCCCAGACCCTGGCGGAACAGGGCGAAACGGAAGTGACGGCCCGCGCGGTACCGATGCACGCGGTGCCGGACGAGCTGACACGTGCCGGTCTTGTGGTGTCCTGTACCGGTGCGACCGGCCTGGTCCTGACGGCCGAGGCGGTCGCGGCGGCGGTCGAGGACCGGGTCGGGATACCCGTGGATCCGGCGGGGGGCCCGGGCGAGGCCTCCGGATCGGGCGAGGGCGCCGAGTCCGGTCGTACGGCGGCGGCCGCGGCCGTACGGCCCGTACACGAGGACACCCCGCTGCCGCCCGCCTCCCTCGGTACCGAGGAGAGCTGTCCGCTCGATCCGCCCGCCGTGCAGGGTGGCTTCTCCGTGATGGGGGAGGCGGCCGTCGCCGGGATGGACGCCGCCACTCTGGAGCAGCACGGCGCCTGGGTGGACAACGCGACCGTCGACCGACGCGAGCGCCGCCGTACGCCCGCCGACGACGCCGAGCTGATCACCGCGCTCGCCGCCACTGTCCGTGTCACCGGGCGGATCCCCGAGCGGCGCAGGCCCGAACCCCTCGTCGAGGTGCCCCGGCCCGAGCCCGTGCTCGCGCTGCTGGACCTGGCGATGCCACGGGACATCGACGCGGCCGCGCACCGGCTGGCCGGGGTGCGTCTGGTCGACATCGAGTCGCTCGCCGAGGCCTCCGCGGGCGCGCCCATGGCGGCCGACGTGGACCAGGTGCGGCGGATCGTCTCCGACGAGGTGGCCGCCTTCGGCGCCGCCCAGCGGGCCGCTCACATCACACCCACCGTCGTGGCACTGCGCTCCATGGCCGCCGATGTCGTCGCGAGCGAGATCGCGCGGCTGGAGGGGCGGCTGCCGGGCCTCGACGACAAGCACCGCGGCGAGATCACGCAGACCGTGCGGCGCGTCGTCGACAAGCTGCTGCACGCACCGACCGTACGGGTCAAGCAGCTCGCGGCCGAGCCCGGCGGCGCCGGGTACGCGGACGCGCTGCGGACCCTGTTCGACCTGGACCCGGAGACGGTCGCAGCCGTCTCGCGGGCCGACGATGAGACCGACGGCTCCGAGAAGGACGCCGAGAACCGAGGGCGAGCATGAGTGAGCCACATGTAAAAGGGGCCCTGCGGCTCGGGACCAGGCGGAGCAGGCTCGCCATGGCCCAGTCCGGGCACGTGGCGGAAGCCGTGCGCCGGGTGACCGGACGGCCCGTCGAGCTCGTGGAGATCACCACGTACGGCGACACGTCCCGCGAGCACCTGGCGCAGATCGGCGGTACCGGGGTTTTCGTCACCGCGTTGCGCGAGGCGCTGCTGCGCGGCGAGGTCGACTTCGCCGTGCACTCCCTCAAGGACCTGCCCACCGCACAGCCGGACGACCTGGCGCTGGCCGCCGTGCCGGTGCGCGAGGACGCGCGTGACGTCCTGATCGCCCGGGACGGGCTGCGGTTCACCGAACTGCCCGAGGGCGCGCGCGTGGGGACCGGCTCCCCGCGGCGCATGGCCCAGCTGAACGCGTACGCGCGCTGCCACGGGATGAGCATCGAGACCGTGCCGATCCGCGGGAACGTCGACACCCGCATCGGATACGTGCACGGCGGTGAGCTGGACGCCGTCGTCCTCGCCGCCGCCGGACTCAACCGGATCGGCCGGATCGACGAGGTCACCGACTTCCTGCCGGTCGACACGGTGTTGCCCGCCCCCGGCCAGGGGGCACTGGCGATCGAGTGTGCCGCGGACAACGTGGCGCTCGTCGCATCGCTCGCCGAGCTCGACGACCCGTACACTCGGGGCGCCGTGACCGCCGAGCGGTCCCTTCTCGCCGCCCTGGAGGCCGGATGCAGTGCTCCCGTGGGCGCGCTCGCCGACCTTCTGGCCGACGGGCAGATTGTCAAGGAAATGCGCCTGCGCGGCGTCGTCGGCACCACCGACGGCTCCACGCTGGTGCAGCTGTCCACCACCGGTCCCGTGCCCGAGACGTACGACCAAGCAATGGCGCTCGGCCGTGAACTCGCCGCCGAGATGCTTGCCAAGGGCGCGGCCGGTCTGATGGGGGAGCGAGCACATTGAGCCCCACCACCCTTCCCGCCGGTCAGGACCACGGGCACGTCACCTTCCTCGGTGCCGGACCCGGAGATCCGGGACTGCTGACACTGCGCGCCGTGGAGGCGCTGGCGAACGCGGACGTCCTCGTCGGCGAGCACGACGTGCTCGACGTGGTCCGCGCGCATGCCCGGGCCGGCGTCGCCGTCCTGGACACCGAGGCCGAACCGTCCGCCGTGTCCCCTGCGCCCGTGGCGTCCTCCGCGTCTTCCGCGGATACGTTTCCGGGCACGGGCACACCTCAGCTCAAGGTCGTTGACGGCGCGTCAACAACCGCTGGTGCACCCGCTGTGCGCGATGCCGCACATCTTGTCATGGAGGCCGCGAGGGGCGGCAAGCGGGTGGTCCGTGCGGTGTCCGGGGACCCCGGGCTCGACACGTACGCCGCCGAGGAGATGCTTGCGTGCGCCGCCGGGGGCGTGCCGTTCGAGGTCGTCCCGGGTGTGGCGGCCGCCGTGGGCGTCCCCGCGTACGCGGGTGTGCCGCTGCGGGACGCGCAGGGCGCGGACGTCCGGTTCGTGGACGCGCGTACCGCCTCCGACCGGTGCTGGACGGAGGTCGGGGCGTCGGACGGGACGGTCGTGGTATCGGCGACCCTGGAGACGGTGGCCGCGGCCGCCGGTGAGCTGGTGGCGGGCGGCCGCAAGCCGGACACACCGATGACGGTGACGGTGGCCGGTACGACCACGAGACAGCGGACCTGGACCGCGACGCTCGGCACGATCGCGCAGACCCTGAAGCAGGCCAAGGTGCTGCCCTCGCCGGAGGGCGGTCGGCCGGTGATAGCCGTGGTCGGTGAGCGTTCCGCCGCCGCGCAGCGCGACCAGCTGTCCTGGTTCGAGTCCAAGCCGCTGTTCGGCTGGAAGGTCCTCGTACCGCGGACGAAGGAGCAGGCAGCGTCGCTCTCCGACCAGTTGCGGTCGTACGGGGCCGTGCCGCACGAGGTGCCGACCATCGCCGTCGAGCCGCCGCGCACGCCCCAGCAGATGGAACGTGCCGTCAAGGGCCTGGTGACCGGGCGGTACGAGTGGATCGCCTTCACCTCGGTGAACGCGGTCAAGGCCGTGCGGGAGAAGTTCGAGGAGTACGGGCTCGACGCGCGGGCCTTCGCCGGGATCAAGGTCGCGGCGGTGGGCGAGCAGACGGCGAAGGCGCTCGTGGCCTTCGGTGTGAAGCCGGATCTGGTGCCGAGCGGTGAGCAGTCGGCGGCGGGGCTGTTGGAGGACTGGCCGCCGTACGACCCGGTGTTCGATCCCATCGACCGGGTTTTCCTGCCGCGCGCCGACATCGCCACGGAGACGCTGGTCGCCGGGCTGATCGAGCTGGGCTGGGAGGTCGACGACGTCACGGCGTACCGGACCGTGCGGGCGTCGCCGCCGCCGGCCGAGACGCGGGAGGCGATCAAGGGCGGTGGGTTCGACGCGGTTCTCTTCACCTCGTCGAGCACAGTGCGGAACCTGGTCGGTATCGCCGGGAAGCCGCACAACGTGACCGTCATCGCGTGTATCGGGCCTGCTACGGCGAAGACCGCCGAGGAGCATGGGCTGCGGGTCGATGTCATGGCTCCCGAGCCGTCGGTGACCCGCCTCGCGGAGGCGTTGGCCGACTTCGGTATGCGGCGGAGGGCTGCCGCCCTGGAGGCCGGGGATGCGGTGACTCGGCCGAGTGAGCGGCGGCCGGGGACGCGGAGGCGGCGGTCCACTACGACGTAGTGCTCCGCGGGGGTGGCCGGCTCTTGGGGTGGCCGTTCTCCAGGGGTGCGCCCCTTGGCCCTGGCTCGGCCCGCTTGTCGGCGGGTTGGGGTTGGTCGCTTCCTGCGCTGGGTGTGGGCGGGTTGTCTGCGTCTGCTTTGTTGGGGCGTGTGGGCTGGTGCGGGTTGGTGTGGGCTTGTCGCGCAGCTCCCCGCGCCCCTGCCGTCGGGGCTTCGCCCTCGACGTCGCATGGGCTTGTCGGGCCGTTTCCCGCGGGCCTGGTGTCGGGGGTCCAGCCCCGACATCTCGTCGGTAAAGGGGCTTCTGGGTCAGGCGTAGCGTAGGTGCATGACGAAGTACGGTTCCTTTCCCGGTTCTCGGCCCCGGCGGCTTCGTGGGACGCCTGTCATGCGTCGTATGGTCGCCGAGACGCGGCTGCATCCTGCTGACTTCATCCTTCCCGCCTTCGTTCGGGAAGGGGTCGGTGAGCCGGTGCCGATCGCGGCCATGCCCGGGGTTGTGCAGCACACGCGCGACAGTCTGAAGAAGGCGGCCTCGGAGGCGGTGGAGGCCGGGGTGTCCGGGATCATGCTCTTCGGGGTGCCGGAGGAGGGCAAGAAGGACGCCCTCGGGACGCCCGGGACCGATCCGGACGGAATCCTGCAGGTCGCCATCCGGGATGTGCGGGCCGAGGTCGGGGACGACCTGCTGGTCATGTCCGATCTCTGTCTCGACGAGACCACCGACCACGGGCACTGCGGTGTGCTCGACGAGCAGGGGCGCGTCGACAACGACGCGACGCTCGAGCGGTATGCCGAGATGGCGCAGGTACAGGCCGACGCGGGCGCGCATGTGGTCGGGCCGAGCGGGATGATGGACGGGCAGATCGGGGTCGTCCGTGACGCGCTCGATCAGATCGGGCGGGACGACGTCGCGATCCTCGCCTACACCGCCAAGTACTCGTCCGCCTTCTACGGGCCGTTCCGGGAGGCTGTCGCCTCGTCCCTGAAGGGGGACCGGAAGACCTATCAGCAGGACCCGGCGAACGTACGGGAGTCCCTGCGGGAGTTGGCCCTCGACCTGGAGGAGGGGGCCGACATGGTGATGGTCAAGCCCGCGGGGCCCTACCTCGACATCCTCGCCCGGGTCGCGGACGCCGTGGACGTGCCGGTCGCCGCGTACCAGATCTCCGGCGAGTACTCGATGGTCGAGGCCGCCGCCGAGAAGGGGTGGGTCGACCGGGACCGGGCGATCCTGGAGACCCTGACCGGCATCAAGCGGGCCGGGGCGCGGAACATCCTGACCTACTGGGCCGTCGAGGCCGCGCGGATGGTGCGCTGACGGCCGAGCCGGTACGCGGCCCCGCGCCCGGCCGGCTGTCCGTGCCCCGGGCGCGTTCAGCGCACGCCGAACTGCTCGCGCAGGTACCGGTCGAGGCGGGTCGTCAGGACGGCGTGGTCGGTGGTCTCTTCGTACGGGAGCGTCAGCCGCTTCGCCGACGTACCGGGGTGGACGTCGAGGTCGGACTCGCGGGCCACCAGCAGGAGCTCCACGTCCTTCAGGCCGTAGGCGGCGGGGAACCGGTGCTCGATCTCCTGCCACCAGTCGGCGCTCTGACGCGTGCCGTGTGCGTGCCCGGGCTTCACCTCGGCCTCCACGCGGCGGAAGCCGAGCTCCTCCAGGGCCCTCAGGACAGCGTCCTGGGCGGGCAGGGCGTGGACCTCCACGGGGTCCACGTCGCCGCGGTCGACGGCGCCGTCGATGGCCAGCAGCGTACGGACGGCGCTGTAGGCGCCCGTGAGGGGCCGGCCGAGGGCGTGGGTGAGCGGCATCTCCCAGGGGAGTTCGAGGGCGACCTTCTCGGTGCGCGTCTCGCCGGCGCGCAGGACGAACGGCGCGTCGAAGGTGTACGTGAAGATCGGGTTGAGATAGCGCGCCTCGGTCTCGCCGTGGCTCTCGAAGCGGACGACGAGCTCGACGGCGAACCGCTCGATCTCGACGTCGGCACCGCCTCCCCGCACGGTGATGTTCGCGGTCAGCGATTCGCCGGGACGGACCACCGTCCGGTCGAGGACGGTCTCGACCTCCGGGGCGTTGATGCCCAGCGAGCTGAGGAACTTGCGGAATGCCATGTGGTAGTACCCCCTGGGCCCTTCAGCCCTTTTGTTCTGCTTCGTTCTGTCGGGCGCCTGCGCTCAGGCGGTCGACCGGGCGTCCTGTTCCCGCAACCGGGCGAGTTCCTCACCGTGTTCGCTCAGACGGACGCTGACGGCGCCCGTCGTGAACAGGATGGTGCCGACGATCGAGACCGGAACGGAGACCCCGAGGACGGCCGCCACCTCGGGCCAGTCCCGTTCGGATGCGCACCAGCCGCCGCTCCACCGGCCAGAGTTGGCGGTGTCGCCCTCGGTGAACAGGCGAGACTCGCACTCCGTGGTGCTCGTGCGGCCGTCATCGAGGGTCTTCTCGGTCTCGTAAGGAGTCAGGACCAGCACGGCGCACCACACCCACAGCAGGCCCGCGACCGACAGCAGGCCGAGCCCCCAGGCCCGCAGGCGCCTGGAGCGCTCGCGGAAGGCCACATCGTGTACGTACGTGTGGTCGTAGGTGCGGGACATCGCTCCCCCGATGCGATCCGACAGGACTGCGCGCCCTCGTGGTCGAGGGCTGCGAGCCGGAGCATCGCACACTTACGCGTTTTGGTCGGAGTCGGGGTGAAGGTGTGCGTGTGCCTGGGCGCGCTCATGCGCTGGTGCGTGCGCCTGGGGGCGGGCGTGGGC
>NZ_VJZE01000192.1 GCF_009377205.1 Streptomyces phyllanthi
GATCTGCCCCCGCTGACCTCCGTGCTCCTGCGCAGCCCGGCACCCCCGCCCGCCGGGGTGCTGACCGCGCTGTGGGCCTCCTGGCTGCGCTCCCCCGACGAGCGGCTGCTGACCGCCCTGTCCGCGTGGCAGGCTCCCGCGCCGCGGGAGCCGGAGCGCGGCGCGAGTCTCGTCGTACTGGAGCCGGACGCCTCCCGGCTGGCCGGAGCGGCCACCCGTGACGCCCTGTTCCGCGCGGCCACGCGCACCCGCCATCCGCTGGGGGACATGGCCCGCCGCAAGATCCTGGCGGCTCTCTCACCGGAGCTCGTGGAGGCCCTGTGCGACGCGGCGCTGTCCGACCTGGCGCTGGTGCCGCTGTGCGTCGAGAAGCGGCTCGCGCCGAAGGACCCCGTGCGCCGGGTCGTGTTCTTCCTGCTGACCGGGCAGCTGGACCAGTACCGGGGCATGGACCCCGACGGCCGGCTGCTGGAGCTGGCCTACGCCTCCGCCGACCGGGAGACCCGCACCCTGCTGCAGCGGGCCATGCGCGCCACCGGCGGCCTGGACCTGGTCCGGGTCCTCGTGGGCAGGGACCGGCGGACGCGGATCCCGGAGATGGACGAGGCCGAGCTCACGTATCTGGCCCGGCAGCTCGCGGCGCGCGGCGAGTGGCCGCAGCTGTGGAGCACGGTGCAGGACGTGGCCCCGTCCATCGGGCTCGGGCTGATGGGGCTCTTCGGGGACTGGGTGCCGCGCGACGAGGACGGCCGCCGGGTCTTCGAGATGATGCGGCGGGCCGACCCCGAGTCGGGGCGCAGGTCGGTGCGAGGGCTGACGGACTGGTGGCCGGCGATCTCGCACAGCAGCCGTATCCAGTTCCACGGCCGGGTCAACGACGTCTCCTTCGCCCCCGACGCGCCCCTGCTGGCGATCGCCGGAACGCACCAGGTCGCCGGGGTCGTCGACCTGACGCAGGGGCGGCTGATCGAGCGCTACGACTGCTTCAACTCCTCGGTCGGGTACGTGGTGCACACGGGCGGCGGTTCGTTCGTCGCCGGTGAGCGCACCAACAACGGCCAGGCACCCTGCCGGCTCGTACGCTGCGCCGGCGGCGGCAACAAGGTGCTGCACCGGGAGCCCGGCCCCCTCACCGCGCTCACCCTGAGAACCACGGACGGCGCCTTCGCCGCGGGAACCCGCAAGGGCCGGATCCTGCTGGGGGCACCGGACGGCACCGTCGAGGTGGTCCCCCTGCAGAAACTCGGCCTGCACCCCTGGCGCGACTGGCCCCGGGCGGTCACCGCGCATCTGGAGTCCGGCCGTCTGGCGGTCCTCGCCCGGGAGCTGGCCGTCACCGACGGCACCGCCGGCGAGGTCCTGGCCCGCGGCGACGGCGGGATGATCATCGGCAGGGCGGTGTTCACCGGCCCCGACTCGCTGGTCGTGGCGAGCAAGCGCGGCACCGTCCAGCAGCTGGGACGCGACGGCCGACGCCTGGTCCCCGGCGCCGTCAACGCCGGGATGGTCCGCGGCCTGGAAGCGCTGCCGGGCCGCGACGAGGTCGTCCTCGTCGACGAGAGGGGACAGATCCTCGTCCTGGACGCCCGGTCGCTGGAGCAGCAGTGGACGTCCGAGCCGGGAAAGACCTGGGCCTCGGTCACCAGCGCCCATCTCTCCCCGAAGGGCGAGTTCCTCGCCATCGGGTACGACGAGGGCTACACCGACCTGTACGACCTGCGCACCTGGACGCTGCCCTCGCTGATCAGCAGGCCCCTGGTGGCCTGCGTCCCCGCGGACCTGGGCGTCGTGGCCGGCGCGCGGACCGCCCGGGATCTGCCCGCCCAGGCACGGGAGTACCTGGGGATCCTGCACGACCTGCTGGAGTACCGCTTCCGCTTCGACATCGAGATCGGTAGGACCGGCGACCTGGCCGCCCTGTCCGCCGGTGAGTACGACATCAGCCTGTGAGGAGGGACGCGGCCCGTGACGACGCGTATCGGCATCGACTTCGGCACCGCCAACACCGTGGTCGCCGGATGGGACCACGCCCTGGACCGTGGTGAGCCCATCCCCCTGGAGGGGCTCGACCTGCTGCGCGACGGCAGCGGCGGCATACGTCAGCGCGTCGTCCCGTCACTGATCGCCTTCGCGGCGGACGGCGAGCGGCGCTGGACGGGTGCGGCCGTCGCGCGGGACGCGGCTCTGCTGGACGATCCGGCGGTGGCCGTCTTCCAGTCCACGAAGAGCAGCGTCACCGGGCAGTCGATCGACATCCCGCGCACCGTCGGCGGGCGCCGGATCAGCAACCGGGAAGCGGCCACCCAGTTCCTCGGCGACGTGATGGCCGCCGCCACGCTCGCCGTCGGCACGGACGATCTGGAGATCGTGGCGACCGCTCCGGTCGAGGCCTTCGACACCTACCGGGACTGGCTGGTGCGCGAGGTCGGCGAGACGGCGGGGCTCAGCCGGCTGCGCGTGGTCGACGAGGCGACCGCCGCCGCGGTCGGCTACAGCGCCCGGCTCCGTCCCGGGGACGCGTTCATGGTCTTCGACTTCGGCGCGGGCACGCTGGACATCTCCGTGGTGCGGGTGCAGGAGCCGTCCGCGACCGGGGGCGGGGCCGGAGTCCGGGCCATCGCCAAGGCGGGGGCCGACCTGGGCGGCAACCACATCGACGCGCTCATCGCCCAGCACGCGGCCGACACCACCGGGGTGCCGCTGGGCGACACGGCGGCGTACAACCGCGTGTTCCGGCGGCTGCTGCGCTCCGCCGAGGCGGCCAAGACCACGCTCACCCAGACCACGAACGCGGTGGTCGAGGCCACGGATCCCGAGACCGGGGAGCTGTACCGCACGGACTTCTCGCGCGGTGACTTCGAGACCCTGCTGCGGGAGAGGGACGTCCTCGGCCGGGTGGGCAGGGCACTGCGCAAGACCCTCGACACCGCGTCCTCGGCGGGCTACCCGGCCGAGGAGATCTCCCAGGTGTTCCTGGTCGGCGGCTCCAGTCTCATTCCGGCCGTCCAGGAGCTGCTGCGCTGGCAGTTCGCGCCGGAGGTGCTGCGTCTGGACCGTCCGCTGGAGGCGGTGGCGGCCGGGGCCGCCGGTATCGCGGGCGGCTACGAGCTGCACGACCACATCCAGCACGACTACGCCATCCGGCACGTCAACCGCGACACCGGGGTCTACGAGTTCGAGCCGCTGGTGCGCGCGGGCAGCGAGTACCCGACGCCGGAGCCGATCCGGACCCTCACCATCAAGGCCATCCGGGACGGCCAGCGCAACCTGGGGCTCGCCGTCTACGAACTGGCCCACGCCACCTACCGGGACGCGGGCGCCGATCTGGAGATCGTGTTCGACGCCGACGGCGGGGCGAGCACGGTCGCGGTCACCGCCCAGCACCGGCAGGAGCAGTCACAGCTCTGGCTCAACGAGGACAACCCGACCTTCCTGGAGGCGGAGCCGCCCGCCCGCGCGGGCGCGGACCGGTTCCGCGTCGACTTCCGCATCGACGCGCACAAGCGCCTCACCGTGTCCGCCTTCGACCTGGACCGCCGTGTCTGGGTCCTCGACCGGCAACCCATCGTGCGTCTCGCCTGAAGGAGTCACCGTGTCCCACTACACCCGTGTCCGCACCTCGCTGCACGACCAGGAGACGCTGGTACGCGCCCTGCGGAAGCTCGGCTTCGACCAGGTCGAGAGCCACCCGGAGCCGCAGTCGCTGTACGGGTACCAGGGCGACCGCCGCAGCCAGCGGGCGGAGGTGATCATCCGGCGCCAGTGCGTCGGCGCCGCGAGCAACGACATCGGCTTCGCCCGCGCCGGCGACGACGGTTTCCAGGCCATCATCAGCGACTACGACCGGAGGCGTTTCAACGAGGCCTGGCTGCGGCGGCTGACCCAGACGTACGGCCACGAGAGCGCGCTCTCCTTCGCGGAGGAGCACGGCTACGAGATCCTCACCGAGGAGACCGACAAGGCGGGCAACGTACGGCTGACCCTGCGCCGCGGCACGTTCTGACGCCCGGGCAGTCGGCTCCCGTTCCATCGAACGGTTGAACAGACGGACGACGTGTGGACGACGCGGAGCGGTGGCTCCCGTCGGCAGACTGGCCGCGCCGCCGCGTACGGGATGTGGCGGTGGAACAGGCAGGAGGACCCCCCACATGTCCAGGGACTTCAGCAGGCGCCGGCTGCTCGCCACCGGGGCCGGTGTCACGCTCGGCGGTGCCGTCGCGGCCGGCGCGCCGAGCGCGTACGGTGCCGCCCCGGACACCGCCTCGTCGCTCGCGGCCGTCCCCGAGGAGAAGCGCTCCCTCGACGAGCTGTACGAGGCCGCGCTCGCCGAGGGCGGCAAACTCGTCCTCTACCAGGGCGGGGACGTCGACGGCCAGGCGGCCGGTGTGCGGACCGCCTTCGGCAGCCGCTTCCCCGGCATCGACCTGACGGTCGTCGTCGACTACAGCAAGTACCACGACGTACGCGTCGACAACCAGCTCGCGACCGGCACCCTGGTCCCCGACGTCGTACAGCTCCAGACGCTCCAGGACTTCACCCGCTGGAAGCGGCAGGGGCGGCTGCTGCGCTACAAGCCCGCCGGGTTCTCCAAGGTCCACAAGGGGTTCAGGGACCCGGACGGCGCGTGGACGGCGCTGATGGTCATCGCCTTCAGCTTCATGTACGACATCCAGGCCGCCGGGGCGAACGCGCCGAAGACCCCGCTGGACCTGGTCGACCCGCGCTGGAAGGGCGCCATCGCCTCCTCCTACCCGCACGACGACGACGCGGTGCTCTACCTCTTCTCCCTCTACCAGCGGACGTACGGCTGGGACTGGGTCGCCGACTTCGCCGCACAGCAGCCGCAGTTCGCCCGTGGCTCCCACACCCCCGGTGCCGCGGTCAACGGCAAGCAGAAGATCATCGGGGTCGGCGGGGCGGGCAGCGCGGTCTCCACGTCGACCACCGTGAAGTGGGTGGCACCCGTGGGGCACCCCTTCATGGCATGGGGGCAGCGGGCCGCGATCCTGAAGCAGGCCGCCAACCCGACGGCCGCCAAGCTGTACCTGAACTGGGCGCTGTCCGAGGAGCGCCAGAAGGCGAGCTTCAACGGCTGGTCGGTCCGTACGGACGTCGTCCCGAACGCCTCGCTGAAGCCGGTGTGGGAGAACCCGGACGCCCATCTGGAGGGCTTCCCCCGGTTCATGGAGGACCGTGCCGCGATCGAGCGGCTGAAGCAGACCTTCGCGCTGTACTTCGGTGAGGTGAAGGGCGACCCGACGCCGGGGTGGCTCGGTCTCCACCCGGGGCGGTAACGCCCGGCCGTGGGCGGCGCCTTGACGCCTTCACGCGGGTGCCGCCCCGTACGGCCTTTGCCGTCCAGGGCAGTTGACGCGCCGCTGCCCTGCCGCTCACCCGGAGAGAGCATTGCCGCCGGGACGCCGGGGTCGGCTGCCGCGCAGCCGCTGGCCGCGGGCACGTACTGCACGCCGTGGGAGGGCCACTACGGCGCTCAGGGCTGGACGTACGCCGACGCCCGGGTGTGCCTTGTCGTCACCGCCGCGCAGAAAGTCACACTCCGGGCCGAGACCGACAGGAACACCTATTACTGGGGCGGGGCCTGGTACAACGCGAGCAGCAACTGGCCGGCGTCGTGGCGCGCCGACGGCACGGTCACCAACGCCAAGGGCTACCGGCTCACTTACGACATCGTCACGCTCTCGCAGAAGTCCCGCTCCGGCTCGACGGACGACGTCGCCGGTGGAGCCGCGATGGCCGAGTGCGGCACGTACTCCGTCACCGTGAGGTTCCGCCAGCACGGGCCCTACTGGACGGACAGCGCCGACATCGACTCGGGAACGCGCACCCACCAGGTCGACGTCCCCTGCTCCTGAACCACCACCACGGCCAGGGCCCCGGGATCATTTCCGGGGCCCTGGCCGTGTGCGCGCCCGCTCGAAGCACCCGGTTCGGGCGTGCGCTTACAGCGGTCACACAGGCGGCTCCCTACAATCCTGACGGCCTCGTCGCCCCCCACCGGCCGTCCAGGGAGCCACCGTCGTGCCTGCCACCCCTCTCGTCTCACGCCGGCTCCCCATATCGGCTCGGCACCTCCCCCACCTGGTGTTCCTGGTCGCCGTCGCCGGCACCCTCGTACGCCTCGTGAGGCTGAACAGCGGGCTGTGCTGGTCCGTCGCGCCGCCCACCACCGCGCTGGCCCTGCTGTACGTCGCCGGGCTCGCCCGGTGGGACCGGCTGAGCGGTGTGGGCCGACCGGTCTGGCTCGGCCTGCTCCTGCTGCTGTGGTCCTGGGTCGCCTGGGTGCTCCCGGTCCAACTCGCCTTCGGGTACGCGTGGCTGGCCGTCCCGTTGGCCGTCCTGGCGGTGCGGATGCCGACCCGTCCGGTGCGGGCCGTGGCGCTCGGCGCCATCATGGCGCTGCTGGTGGCGGTCCTCGTCCGTGTCGGCGGCGCACTCGACCCCGATGTGCTGGCCCCGCCGGTGGCCGCCGTCCTGGCCACCGCCGTCCTCTACCGCACCCAGCAGCGGCTGAACCGCGAACTGGCCGACACTCGGGGCGAGTTGGCGCGACGGCAGCGAGAGGCCGGCCGCCTCGCCGAGCGGGCCCGTATCGCGCGGGACCTGCACGACACACTCGCCCAGGAGCTCGCGGGCAGCCGTATGCTCCTCCAGGCCGCCGAACGGGACTGGGACCACCGCCCGGACGCGGCCCGGCGGCGGGTCCGCGCGGTCACCGACGCGCTCGGCGAGCAGCTCACCGAGACACGCGGCATCATCGACGACCTCACCCCGCCCGTCCTCGCCCGGGACGGTCTGGAGGCGGCGCTGCGCGACGCGTGCGCCCGTACCGGCTCCGCGCCCCGGGCTCCCCGGATCACCTTCCGTGCCGAGGCCGGGCCCGAGCCGTACCCCCTGCCCACCGAGCGGGCCGTGGCCCTGCTGAGGGTGGCCCAGGGCCTGCTGGCGAACGCGTGCGAACACGCGCGGGCCACCCACGTCCACGTCACCCTGACGTACGGCGGCGGGGCGACGACCGCCGTCGAGGTCCGGGACGACGGAGTGGGCTTCGACCCGGCCGCCGCCCGGACGACGGGCACCCGGGCGGCAGGCACCCGCCGGGGCTTCGGACTGGCCGCCGCCCGCGACCGGCTGGGCGCGTTCGGCGGCACGCTCACCGTCCGCAGCACACCCGGACACGGCACGCGCGTCCGGGCGGCGCTGCCGGCCGAGGACCGCGTCCACCGCGTCCCGGTCGGCGCACGGTGAGCTGCGGATGACCGAGACTCCCGATCCGCCGCTGCGGATCCTGATCGTGGACGACCACACCGTCGTACGGGCCGGGCTGCGCGCCCTCATCGAAGGCGAGCCCGGCTTCGACGTCGTCGGCGAGACCGGCGACGGGACCGACGCGGTGCGCCTGGCGGGCCGGCTCCGGCCCGACGTGGTGCTGATGGACCTGCGGCTGTCGGACACCGGAGACGGGGACGGCTGCGGAGACGGCGGTGGCGACGGCATCGAGGCGACCCGCCGGATCCTCGCGGCCTCCAGCGGCACACGGGTCGTGATGCTCACGAGCTACGGCCGTCAGGCCGATGTCCTGCGGGCCGTGGAGGCCGGCGCCCGCGGTTACGTCCTCAAGGCGGGCCCGCCCGAGGAGCTGTTCCGCGCCGTACGCGCCGCGGCGGCCGGAGGCATGGGGCTGGCTCCGGAAGCCGCGGCACGCTTCGTCGGGCACACGGTCGAGCCCGGGCCGGTGCTCAGCGAGCGGGAGACCGAGGTCGTCCGGCTGCTGGCCCGGGGTTACAGCAACCGGGCCATCGCGGGCACCCTGTTCCTGGCCGAGGCGACGGTCAAGACGCATCTCGTACGGATCTACCGCAAGCTCGGCACCGAGAACCGCGCCGGGACCGTCAGCGAGGCCGCCCGGCTCGGGTTGATCGATCTCACCTGACGCGACACCGTCGGTCGCGTACGGGGGCTCCGCCGTGCCCGGGCCCGTGCGCGAGGTGGATCAGTCGCCCTGTACTGGGTCCTGTACCGGGCCCGGTACAGGACCCGGTCCGGCGCCCGGCACGGGGCCGACGGTCACGACGGAGGAGAACACGTCCCTGCCACGCTGCTCTCCCGTGATCCGCACCCTCCGGTTGCCGGCCGGGTCGTCCGGGAGACGGGTCGCCTCGATCCAGCAGGCGGAGTCGAGTTCGGCGTAGCGGACGAAGACGGTGTCCATGCCTATGGTCACGCAGGCCCGGGGGTGCGCCATGGCCTGGGCGGCCTGGCGCGCGGCTTCGAGCAGCAGCATGCCGGGCGCGTGGTCGACGGGGTGGTCGAACAGGATGGGGTGCGTCGTGTCGACGCGCAGCTGCCAGCGCCCTGGTGTGTCGGTCGGCGAGAGGACGACGTCCTCGAAGGTGTCGCGCGCCAGCTGCTGGGGCGGCGCCGGAGGGGCCACGGGGATCACATGGAGGCCGGCGAGGTCCGCGTACTGGTCGCGCAGACGCAGGTAGACGGCACTGTTCTGGATGGCGAAGCGGGTGGTCGCGGTGGCCAGGAGGGTGTCGCCCCGCACGGCTTCGACGTTCATCGCCACGGCCGACGCGCGCTCCTTGCGGCGCCTGACGTCCGTGCACGTGATGCGGAGGTCGATGTCGGCCACGTCTCCGTCATGGCGCAGGGCGGCCGGGTTCAGGTTCCATCTGAAGTCCTGCCAGAGCAGTTTGTGGCCGAGAGGCACCTCGTACGCGCCGTGGGACACGAGGGGCAGGGTCTGGCGCACCGTCTCGCACAGGAGCACCGGGTCGTGCATCCCCAGCCGGGTCGTGTAGAAGGCATGGTCCGCGGGCCAGCGGGCGGACACCGCGAACGAGTCGGCTCCCGTGCGGCACCAGTCGTGTAAGAGGACTTCTGACGGGTTGACTTTGTGTGTGTACTCCTGGGGGACAAGAGACGATTTTTCGGTCACCTGCGGGCGCGCGAGCTGAAACGACATGACAGTTCTCCCCTAACTGCTGCCGATGACGGTGTGGAGCGGGCGTGCCTGACGGGCCGTCGGGCAATAACATAGAGGTCGTTCTTTTTGTTTGTCGAGGGATAGAGGCAAGTCGGTGTCGCAACACAAACAGGAACGTGCGGTCCGTACGCGGGAACGGCTGCTCAGGGCGGCGGCGGAGGTGTTCGACACGACCGGGTACGCCGGGGCGAGCATCAGCCGGATCCTGGAGCGGGCCGGTCTGACGGCCGGGGCCATGTACTTCCACTTCAAGTCCAAGGAAGACCTGGCCAGAGCCGTCATCCTCGAACAGGCCGCCGACCTGGACTTCCCGGAGACCGAGTCGGGCCTCCAGCAACTCCTCGACATGACCGGGTATCTGGCGGTCGAGCTGAAGACCAACACGCTGTTGCGGGCCGGCGTCCGGCTGGCGGTGGAGCAGAACGAGGTGGGGCTTCAGGAGTACTCGATCTACGAGTGGTGGATCGACCGCTTCCGCCAGGAGCTGGTCCAGGCCCGCGAGAAGGGGCAGTTGCACCCCTTCGTCGACGAGGCGGACTTCGCGCGCGTGGTGGTCGGCGCCTTCACGGGGACGCAGATCATGTCGCAGGTGTCCAGCGACCGGGCCAACCTGCCCGAACTGATCGCGGCGATGTGGCGATGCCTGCTGCCGGCCCTGGCCCCGGCGGATGTCGTCGAGACGCTCGTCATCCCCGCCGGCGGGACGGCGGGGACCGGGTGAGACCGCGCCGGGTGGTGGTGACGGGCGCGACGGGCTTCATCGGTTCGGCGGTGCTGCGCGGACTCCTGGAAGCCCGCGCGGCCGGTCGCGTCGACGAGGTCCGCGCGCTGGCGCGCAGGCCGCCCGGGGGATGGGACGGTGCCGCGGCCGGTCCGTCGTGGCGGTCGGCCGACCTGACCGACCCCGGCTCGCTGTCCGGGGCGCTGGACGGGGCCGATGTCCTGGTCCACCTCGCCTCCCGCGTCGACGGTGACGCGAGCGTGTGCGAGGCCGTCAACGTACGGGGGTCCGAGGCTCTCGCCCACGAGGCCCGGCGCCGGGGCGTCCGGCGGATCGTCCATCTGTCGACGGCCGCGGTGTACGGAGCCGGGCCCCACAGCGGGCTCACCGTGAACGAGATCGAGCCGGCGCCGGTCTCCGTGGCCAGCGCCACCCGGCTGGAGGGAGAGCGCCACATGCTGGCCGCGGGCGCCACGGTGCTGCGGCCCGGCCTGGTGGTGGGCAGGGGCGACCGGTGGGTGGTCCCCGCCCTGGCCGAACTGGTCGCGCGGGTGCCGGCCCGCTGGGACGGCGGGCGCGGACTGCTGTCCCTCGTCGACGTCGACGACCTGGCCGGCCTGATCACGACCGTGGCCACGGCGCCGGCCGCCCCGCCCCCCGGCATCCACCACGCCTGTCATCCGCGACCCGTCGGCAACGGTGCCCTGATGGCCGAGCTGGCCGGCCTGGGTGTGCTGCCGGAGGTGACGGACGACTGGTCCTGGGAGGTGTGTGTACGGCGCCTGCGCGAGACACCGGGCCGGATCAGCGAGCGCCAGTTCTCGCTGCTCGCCCTCGACCACTGGTACCGCAGCGAGGAGATCTGGCGCGCCACGGGGTGCCCGGCGGGGCCTGGGCCCCTCGCCCGGCTCGCGGCTGCGGCGCCCTGGTACGTGGCGTTCCTCGGTGAGCGGCGTGCGGGGGTGCCGTCACGCGGCCCACGGTAGTGGCTCGGAGTCCGGGGCCAGGGTGGTGGCGAGGCGGGCGTAGGCGTAGGCGGCCGAGACCAGCGTCATGTGGTGGTGCCACCCGGGGTAGGAGCGGCCCTCGAAGTCGAGCAGCCCGTAGTCCGCTTCGAGCCGGCTCACGGTCGCGGCGGTTCCGGAGTCCAGGCGGGCAAGGCCCATGAGCCGGTCCACGCGCTCTTCGAGAAGGCTGGACACCCATGCCCCGGTGGGCCTGCGGCGCGTGGGGCACCACTCGGCGAACAGCCGGTACGTGTGGCACGTGTGGCTGCCGCCGGGGAGACGGACCCGGGCGGACAGGATGCGGGCGTCCCCCTGTTCCAGGGTGACCTCCTGTTCCAGGGTGACCGCGGCGGTGTGCGTGGGCCGTGCGCCGAGCCTCTGGAGGAACCGCTGGACGCTCACACACCCCTGCGCGGTCCCCGGATCGGCGGGGCTGTTCACGGGCGGGGCGGGGCAGGAGCCCAGCGGGAGCACGGGCAGGCCGAGCGGCACCGCCACCACGAAGTCCTGCCCCCGCCGGCTGAGACCGCCGATCAGCCGGGCCGCCTCCATGTGCTTGCTCATGTCCACCACCGCGGGAAGCGGCGCACGGGTCGTACGGGACGCGAGAGCGTCCAGCAGGTCGAGCGCGTGCACCCAGAAGGGCCGGTGCCGTGCGGTGCCGGGAATCCTGGCGCGGTCACGCAGACGCTCGTCGTGGCTCCACCGCTCGGGGAGGATCAGGCGCCAGTCCACCGGCAGGTGCGTGCCGGCGGAGGACAGGAACACCCCCACGCCCACCTGGCAGTTGATGATGCGGCCCGCCTGGGGGACGAAACGCCGGTGCACACCGCACGAGTGGGCGCCGCGCTTCGGGAGGACGGCGGAGGTGACGGTCCAGGCCAGGGGGGTGAGGTGCCGCTCCGCGACCCGGGTCAGCTTCTCGCGGGCCGGTTCCCAGTCCCACGGGCTGGCGTTGACGAACTGCTGCAGCGACTGCGAGGCGGTGGACGAGGTGGAGATGGTGGCGGCCAGGCGCCGTACCGACTTCTTGCCCGGAGTCGTCAGAAGCCCCCGGAGGTAGCCATGGGCCCAGCGTCGCTGGTCGGCACGCGGCAGGTGCCCGAAGAGGGCCTCGGCGAAGGCCGTCAGCGGGTCGCTGTGCAACTGCGGCGACAGACTCAAGTACTGCTCGGCCATGGCGCGTTCCCTCCGCTCCGTACCTCGATTCCCAAAGAATAGCGAACGTTCTCTTTCTTTCTGGCCTCCGCGCGGGCACGATGCGACTTCGGCAAGTCACGCAGATACGAGCGGCTATTGGGACGTAACCACACCAAGTGGACCGGTTCGAGGTCCAAGGCCATGCGTCTGTCCGACATTTACGTGGTGACGGCCCCCTCGCCGTCACCGGCTGGACAGCACCGCTCCCCTCCGGAGGCAGTCAATGGTGAAGCAGGAAAGAGCGGCCCGTACCCGGGAGTCCCTCATCCAGGCCGCGGCCAAGGCGTTCGACAGCGCGGGCTTCGACGGTACGTCGCTGGGGCGGGTCAGCGCGGGAGCGGGGATCTCCATGGGCGCCCTGACCTTCCACTTCCGTACCAAGGCAGACCTCGCCGACGCGGTGCAGTTACGCGGCGTCTCGCTCACCCGTGACGCGGTGAAGCAGGTTATCTGCAGCCGGACGGCGGAACTGGAGACGGTCGTCGCCATCACTCTGGCGCTCGTCGGACTCCTCGAGGAGAGCACCGTCGTGCGGGCGGCCGCGCGGCTCAGCCGGGAACGCGCGGCAACCTCCGTCCCCTGGCCGTCCTCCTGGGTTCCGGTGGTCGAGGACCTGCTGGACCGCGTACCTGAACAGGACCTGCGCCCCGGCACCGACCCGGGTGTGCTTCTCTCCCTGGTCTCCCATCTCGTGACCGGCGCGGAGGTGCACATCCGCAACGACATCAGGAGCGCGGAGAAGAAGCGGACGCGCACGGTGGCCCAG
Organism: Streptomyces phyllanthi; assembly: GCF_009377205.1. Taxonomy (GTDB): domain Bacteria; phylum Actinomycetota; class Actinomycetes; order Streptomycetales; family Streptomycetaceae; genus Streptomyces; species Streptomyces phyllanthi. The sequence continues at coordinate 12,705 of NZ_VJZE01000192.1, forward strand.
GTCGCCGAGATCTGGGACATCGCCCTGCTCGGCGTCTTCCCGGCACTGCGCGTGCCGTAGGGGGCGTGCGGGACCGGCCACGACCGTGGGGATCACGGGCAGTCGTACGTGAGGCGGGCCGTGACCGAGTGGGGGATGGGGGAGAGGACGCGCAGCTCGGCCCGTGCCGTGTAGCTGCCCTTGCCCTGGAAGGTCCACAGCAGGTGCACGCGGGCCTGTCGCTGGCCGCGGACCACCACCTCGCGCAGGACGCCGGAGCGGGTGCCGTCGCTGCGGATCCAGCGGTAGGAGAGCGTGCCGGGCCGGCCGTTCGTGGTGACGAGGCCGACGATGTCCGCGGTGTCGCCGCACCCCAGGACGGCCGGCCGGGACGTGGCCGCCACCGTGCGCACCTCGACGGACGGCCCGTGGCGCTGCCAGGCGAGAAACGCGATGACGCAGATCAGCACCAACGCTGGCAGGGCGTGCCGGCGCGGACTCCGGCGCGGGGGCGCGGAGGGCTGTGGTACGGCGGGCAGCGTCCTGTGGGTGCGGTGCGCGACGGCCGCGGTGACCCCCGGGCCGAAGCGCAGCACGGTGCCTTCGACACGGTCCGGCAGTGTGGGAGGCGCCGGAGGCGTCGACAGGACCTGTGTGGAGGGCGGGGCGACGAGGGTCTTGTCCTCCGTGTCCTCCGGCTCGGGTCTCTGGATCCAGTGGCTGGCCAGCACGGTGGCGCTGTACTCGTCGTCGGTGGAGGGGGGTTCGTCCCTCTGGGCGGGGGCGTCGACCGGCACGATGGCATCAACCGGGACGGTGGCGTCGCTCGGGACGGTGGCGTCGGTGATGCCGCCGAGGTGCAGGGTGGGGGTGGGCTCGCCGGGCCGTCCGAGCCGCTGAGTGGACTCGACGGAAGAACCGAGCACCTGAGTGGACTCGACGGACGATCCAAGCCGCCGAGTGGACTCGACGGACGATCCAAGCCGCTGAGTGGGCTCAACTGAAGAACCGAGCCGCTGAGTGGACTCGCAGTCGTCGGCGGGCGCGGGCGTGCGGTTGTCGGGCGCGGTCATCGGAGTATGCACCGCCTCGTCAGTAGCTGCTGCGAGGCGCCGCCGTCGGCGGAGCCCGGAGTGGTCGTGGCCTGCACCGCCCAGTAGCAGCCCGTGCCCTGGAAGGTGTGGTCGACGGTGATCGTGTACTGGGTGGATCCGCTGCGGTCGAAGGTCTGGGGCGCGCCGTCCGGGGTGCCGAGCCTGCCCTCCGTGTCGCTCGTGAACCACGAAACGGTGATGGAGACGGGCCCCGTGCCGTCCGTGGTGACGTCGATGGTCGCCGTGGCGGTCGTGAGACCCGTCTGCTGGAACGCCGACACCGCGACGTCCTTGACGGCGGGAGCGGCCGGCGAGCCGGGGGAGTCGGTCGTGGGCGTCGTCCCGGTGACCGTCCCGCCGGGTGTCGTCGTCTCCTCGGCCGGATCCGTGGTGGCGGACTCCGAGGGCTCGTCGGTACCGGTGGTCGGCGAGGCCGAGTCCGAGGCCGAGTCCGACGGGCTGGGTGACTCGCTGTCCGACGCGCTCGGGGAGGCGGGCCCGGCCGGTTCCCCGCCCGGCTGGGCACTGGTGGTGGCCAGGGCCTCCGCCGCCTGCTGTGCGTCCACTCCGGGCGTCTGCGGGACGCCGTACGCCAGAAGGGCGCCCAGGAGCACGGCCGCACCGGACACGAGCACGCCCGGTCGGCCGGGCCGCCACGACCGCGCCCATCCCTGGCCCGGTTCGCGGCCCAGGACCGTACGCGCTGTGTCGGTGGTGGTCTGCGGGGAACTGCGGGCCGAGGGCAGCAGCAGGGGCAGCAGTGCCACCAGCGCGGCGAGCCGGCCGCGGCCGCGCTCCTCCCAGTCGGGCCCGTACGCGGCGCCGGCCGCCGCCTCCAGTTCCGTGACGAACGCCTCGGCGTGGGTGGGCCGGTCCTCCGGGTCCTTGGCCAGACCGCGCAGCACCAGCTCCCGCACCGCCTCGGGCACCTCCTCGGCGGGGATCGGCGCGTCGAGGTGCTGCAGGGCGAGTTCGGCGAAGTTGTCACCCGAGTACGGCTTGTGGCCCGTGAGGCACTCGAAGAACGTGGCCGTGGCCGCGTACACGTCGGCGGCGGGAGAGGCGGGCTCGCCGCTCCACTGCTCGGGAGCCATGTAGGAGGGGGTTCCCGCGACACCGACGCTGGTGCCGGCGTCCACCGCGATCCCGAAGTCGACGAGCTTGGACGATCCGTCCGGCACGACCAGGACGTTGTCCGGCTTGTAGTCGCGGTGGACGACACCGAGGCGGTGCGCGTCGGCCAGACCGAGCAGCGAGCCCTTGAGGATCAGGAGCGCGGCCTCGGGATCGAGCGGGCCCTCCCTGGTCAGCAGGGTCCGCAGCGAGACACCGTCCACCAGCTCCATCACGATGGCGGCGCCGTCCGGGCTCTCGACGTACTCGTACAGCCCGGCGACATACGGGCTCTCCAGTCCGCCGAGCAGCCGCGCCTCCGCCCGGAACTCGTGCACGAAACCCGGCCTGGTCCGCAGTGACTCACTGAGGTACTTCACCGCGACCGGAACGCCGCTCTCCTCGTGCACGGCCAGGACGACCCGCCCGCTCGCCCCCGCTCCGAGCTCCAGTGACTCGGTGTACCCGGGCACTTCCCACGTGCTCATTCCAACCCCCCAAGGCCGCCCGCCGCACTGCCGGAACCCCCGCTCCGAACGTTCGGGCCACTCGCCCAGAGACACATTTTCGGCCACCGCGGTTGCGGTGCGCCATCCCGGTTCCGTCACAGACGCGGGACGACTCGGCGGGGGCGCCCGGCGGAAGGGTGGCTGGAAATGATCACCG
>NZ_VJZE01000193.1 GCF_009377205.1 Streptomyces phyllanthi
AGCGGGGAGGGGCTCGTCGGCAAGTCCCTGAGGAGTGTCTTCTCCAGTCGTACGCTGCATCTCGGACGCACCCCCCCACGACAGGAGTGGCGACGATGCAGTACGTGAAGCTCGGCTCGACGGGCCTGGACGTGTCACGGATCTGTGTGGGCTGCATGAGTTTCGGGGCCCCCGATCGCGGCCCCCACGAATGGACCCTCGACGAGGAGGCGTCACGCCCGTTGATCCGCCAGGCGCTGGAGGCCGGGATCAACTTCTTCGACACCGCGAACGTCTACTCCGACGGCACCAGCGAGGAGATCGTCGGCCGGGCCCTCGCGGAGTTCGCGCGCCGTGACGAGATCGTCCTCGCGACCAAGGTGTACGGCGCGATGTACGAGGGCCCCAACGCCCACGGCCTGTCCCGCAAGGCCGTCATGACGGAGATCGACAACAGCCTGCGCCGCCTCGGCACCGACTACGTGGATCTGTACCAGATCCACCGCTTCGACCCCACCACCCCGGTCGAGGAGACCATGGAGGCCCTGCACGACGTGGTCAAGGCGGGCAAGGCCCGGTACATCGGGGCGAGTTCGATGTACGCCTGGCAGTTCTCCAAGGCCCAGTACACCGCGCGGCTGAACGGCTGGACGCGGTTCGTCTCCATGCAGAACCACTACAACCTCCTCTACCGCGAGGAGGAGCGCGAGATGCTGCCCCTGTGCGAGGACCAGGGTGTCGGCGTCCTGCCCTGGAGCCCGCTCGCCCGCGGCCGTCTCGCCCGCGACTGGGACACGACCACCGAACGCAGCCGCACCGACAGGTTCGGCAGCACGCTCTACCGGGACGGCGACCGCGAGATCGTCGGAGCCGTCGGACGCATCGCAGCCGAACGCGGCACGTCACGCGCGCGGATCGCCCTCGCGTGGCTGCTGGGCCGCACCTCGGTGGCCGCGCCCATCGTGGGCGCCACCCAGTCACGCCACATCGAGGACGCGGTCGCCGCCGTCGGTCTCGAGCTCACCGACAAGGAGATCGAGGAGCTCGAACAGCCCTACACCCCACGAGGGGTCAGCGGTCACTGACTCCGGCCGGCCGCCGAGTGCCCGTTTCGCACCCCGTCCCCCGGGCGGGGACATCGTTGTCACGGCGAGCGCTGCGCGGCGAAGGCGCGCACGAGCCGGTGGTAGCGATAGCGGCCCGGCTCCGGTGATTCCAGCAGCGCGGCGTCCACCAGCGATTCCAGCAGGCTCTCCGCCGTCGCCTCGTCCACGGCGAGGACGGCGGCGGCACCGGCCGGACCGACGGTGTGGCCGCCGGCCCTGGCGAGCAGCCGGAACGCGCGTGCCTGCCGGGGGACCAGCTGCCGGTAGCCGGCTTCGAAGGCGGCGTCGACGGCCAGGTCGCCCACGCGCAGCTCTGCCAGAAGCCGCCGTTCGTCGGTGAGGCGGGAGGCCAGCGCCCCGATGGTCCACCCGGGGCGGGCCTCCAGTCGGCCGGCCGCGATCCGTACGGCCAGCGGAAGGAGCCCGCAGGCCGTCACCAGTCGCAGGGCGTCGGCGCGCTCCTGGGTGAGCCGTGGGTGGCCGAGGACCGTGCCGAGCAGGTCAAGCGCCTCGTCGGGTCGGAAGACGTCCAGCCGAAGGTGGTCGGCCAGCGGCAGCCCGGCCAGGGGCGGCCTGCCGGTGATGACGACCCCGCACCCGGCTGAACCGGGGAGCAGGTCCATGACCTGGGCGGCGCTGTGAGCGTCGTCCAGGACCAGGAGTACCCGTCTGCCGCCCAGCAGGGAGCGCAGCAGCCCACTGCGCTCCGCCGTCGGCCGGGGAACCGCTTCGGCGGGGACCCCGAGCGAGGCCAGGAACCCGGCGAGGACCGCTCCCGGCTCCCGCGGGTCCCGCCCGGTTCCGCGCAAATCCGCGTAGAGCTGCCCGTCGGGGTAGGCGGAGCGGACGCGGTGGGCGAGGCGCAGGGCCAGGGATGTCTTGCCGACTCCGCCCATCCCGGTCACCGCCACGACGGCCGGTGTCCGGCGTCCGGCTGCCGTCAGTCGGGAGCTCAGACGGTCCAGCGGAGCCGAACGCCCGCTGAAATCGGGTATTCCGGGAGGCAGTTGCGCCGGGATGGGCAGTGCCGGAACGGGCTTCGGCGCCACCGGCCCGGTGCCGGCGGCCGCTCGGCCGGCGTGCCGCCTCCCCCTTCCGCCGTCCGGGCCCCTTGCGTTGTCCGTGCCCCTTGCATCGTCCGGGCCCCTTGTGTTGCCCGTGGCCCTGCCGGCCGCCCGCCTTCCGTCCTCCCTCCCCCTCCCGCCGCCCCCGCTGTGGCTGCCGCGAGCACGCCGCTTGCCGTATGCCCGCTGCACCCCGGACGCCGTGGAGGGGCCATCGGCCGGTTCCGCCGGCGTGTCTGCCGTGGCCGGGGCGGGATCGCCCTCCAGAACCATGCGGTGTACGGCGCTCAGCCCGGCTCCGGGTTCGATGCCCTGCTCCCGCGCCAGGCGGTTGCGGTATCCGGCGAACACCGCGAGCGCGTCGGCCTGTCTCCCCGCGGCATGCAGTGCGCGCATCAGCAGACCGTAGGGGCGCTCGCGCAGCGGGTGGGCCGCCGTGAGCTCGGTCAGCCCCGGAATGGCGAAGTGGTGGTGGCCCAGGGCCACTTCGTGATCGAACCGCTCCTCGAGCGCCGCCGTCCTCAGCTCCTCCAGCCGGTCCCGATGCCGCTGGGCGAACGGGCCGGGCACGCCGGTCAGCGAGTCTCCCCGCCACAGGGCCAGGGCGTCCGTGAGCAGACCGCTCGCCTTCTCCACACGTCCACCGTCGCGTGCGCGGGCCGCCTCGCCGATCAGGGACTCCGCCTGCCGGGCGTCCAGCGCGGACGAGGGGGCCGCCAGCCGGTAGCCGTTCCCGGCCGAGACCAGGACGGTCGGTGCCGAGGGATCCGGCTCCAGGAGTCTTCGCAGCCGCCATGCGTAGGTACGGATCGTGGTGACCGCCTTGGCCGGCGGCGCGTCTCCCCACAGGGCGTCGACCAGTTGGGCGGCCGACACCGTGTCACCCAGCCGCAGCAACAGCACCGCCAGCATGGCCTGTTGCTGCGGAGGGCCCACCCTGATCTCGGTGTCATCCCGGTACGCGTGCACCGTGCCCAGCACCACGAAACGTAATCGCGTCGGCATCCGTCCCTCGTCCTCTCCGCCTCGGCCCCCACAACTCCCTTGACGCGTACGGCAATTGAGTCAGCCGGTACGTGCGTCACCACCCTTGTGAACGGTGATGAGCCGGGCCCGGTTGCCTGCGCGTAGATCTCACATAGATCACGTACTGATCACGACCGCCTAGCGTCCTGCCGTCCGGCGGTGCGGTACCGCCGCGACGTACACGCAGACGGAAGGCGGATCGATGCGAAACAGGACGGCTCTGCTGGCCGCGGCCGCGGCCCTGGCGGCGACCGCGCTCGTCGGCACCACCACGACGGGTGCCACCGCTCAGCAGAGTGAGAGGAAGACCGTACCGATCTCCAAGGCCGTACCCGAGGACGACCTCGCGAAGATGACCGAGCAGCGGCCTCTCGTGAAGGCGGCCGACAAGATCAGATGGGCCCAGGAACGCGGACAGTTCGGGGGCTTCACCGGGATCGGGCTGGAAGAGGACCGGGTCGCGCTGTGGTGGAAGGGCGAGGTGCCCGCCAAGGTCCAGCGGGCGATCGACGAGGCCCGTGACACGGCCCCCGTGCGGGTGGTCGACGCGCAGTACTCCCTGCGCGAGCTCAAGACCGCCTCCGCGCGCCTGCAGGCGCGGCTGGCCGAGGACCCGTCGCTGGGCCACACGGTGAACATCCCCACCGACGGCAGCGGCCTGGTCCTGGCCACGGACGGAACCGGCGGGAAGCGCGCCGCCGCAGCGGCGGGGGAGACCGCCTCCGAGGTGGCGGGGGTCCCGGTCCGCACGGTCGAGGAACCGCGCCTCGACCAGGTCTCCCGCGACAACGACTGGTCCCCCTGGTGGGGCGGGGCACGGATCTGGCAACCCCGCGCCGGCTGCACCTCCGGCTTCGGCGTGACCGACAACACGGGCGCGCAGTACCTGCTCACCGCGGGGCACTGCGGCGACTTCGGCGACCCCTTCACCAGCGGCGGGGGCACCTCCATCGGCACCCCGTCCAAGATCAACAAGACCCACGACATCATGCTGATCGGGACCGGCGACGTCACCAACTTCATCTACACCGGGAACCCGACCGACAACGTGGGTGTGCGCGTCGACGGCTGGGACTGGGTCTACCCCGGCGAGTACCTCTGCCAGTCCGGCGCCACCAGCGCCGGTGTCGTCGGCGGCGCGATCTGCAACATCAAGGTCCTCTTCTTCTACAACGACTCCGAGGACCTGGTGGAGGCCGAGCAGATGGACGGCCAGACGGCCGCCCGGCCCGGTGACAGCGGCGGCCCCGTCTACACGGCCTCCGCGAGCGGCGGCGCCATAGCCAAGGGCACGACGACCCGCGTCGCCGGCGCCCGCCTCGGCTTCCAGGACTTCGGCACCGCCTGGCGGGACTTCGGCGTCTGGATCGCCTCCTGACCCCCACGCACTGACCCTCGCGGGCGCACCCGCAACCAAGGGGCGGCTGCCGAACCCGGCAGCCGCCCTCCGCCGCGGCCTGTCCCGCCGGGCCCAGGGGCCAGGGGCGTGCGCACCAGACGCCCCTGGGCAGTTTCGTTTGGATCAGTCGGTCGTTGGTCCGGGTGTGCCGTTAACCGATGCGCAGTGGGCGCGAATCGAGCCGTTGCTCCCGATCCGGGCGCCGAAGCGCGGTGGCCGGTGGAGGGATCACCGGGGGACGATCGACGCGATCGCCTTCAAGTTCCAGACCGGAACGCAGCGGGTCCATCTACCGGAGAGGTACGGCAACTGGCGAGGCGTCTACAACCGGTTGCGGATGTGGGCCGTCGACGGCACCTGGGAACGGGTCTTCACCGCACGGACGGCCCAGGCAGACGCCGCTGAGGACCTGGCGTGGGCCGTGTCGGTGGACTCCACGATCGTGCGAGCTCACCAGCACGCGGTCGGGGCCCGCAAATGGGGGGCCCGGCCGGCGAACCGGCCGACCACGCCATCGGCCGGTCCCGCGGCGGGCTGACCACCAGGATCCACCTCGCGGCCGTTGCCCGCTGCCGACCCCTCGCGTTCGTTCTCACCGCTGGGCAGGCAGGAGATGCGCCCGCCTTCACGGACGTCATGGCCCGCCTGCGCGTTCCCCGACGCCGCGGTCGTCCTCGCACCAGGCCGGACGTGGTCCTGGCGGATAAGGCCTACTCATCCCGCGCGATCCGCGACCACCTGCGCAAGCGCGGCATCCGGGCGGTGATCCCGGTCCCGGCGGATCAGCGTGGCCACCGACTGCGACGGGGCAGCCGCGGCCGCAGGCCGCCAGCCGAACTCGCCCGGAAAACACCCTTCCTTCACCGCGGGAGCTCCGAGATGGTTGGGGCGGGAGCCTGCCCGGCAGCCAACCGGGGTGGGAGGGGGCCGTGATGTTGGCGAAAGTGTTCGACAGCCGTGATCTGCCAGTCGAGGACCGGATCGAGGCGTGGTGTGATCTCACGGAACGTGCCTTGGCGCCGAACGAGTTTTGTATCCCTGATCCGGCCCAGTTCCGAGCCACGCTGCGTGCTGTGGACATGGGGGAGGTTCAGGTCACGTCGCTGACGTACTCGGCGTTGAGATCGCGGCGGACACCAAGACTGATACGGCGTTCTGACCCGGCCGGGTACACCGCGGGCCTCATTCTGCAAGGGCGCCACGGCCTCCTTCAGGAGCGGCGCGAGGCTTCGCTGGGCATGAACGAGATGTTGCTGTACTCCGACTCCCGGCCGTATGAAGCCGCGGCCGATGTCGGACGGGGTACAGCGGCCACGGTTCTGGTTCAGATCCCGCGTGCATCGCTGCCTCTGCGGCCGGAGCAGGTAGACCGGCTCCTTGCGGTCCCTCTGCCGGGCAGCGGGGGCATAGGGGGACTTCTGTCTACGTTTCTGACCCATCTCGCCACGGGCACCGGACCGTTGGGGCCGCAGGACGCCGTGAGGATCGGAAGTGTGCTCCTCGACCTGCTGACTGCCTGGCTGGCCCACCACGTCGACGCCATGAATCCAGCGGTCGCCGATGCGCGGCAGCGTGTCCAGTTCCTCGAGATCCGCACCTTTGTCGTACGCCACCTGGGTGACCCGCGACTGTCGCCGGACATGATCGCCGCCGCCCATCACATGTCGCTGCGGACCCTGCAGCGTCTCTTCAAGGAACAAGGAATCACCGTCGGCTCGTTCATCCGCCGGCAACGGCTGAACCGCGTGCACCGTGACCTGGCCGATCCGCGCCTCGCGGCACGGCCCATCCATGCGATCGCCGCCCGCTGGGGCTATGCGTACCCTTCCGACCTGACCCGCGCCTTCCGCGCCGCGTACGGCGTCGGCCCTGCCGAGTACCGGCACGCACACCTGAACGGGACCCCGAGGTGGCCGACGGGCGCCGGCCCTGCTGAATAGCAAGGGGCGCTGCCGGTGCAGCAAGTCGGTTGTGTGTCCGGTAGTCGTAACCCACTGACCGTGCATCACCGTCACCTTCGTAGAAGCCGTAGAACCCCTGAGCACCGCAATTGGTGGGAACGTCCCGGAAGCAACCCGTGGAAGGCGTCGAAGCTCCGCCCCGACGTTACTTCGGCTCAGACCACCGTCCGTGGCCCGAAGGTCAGTTGGGCAGTACGACCGCTCAGAGCTCGCCGGTGGTCCCCCTGGGCATGCGCAACCTACGCTTCCTGATCGCGCGGACCACAGGCAGCGGCCCTCGAAGTTGTCGCGCCAGGACAACGCTTTGGCGCACCAGGACAACGAGATGCGCACGGTGTCCGTCCAGAATTCTCGTGGGCGAGTACTGGACCGGCTCGGAATGTCGCTTTGAGTTCCTCACCCTGGGCGTCTGGCAAGGAGTCAATGCACGGTGCCCGTCGAAGTACAGACAGAACGGAATTCTGATCAACCGCCGTCGGCGGAGGGGAGAACGGAGTGACCGGAAAATTTCTACATTCTGCGTGTGCGGCAACAGTACTCACCGCGGGACTGCTGGCCGGAAGTGCCTCGTCGGCCTCGGCGGATTCGCGCTACGGGTGTGAGTGGCCCCGGGTCTGCTTCTACCTCACACAGGCCGACAGGAATGCGAACCGCCCGACTGCCGCCTACCAGGACGCCGGATACAACCAGACCCTCGGTCCCAACAGCCGGGGCGCTGACTCGGTCTACAACTCGCGCAACGACGATATTGCGCTCGTTCGCGTCGGCACCTCCAGTGTGGCGGTCTGCATTTCGCCCAACCAATCCCAGGGTTTCGATGCCACGATCACCATCACCGCGGTCCGGATCCAGTACGAGCCCTCCACCTGCCCGAGCCAACTCATGACATGGCCGAGCTGATGCTTTCTGGAGGTCGTCCTTCTCCACTCCCGCCTACCGCTCCACCGCCAACGGGACGGTAAGACCAATCAGGAATCAGGGCGAAGTCAACACAGGGTGATGGCAGGTTACGGCCTGGTCGTGCGGAAAGCGGCATTGTACGGTCGTGGCGATCTGGCAGTAACTGCAGGTTCGTGAGGACACTGAGGGGGCAGCAAAGATGAAATTCGTGTTCCGCAAAACGATAGTCGCGTTGGTTGCAGGTTCGTTCCTGGCGCTGGCCGCCGGACCATCCAGTGCTGCCAGTTCAGGAAATTCCGGGGCGGCTGCAGCCTGCCCCTCACCAGGATGGCGAGTCAAGGCAGGAAACTCGGCAAAGGTCTACGTCGTCGACCCGAATGGCGAGCTGCTCCATATCCCAGACCCCACAGTCTACTTCAACCTCTGGGACAGCTGGGACGGGATCCTGACGATTGACAGCTCCTTGCTGGACAGCTGCTGGCCCAAGAAGTGGTCGATAGGTAACTCCCGCCTCGCACGGAGGAGCGGAGATGACCAGATCTTTATCTGGGATGGTAGTGCCGGCGGCTATCGTTGGATCATCGACGCCTGGGTTTTCGAGCACAAGTATGGTTTTTCGTGGTCGAAGGTAAGGACGGTAGAAGCGATCACCCCCGTCGAGTCAGCGCCTGAATGGTTCTGAGGAATTGGCATGCCCGGTTCAATGCCCGCGGCATGGCCGATCATCGCACACCGCCGTGACAGCGGATCCTGAAGGCGCGAGTGATCTCGTTCCCGACACGCCGGCGCCCGGGCACCGTCAGCAGGGCGGCGGGGATCTGTTCCTCAACCAACGGCCTCGTGCACGGTTGGCCGTGTACGAGGCCGTTGGTTATGTCATCAGCAGAGCGGAGAGCATGGCGCGACGGGCAAAGCCCCGGACCGGTGTGCGGATTAGCTTGGCATTTACGGTCTGAAATCAGACGGTGCATCGCACGTGCCCACTCGTTCGGGGATTTACGGTGAGTCTGCTGGACCACGACGCCCGGCGAGACGCGTTGAGTCGGTCCGGGCCCCTTGGCCGGCGCGAGCGCGAGACTGCTGTTCATGCCGGGTTGGAACCGCCTGTAGGGGGGCGCCCAGGACAGCGGGGGACGCCCCATTGCTTCCTGCAATGCCGGACGTTGAATCACAAGCTAGAGCTCCCCGAACGCCCCCAAGTCGCCCCGCAGTGCCCGCAGATGGTCGCCCAGCGGACCCAGTCCGACATCGAGGCGGCGTTCGTCCACGGTCTGGGGGTGACGGATCGGGTACGGGTGGAGGGTGCCGGGATTGATACGGGTGCCGTAGAACTGCGGCTGGCCCAGCTCGACGGCGCAGTGGTCCGCGATGTACGCGTGGTGCACGGCCGGGCAGGCACCGTCCGCCACCGCCTCCGCGATCAGGTCGCGGCACATGAGCTGGAGGCCGAGGTCCGGGGCGTGCAGCAGGATCATCAGCGCGGCCGTGGACGCGGGCTCACCGACCAGGTCGGCCGTGGGCCAGCCGTGGCGGGCGACCATCGCCCTGAGGGCCTGCCCGTTGTCCTCGCGGCACCGGGCGATGCGGTGCCGGCCGAGCGCGGCGGGCGCCGACCGTGCCTCGCGTGCCAGCCGGTTCTCCTTCTCGATCCTGCGGACCAGTTCGGCGGCCAGGGCCACTTCCCGCATGGAGCCCGCCTGCTCGTGTCCCATGGACGGCGCACTCCTCATGTCGTCCCTCGGACGTCCATCGAGAACCACACCGTCTTGCCGATGTCTCCGGGGCCGGGCGGATCGGTGCCCCAGTCGTCGGCCAGCGCCTCGACGATGGACAGTCCGCGGCCGGTCTCGGCGCCCGCGTCCGGCGTACGTGGCCTGGGCTGCACGGACGACGAGTCGGCGAGCGTGACGCGAAGCCGGTCGCCGGAGTACTCCAGGGTCACGCCGACGGTGTCGGAGGGGTCGGTGCTCGCGTGCCGTACGGCGTTGGCGAACAGCTCGCCCGTCGCCAGCACGGTGTCGTCGACGAGGTGGGGGAGCCGCCAGAGTCTGAGGTGCGCGGCGACCATACGCCGTACTCCGGCGGCGCACGAGGGCTGCGCGGCCACGGCGACCTGGAAGAGGCGCGGCGGCCTGCTGAGCGAGATCAAGGGAACGTCACCCCGTCGGTGGATAACCCCGGGCCGTCCCCCTGTCCGGGGGTGGCGGTCCGTGCGCCCCGGAAGGGGCGCCGGGTGTCGTGTGCAGGTGTGGCAGGGCTTTGGCGGCGACGTACGCCGACACTGGCTGAGGTCATCGTGTGCCTCCTCGCGTGTATGCCGCGCCCGGGCGGCCGCCGGTGCTGTTGTCGAAGACAACAGCACCGGGCATATCCGGGGCGAGGTGGTGAAGGGGTTGTTCGGTGGCGGAGACGTCGTGGTGAGCGCTGTATTTTCGCCACCATGGTGAACGTGGACGACGGCGTGCCCGCCCAGCGGTGGGAGGGCGGCACCGGATGGCCCGGTGTGCGGGACAAGCGAATTCTGGTCACCGGAGGCAGCCGGGGTCTCGGCGAGCAGATCGTCCGGCTGCTGCTCGCCGAGGGGGCGCACACCGGAACATGTGCCCGGACCGCCCCGGGCATCGAGGCGCTGGACGTGTCCCTGACGGACCGGGAGCGCACCCGGCTGTTCGCCGAGGCGCTCGACGTCACCGAGCCCGGCCGGCTGGAGGGCTTCGTCACCGGCGCGGCGCGGCGCTTCGGCGGGCTGGACGGCGTGGTGGCCTGCGTCGGCGGTTCCCGGGGCGGCGGATTCGAGCACGCGGACGCGGGGGACTGGGCGGCGACCTGGGAGGTGAACGTCGGGCACACGACCCGGCTGGTCCGTGCCGCGCTCCCGCACCTGCGTGCGGCGGGCGGCGGCTCGGTCGTGATCATCTCGTCGGTCTCCGGCTGGAAACCGGGACCGCACGCCCAGTACGGCACCGCCAAGAGCGCGCAGATCCATCTGGCCGCCTCCCTGGCCCGTGAGCTGGGTCCCGACGGCATCCGCGTCAACGCCGTCTCGCCCGGTTCGATGCTGATTCCCGGCCGGCGCTGGGCCCGGATGCGCACGGAGACCCCGGAGGCGTACGCGGCCTTCACCGGCGCCGAACTGCCGGGCGGCGCACCCGTCGAACCGCAGGAGGTGGCGCGCGCGGTGGTCTTCCTGCTCTCCGACTGGTCCAGCGGTATCTCCGGCGCCAACCTCCCGGTCGACCGCGCGCAGAACGCGCCCACGCCGTACGGCTACTGACACCGGCTCAGACCGCGCGCCGGGTGCCCGCGACGAGGCGGGTCCCGTTCCGGACGTACAACTCCCGTACACAGAGCCCACCCCCCTCAGGCCGCCACGCCCAGGACCACCCGCGACCGCCGCTCGAACTCCCGCACAACGGGTTCGTCACGGCGCGAGGCCAGCCGTCCGCGGAAGTCACGCAGGGCCTGGACGGACCGCTCGCTGTGGACACCGCTCAGGGCGTCGAGCGCTTCGGTGGCCGTCGCCACGGCCTCGTCCAGCCGGTTCTGCTGGAGATGGGCCGTCGCCAGGACGGACCGGCTGATGGCCTGGCGCCGGCGGCGGTCGGTGTGCGCGCGCACGGACTCGCTCGCGGTCTGCTCGGCCTGTGCGGCGAGCCCCAGATCGCGGAAGCACACGGCGGACTCCGCCTGAAGGTAGTGGTGGTCCAGGAAGCGCACCCACGGCGACTCGTGCTCCGGCCCGAGGCTCGCGTCCAGCTGCTTCTCGGCGGTGCGCAGGGCCTCCGCGGTCTCGCGCGGCCGGCCGAGCGCCGCCTGGGCGCGCGCGGACATGGCGTACAGGCGCATCAGACCGAGCGGACTGCCGGCGTCGCGCGCCGTGGCGATCCCGGCCCGGGCCAGCGCCGCCCCCTCGTCGGGCCGGCCCAGGCTGGTCGCCAGATGGGACAGACCCGCCAGGATCTGCCCGCCCAGAACCTGGTCGCGGCCCTCCGCGCACAGCCGCAGCGCCTGCGTCATGTAGCGCTGGGCCAGGCCGTACTCCCCGGCGTCGTACGAGCTCCAGCCCGCCATTGCCGAGAGCCGGGCGGCCGAGGCGAACAGCTGTCGCCGCTGCCCCGGCGCCGTGCCGCGCTGCTGCAGCATGGGGACGACCTCGGCGGACAGATACTGCACGATGCTGGTGCGCACTCCGCCGCCGCCGTAGTGGTTGTCCATCTCGTCGAACATGCCGATCATCGCGCGGACCTGCTCCACCGGCCCGGAGCCCGACACGGACTCCAGCCGGGCGGTGCCGCCCTGCGACTCCACCAGCCAGAGCAGCCAGGCCCGTTGAGGGTTCATCAGGGCGCCCGGGACGAAGGGCACCGCACCGAGCAGGGTGCGCCGCGAGATATCGGTGGAACCGAGCTCGGCCAGGGTGTGCAGTGTCTCCGCCACGTTCTCTCCGTACACCAGCGCCCGCCCCGCGACCGGGCGTCCGCGGTCGGGCGGGAAACCGAGATCCGCGGGCGTCAGTTGGCGCCCCAGCCGCTCACCGAGGACCGCGGCGATGACCTCCGGAGTGGTGCCGCGGGGCTGCTGGCCCTGGAGCCAGCGGGTGACGGACGCCTTGTCGTAGTTGGTGTCGGTGCCCTGGCACCGTCCCAGTTCGTTGACCCGGAGGGCCAGGGAGGCGTACGAGCACCCTGCCTCCTTGAGGGCGGCTGCCAGAGCCTTGTTGGGCCCACCGGAGTCCTTGCTGCCCTGGTTCCTCGGTTGTCCGTTCGTCACGGCGGCCATCCAGGTCTCACATCATGTCGGCGCGCGGCTTGACCCGTACCCGCCGAGGCGCCAACTCCCGGGGTGGGCCGGAGGAGTTCGAGCGACGCTGCCGCGAATGTGCGCCAGGTCACTCGGTCACTATGGTGGCCGATAGACTCAGCCCGCAACCGGCGTTCTGATAATTTCAGAATGAATCGCACGGACCTGTTGGTCTCAACGGATGGCGTGGCACACTGCACGCTGTGAATCCCGCCCCGGGAGGCAGCACGTGAGTGAGACCCGCTCAGGAGGCGGTGCCCCGACGGCCCCCACCGTCCTGCGCATGGTGCTCGGCAAGCGGCTGAGACAGCTGCGTGAACGGGCCGGAGTGTCGTTCGAGGAGGCGGCGCGGGCCATCGAGGTCACCGCCCTGACGGTCCGGCGCATGGAGAAGGCCGAGGTCGGACTCCGCATCCCCTACGTGAAGGAGTTGCTGCGCACCTACGGGGTCTCCACCACGGAGATCGACGACTTCGTCTCCCTCGCCCGGGAGGCCAACCAGCCCGGCTGGTGGTACAAGTACCGCGACGTGCTGCCGGACTGGTTCAGCGCCTACGTCAGCCTGGAGACCGAGGCCGCCGTCATCCGCCTCTACGAACCCCAGTACGTTCCCGGCCTGTTGCAGACCCCGGACTACGCCGCCGCCCTCATGCGGGTCGGCTTCCCCAACGAGACCGAGGAGGAGATCGCACGCCGGGTCTCGCTGCGCCTGAGGCGCCAGGACCTGCTGGCCAAACCGGACGCGCCCGCCGTCTGGGCCATCCTCGACGAGACGGTGCTGCGCCGCGCCGTCGGCGGCCCGGAGGTGATGCGGGCACAGATCGACCGCCTGATCGAGGTGCTGGGGAGCCCGAAGGTCAGGATCCAGATCATGCGCTTCGCCGCGGGCCCGCATCCGGGGGCCTTCGGCCCCTTCCACTACTTCCGCTTCGGCTTCTCCGAACTCCCCGACATCGTCTACACCGAGAGCCTCGCGGGCTCCCAGTACTTCGACCAGCCCACGGACGTCGTCACCTACCTGGAGATACTCGACCGGATGTCCGTGCAGGCGGAACCGGTCGCTCGGACCAGGGACATCCTGGAAGCACTGCGTAAGGAGCTGTGACACATGGCAACCGACGGCCCCATCTACAACGGCATGCCCGCCCCGGACCTCGGCAGTGAGGGCTGGCACAAGCCCTGGAGCGGCACCAACGGAGGCTCCTGCGTCGAGGCCAAGCGACTGCCCGACGGCAGTGTCGCCTTCCGGCAGTCCACGGACCCGACCGGACCCGCCCTGGTCTACACGCGCGAGGAGATGATCTCCTTCCTGGAGGGGGCGAAGGCCGGCCAGGCGGACTTCCTGATCGCCTGACACGGTGCGCTCGCCCGGCTCGTGCGGGCGTGGAAGCGGTCGCTCCGCCACTACGCCCGCACAACCGGACACCCCGTATGCGCCCTACCGCCGAGGGGAAGCGCCGCCCACACTTGGGGACTTGACCCCCGGGTCGACCCCTGCCCCTGAACCCTCGAAGGGAGCGGCATGCGTACGCCGCCTCGCGTCCCGGGCCGCGCCGTGCCGCCCGGCAGGCGCGCCGGCATGTCCGGCCGGGCCGCTCCCGAGGGGCGGGGATGACCTCTCCGCCCACCCTCACCCGGTACCGGACCCTGATCGTCGAGGGCCGCGAAGGCGTCCGCAGAAGCGACCTCCTCGCCGAACTGGCCCATCTCGGCTTCCTCGTACGGCGCATGCCGACGAGCCTGCACCACCTCGACCCGGCCCTGCCCTACCGGGAACTCCTCGCCGGCCCGGGCCGCCTCGCCGTCGACGGGGGCATCCTCAGGGAGCTCGTCTACGGGCCACTGCGCCGCGGACGCTCCCGGGTGACCTGGATCCAGGCCCTCGACTTCGCCGAGGCCGTGGCCGAACGCGACGGGGCCATGCTCCATCTCATGGCCCGGGCCCCCGCCGGGCACACATACCGGTTGCGCGGGGAGGCGGCCGACGCGAGCGTCGCGTACGACCATGCGTTCCTGACCCTCGCCCAGCATGTGCCGGTGGTGACGCTCGACGTCCGGGAGCCGGCCCGTCCCATCCGTGCGCACCCTCCCCATGAGCACCAACTCCGACCATGAGAACGGTAGTTGACGGTAGGTTGGCGACGACGAGCGATGCGAGGCAGGAGAAGTCCATGACTGAAGGCCGCCCCACCCCCGACCAGGAAGCCCTGGCCAAGATCGACACCACGGTGCCGCACTCGGCCCGCATCTGGAACTACTGGATGGGCGGAAAGGACAACTACGAGGTCGACCGCGTGGCGGGCGACGCCTATCGCGAGATCGCTCCGAACATCGAAACGATGGCCAAGGCCTCGCGCGTCTATCTGATCCGCACGGTCACCTTCGTGGCCCGTGAGTGCGGTATCCGCCAGTTCCTCGACATCGGCACCGGACTGCCCACGTACGACAACACCCACCAGGTCGCCCAGAAGGTCGCCCCCGAGTCCCGCATCGTGTACGTCGACAACGACCCCCTCGTCCTGCGCCACGCCCAGGCGCTGCTCACCAGCACCCCCGAGGGCGTCACCGACTACGTCGACGCCAACCTGCGCGACCCGGACACCATCCTCGAAGCGGCGGGCAAGATCCTGGACTTCAGCAAGCCCGTCGCCCTCATGCTCATGGGCATCCTCGGGCACATCCAGGACTACGAGGAGGCCAAGTCGATCGTCAGCCGGCTCCAGGCGGAGCTCCCGCCGGGCAGCTACTTCGTGCACTACGACAGCACGGACACCGACGAGGAACTCAAGCGCGCCCAGGACGGCTACGACGACACGGGCGCCGTCCCGTACGTCCTGCGCAGCCCCGCGCGGCTCGCCGCGTACTACGAGGGCCTGGAACTCCTCGAACCCGGCATCGTCTCCTGCCCGCTGTGGCGCCCGGAGCCCGGCACCAACCCGGAGCCGACGGACGTGTACGGGGGAGTGGCCTACAAGCGGTGAGGCGCCGGCGCCGGCCTTCCAGGCGGCGCCGCCCGGGATGCCGGAGTGATCAAAGCCGCGTTGAACGGCGTGTGCCGGATCTGTCTCCCCTGGGAGAGGTGCATGCCGTCAGGCGACAGCGCCTTGTCGAGCCGGCGAGGCGTCCACCAGGCGTCCGACGCGGAGGGGGCGGGGGAGAAGCGCTGCGGGGGAACACCTCCCGGTACCCCTGCTTCAGGCCCGCGGGGGCGCGCGGTGCGGGCCCAGTCCCCGTAGGACATCGCCGAGTTGGTCCTGTGTCAGGG
>NZ_VJZE01000194.1 GCF_009377205.1 Streptomyces phyllanthi
CCTGCGTCGGGAGGGCGGGGTGGAGCTGCCCGGATCGAGCAGCCCTCCCCAGTCGTCGCCGCCTCTGAACCAGTCGCCGGGCCGCTCAGCGCTTGGCATATTCGCGGAAGCCGCGGCCGGTCTTGCGGCCGAGGCAGCCCGCGGCCACCAGGTGCTCCAGGAGCGGCGCCGGAGCCAGACCCGGGTCGCGGAACTCGCGGTGCAGCACCCGCTCGATGGCCAGCGAGACATCCAGGCCGACCACGTCGAGCAGCTCGAACGGGCCCATCGGGTAGCCGCCGCCCAGCTTCATGGCCGCGTCGATGTCGTCCAGCGACGCGTAGTGTTCCTGGACCATCTTGACCGCGTTGTTGAGGTACGGGAACAGCAGCGCGTTCACGATGAAGCCGGCCCGGTCGCCGCAGTCCACCGGGTGCTTGCGGACGGCGGTGCACAGCTCGCGGACCGTGGCGTGCACGTCGTCCGCGGTCAGGACCGTGCGGACCACCTCGACCAGCTTCATCGCCGGGGCCGGGTTGAAGAAGTGCATGCCGATCACGTCCTGCGGGCGCGAGGTGGCGCGGGCGCAGGCGACGACGGGCAGCGAGGAGGTGGTGGTGGCGAGGATCGCGCCCGGCTTGCAGACCTTGTCGAAGGTCGTGAACAGCTGCCGCTTGACGTCCAGGTCCTCGGCGACGGCCTCCAACGCGAGGTCGACGTCCGCGAACGCGTCGTACGAGCCCGCCGGGGTGATCCGGTCCAGGGTCCCGGCCGCCGCCTCGGCCGTCATCCGTCCCTTGTCGACAGAGCGTGAAAGCGACTTGCCGATACGGGCCTTGGCCGCCCGCGCCTTCTCCTCGCTGCGCGCGGCGAGCACGACGACGTACCCGGCCTTCGCGAACACCTCGGCGATCCCGGACGCCATGGTGCCGGAACCGGCGACGCCGACGGAGCGGACGGTGCGGCCGGAGACCGTGGGCGCGTCGGACAGCGGTGTCAGCGCGTCCCGCACGACGGTGGAGCTGCCGGGCGCCTCGTACGTGTAGAAACCGCGCCCCGACTTGCGGCCCGTCAGACCCGCCTCGCTGAGCTGCTTGAGGATGGGTGCGGGCGCGTGCAGCCGGTCGCGCGAGGCGGCGTACATGGCGTCAAGGACCGTACGCGCGGTGTCGATGCCGATCAGGTCGAGCAGCGCGAGCGGGCCCATCGGCAGTCCGCAGCCCAGCCGCATCGCCGCGTCGATGTCCTCGCGGGAGGCGTACTTGGCCTCGTACATCGCGGCGGCCTGGTTGAGATAGCCGAAGAGGAGTCCGTCGGCGACGAACCCGGGCCGGTCGCCGACCGCCACGGGCTCCTTGCCCAGCTCGACGGCCAGGTCCGTGACCGCGGCGACGGCCTGGGGCGAGGTGAGCACGGACGAGACGATCTCGACGAGCTTCATCGCCGGGGCCGGGTTGAAGAAGTGCATGCCCAGCACCCGCTCGGGGTGGGCCGAGTCGGCGGCCAGGCGCGTGACCGACAGCGCGTTGGTGCCGGTCGCGAGCACGGCCTCCGGGCGGACGACCGCGTCCAGCTCACGGAAGACCTGCTGCTTGATCTCGTACGACTCCGGTGTCACCTCGATGACCAGATCGGCGTCGGCCGCGGCCCCGAGGTCGGTGGACGTGCGGAAGCGGGCCAGCGTCTCGCCGCGTTCCCGCTCGCTGATCCGGCCGCGCTCCAGGGCACGGGCGGTCGAGGACTCCAGGGCGGCGACGGCCTTCGCGGCCTGCGCCTCGCTGATGTCGATGCCGACGACCTCGCGTCCGGCCCGGGCCAGGACCTCGGCGATACCGGAGCCCATGGTGCCGAGACCGACGACGGCGATCGTCTTGAGCGGGGACAGGGGGGTGTCGGACAGGGGAGTGGCCATCGCGGACTCCAGGGATGAGGGTGACGACTGGGAGCGCGCCCGCGTGCGCCGGAGGGCGCACCGGGTGCGAAGGAGTGCGGGTGTGATCGGGCTGCATGCGCACACGCCCGGTGCCGTCGCCACGAGCGTGCACACGCCGGGCGAACGGTGATGACCGACCGGCCCTGTCCCGGAGCCGTGTCGTACTGAGGTACCCGAAGTACCGAACCGACTGCTCTCAGGGCGGCTGCGTCACCAGGCCGCCATGAGGAGATACGCGAGCGGGTAGCTCGCTCGTCTGAGCTTAACCGGTGGGTAACGAGCGCGCCAGCCCTTGTGTTTGTGATGTACGTCCCCGGCGAGCGCGCCTACGCTCGGCGTCATGGACGAAGAGTTGCGATCACTCACGGAGCGTTTACGGCGGGAGGCCGGTGCCTCCCCGGCATACGACCGGCTCGTGGCGACCGAGAGCCACGACGACCTCGCGGCCGTGCTCACCGAGCCCGGACAGCCGCTGTGGGCGCGGGAGCTGGCCGCCTTCCGGCTGGGCCTCGCCGGCGACCGGCGGGCCTTCGAGTCCCTCGTCCTGCTGCTCAACCACCGCGATCCACCGCGCTGCGCCTCCGCCGCGTACGCCCTGGCCCGCCTCGGCGACCCGCGCACCGCCCGGGCGGCCGCCGCGCTCGCCACGAACGAACTCCGCGTCGCCTACGCCCTGCACCCCGTACGTCTCCTGGTGGTGCTGCGGGCTCCCGAGGCCGTGCCCGCGCTGATCACCACCCTCGCGCGGCGGCTCAGGCCGCACGATCCGTACCGCAGGGTGGCGCTCGCCTGTGTGGAGGGACTGGGCGCGCTGGGCGACCGCCGCGCCCGTCCCGTGCTGAACGAGGCGCTCGCCCACCCGGCCCTCGCGGAGGCGGCGGCGGGCGCGCTGAAGCGGCTGCCCGGCCGGTGAGCCGGGGTCAGGCCCCGGTGTGGGCCGCCATGTCGCAGGTGCGGCGGTCGTGGGGTGCGCCGGTCTCGCCGACCGGCTTGTTGCGTCTGGGCAGGGGAAGGTGAACCCGTCGGGGAGGGAGGGGGGACCGTGGGCCTGATCGGTCTGTCCCCCCCCCCGGTGGACCCAGGTCCGGCACCGCCCCGACGGGACCGCGGGCGGATCAGCCGCGGAAGCCGAGCAGACCGTGCAGCGTCGCGCCCCGTGAGGACGGGGGCGCATCCTTCGGGGTCTGCGCCTTCGCGGTCTGCGGCTGTGCGGTCTGCGGCTCGGGGTCCGGCAGCCGGTCGCACACCGCGTCGGCCTCGCCTCCGCCGCGCGGCACCGTGCCGTCGGTCAGGTAGGCCGCCAGATGCCTGTCGAGGCAGGCGTTGCCGCTGAGCGTGATGCCGTGGTTGCCGCCGCCCTCCTCCACCACCAGGCTGGAACCGCGCAGCAGATGATGGACCGTGACACCGCCCCGGTAGGGGGTGGCCGCGTCGTCCGTCGCCTGGAACAGCAGCACCGGCGGCAGCGTGGAGTTGGTGATGTCGACCGGCTTCAGCGACTTCGTCGGCCAGTACGCGCACGGCGCGTTGTACCAGGCGTTGTTCCAGGTCATGAACGGCGCCTTCGCGTACACGTTCCAGTTGTCCTGGCCCCACTGCTTCCAGCCGCGCGGCCAGGACGCGTCACGGCACTGCACCGCGGCGTAGACGCTGTAGCCGTTGTCCCCCGAGGAGTCGACGGCGGCGAAGTTCCGGTACGCCTCCACCAGCGGATCGTCGTTCTTGTCGTTCACGAAGGCCGCGAACGCCTCGGCGAGGTAGGGCCAGTAGCCGTTGTAGTACCCGCCCGGGACGAAGGTGTCCTCCAGCTCCGAGGCGCCCACGACGCCGTCCGCGGGCTTCCGGGCGACCGCCTCGCGCATGGCGTACCACTCGGCCTCGATCGCCGCCGGATCGGTGCCCAGCCGGTATGCCGCGTCGTGCCGGGCGACCCACGCCATGAACGCCTTGTGGCGGTCGTCGAAGGCGTAGTCCTGCGCGAGGTTGTCGTCGTACCACACGCCCGTGGGGTCGACGATCGAGTCCAGCACCACGCGCCGTACGCGACTCGGGTGGAGCTTCGCGTAGACGGCGCCCAGATAGGTGCCGTACGAGTACCCGAAGTAGTTGATCTTCTTGGCGCCGAGGGCCCGCCGGATCACGTCCATGTCCTTCACGGCGCTCACCGTGTCGATGTACGGCAGCAGGTCCGCGTACTTGGTGGCGCAGGCCTTGGCGAAGGCCTCGGCCCGGTTGCGGTTGGCCTTCTCGATCGCCGGGGTGCTCGGCACCGAGTCGGGCCGCACCGGAGAGAAGTGCCGGGGCCGGCAGTCCAGAGCGGGCTTGCTGGCGCCGACGCCGCGCGGGTCGAAGCCGATGACGTCGTACTGCGCGGCGACCTCCTTCGGCAGCGAGGACGCGACGAACCCGGCCAGCGTCAGACCACTGCCGCCGGGCCCGCCCGGGTTGACCAGCAGGGGTCCCTGGTACTTCTTCGCGGTGTGCGGAACGCGGGAGAGGGCGAGCGTGATCTGCCGCCCGCGCGGTCTGGTGTGGTCGAGCGGCACCTTCAGGGAGGCGCACTGGAGCGTCGGCTGGTCCTCGGTGCGGCAGTTCTTCCAGGTGGGTTTCGCCGCGGGGGTGTTCTGGACGGTGCGCGGTGCGGACGCGGAGCCGGCGCTCGCGCCGGCCGGGGCGGACGTGACCATCCCGGCCATCACGGTGGCGGCGCCGCACAAGGCAGCTGCGCGTTTCTTCATGTCTGGTCTCCCAGGACGAAGGACATGAGCCGTGCATGCCACGGCCTGCGTCGCATCGTCCCGGAAGGGGCGCCTCAAAAAGCATTTTCCGCTCAATATTGACCCGAACGGGGCGAAGGAGGCGTTCGAGCGCTGCCGCGCCGTCAGATGCCGTCAGAGCAGCGTCAGCTGAGTCGCCGTCGCCGTCGCTGTCGACTCGGGCGCGGCAAGGCCGGGAGCGGGAAGCCCGGGTACCGGAAGGCCGGGGGCCTCGGGTTCGGGCGCCGGAATCCTGCGGGGCAGCCCCGCGCGCGTGGGCCCCATGCCGTACTCCTGGGCCAGCTCGTGCACCTGTCCGGTGATCCGGCGCTGGTACCACTTGGGGGCGTACGCGCCTTCCGCGTACAGCCGCTCGTAACGCCGCACGAGATGGGGGTGGTTCCGTTCCAGCCAGGCCATGAACCATTCGCGGGCGCCGGGCCGCAGATGCAGCACCAGGGGTGTCACCGAGGTGGCCCCGGAGGCCGCGATCGCCCGTACGGTGGCCCGGAGCCGGTCCGGGTGGTCGCTCAGGAACGGGAGCACCGGGGCCATCAGGACCCCGCAGCCGATGCCGTGGTCCGTGAGGGTGCGGACGACGTCCAGGCGGCGCTCCGGGGCGGGCGTGCCCGGTTCGACGGTGCGCCACAGCTCGGGGTCGGTGAAGCCCACGGAGACGGAGATCCCGACCTCGGTGACCTCGGACGCCTGCTTCAGCAGGTCGAGATCGCGCAGGATCAGCGTGCCCTTGGTGAGGATCGAGAAGGGGTTCGCGTGGTCGCGCAGGGCGGCGATGATGCCCGGCATCAGCCGGTAGCGGCCCTCGGCGCGCTGGTAGCAGTCGACGTTGGTGCCCATCGCTATGTGCTCGCCGTACCAGCGGGGTGAGGCGAGCCGGCGGCGCAGCAGCTCCGGGGCGTTGACCTTCACGACGATCTGCGAGTCGAAGTCCAGGCCCGTGTCGAGGTCCAGATAGCTGTGGGTCTTCCGGGCGAAGCAGTAGACACACGCGTGCGTGCAGCCGCGGTACGGGTTCACCGTCCACTCGAAGGGCATGCGGGAGGCGCCCGGCACCCGGTTCACGATCGACTTCGCCCGGATCTCGTGGAAGGTGATGCCGCGGAACTCCGGGCTGTCGAAGGTGCGGGTGGTCACCGCGTCCGCGCCGAACAGCGCGGCGTCGCGGGCCGGGGCGGGGTTCTCGGCCAGATGGTCCCAGCGCATGGGCGCCTCCTCGGTAGCACTGGCCACAGAATAGAACACACGTTCTCTTGATCGTGCGAACTCATTTTCGAATGTCGTGTGAAGGTCTCGTCCGGTCCCGTACCGGGGCGCTGTTCGAGGGCGCGTACGGACCCCGATTTGGGCGGCTCGGCCGCCTGATGGTTGGCTTTCCCCGACCCGAGCAACACCGAGTGCTGGAGGAAGTGCAATGGCGCAGGTCGAGGCCACCACGGAGCGAGTCGTCGCTGCGGACGCGGAGACGGTGTTCGACACCATCGCCGACTACAGCGGCACCCGCGCGAAGCTGCTGCCCGAGCACTTCAGCGAGTACGAGGTGCGTGAGGGCGGCGACGGCGAGGGCACCCTCGTCCACTGGAAGCTCCAGGCCACCAGCAAGCGCGTCCGCGACTGCCTCCTCGAGGTCACCGAGCCGACCGACGGCGAGCTCGTCGAGAAGGACCGCAACTCCTCCATGGTCACCACCTGGCGGGTCACCCCGGCCGGGGAGGGCAGGTCCCGTGTCGTCGTCACCACCGTCTGGAACGGCGCCGGAGGCATCGGCGGCTTCTTCGAGAAGACCTTCGCCCCCAAGGGCCTCGGCCGGATCTACGACCTGATCCTGGCGAAGCTCGCCGCCGAGGTGGAGAAGTAGCCGGGCCGAGGCCCCCGCGCCCCTTTCGGGGCGTGCCCCGGTCCACGCCGTAACCCGTCGCACCTGCTGGCAGTTGTCGCGTAACGCGGGAACCGCGCAGCGGGTGTGACGAGGGGAGCGGCACATGGGCGGGATCACTCTGGCGAAGGCGGAACCGGCCGCCGCACCCTCCTGGGCGCAGGCCCCGCCGCCCGAGGAGCCGGCCGTCCAACTCGGCCCGCGCCGCCTGGGGTTGGTGTTCTCCGGGCTCCTGCTCGCGCTGCTGCTCGCCGCGCTGGAGCAGATGATGGTGGCCGTGGCGCTCCCGCGGATCGCCGCTGAGCTGCACGGCCAGGACAGGATCTCCTGGGCCCTCACCGCGTATCTGCTCACCGCCGCCGTCGCCCTGCCGGTCCACCACAGGTGCGGCGACCTCTACGGGCATCGGAGAGCCTTCCGGATCGCGGTCGTCCTCTTCGTCGCGGGCTCGGCACTCGCCGGCTGGTCGCGCACCATGGACCAGCTCATCGCCTTCCGCGCGCTCCAGGGAGCCGGCGCGGGCGGCCTCCTGGCCGGCGCCCAGGCGATCACCGCGGACATCGTGCCCGCCCGTGCACGGGGCCGCTTCCTGGGCCTCGTCGGCGCCGCGTTCGGACTCGGCTCCGTCGCGGGCCCCCTCCTGGGCGGCTACCTCACGGACCACCTCTCCTGGAGGTGGTGCTTCTACCTCAACGTGCCCTGCGGGCTCGTCGTCCTCGCAGCCGTCACGCTCGCACCGAGGTCACCGAAGCCGGAGACGAAGGGCCGCCCCGACGTCCTCGGGGCGCTGCTCCTCGCCGCCGCGTCGACCTGCCTGGTGCTGCTCACGGGCTGGGGCGGCACCCGGTACGCCTGGGACTCGCGCGTCATCCTGGGGCTCGCCGCGGGAGCCGCCGTCGCGACGGCCCTCTTCCTCGTCGCCGAGCGGCGCGCCGCACAACCGCTCGTCCCCCTGCGGCTGTTCAGGGGCTCCGTCTTCAGCGTCGCCGGGCTGGTGGGCCTGGCCATCGGGATCGCGCTCTTCGGAGCGGGCGGCTGTCTGCCCACGTACCTGCAACTGGCCGGCGGGGCCACGGCCACCGAGGCCGGGCTGCTCATGCTTCCGCTGACGGCCGGAATGGTCGGCGCGTCGGTCGTCGTGGGCCAACTCGTCCGGCGCACAGGGCACTACAGGACGTATCCGATCCTCGGTACGGCCCTCTCCGCCGCCGCCACGGGGCTCCTCTCGCGCCTCGACGCGGGCACGCCCCGGCTGCACTTCGGTCTCTGGACGGCCGTCCTCGGCGCCGGTATCGGCATGGTGATGCCGGTGCTGGTCCTCGCCGTGCAGAACTCCGTGCGCCCGGCCGACGTCGGGACCGCGACCAGTGCCCACGACTTCCTCCGGCAGCTCGGCGGCGGCGTCGGCGTGGCGCTCTGCGGCGCGCTCGTGGCGGACCGGCTCGCCGACCGCCTGCCCACGCGCGCGGGCACCGGCCTGCCCGCCCCCGAGCCCCTCACCCCACGGCTCGTCCACGCCATGCCCGCCGCGCTGCGCGACGGCCAGATCAGCGCGTACGCCGACGCCGTGCCCCGGACCTTCCTGCTCCTGGTGCCGGTCCTCGGTCTGGGCCTGCTCCTCGCCCTCTTCCTCAAGGGCGCCCCGCCGGTGTCCCCGGACGCCCCCGCCGGGCCCACGCCCTCCGCCGTGCCTCCACCCGTCCGTTCCCCCTGCGCCCGCGAGGTCGCAGTCCGCGGCACGGTCCGGCACCACGACGGCACCGTCGTCCCACGGGCCGCGCTCACCCTCATCGACGCGACCGGACTGCAGATCGGGCGCGGCGCGGGCGGCGAGGACGGACGGTACGCGCTGACCGCTCCCGGGGCGGGCTCGTACGTGCTCGTCGCCTCGGTGGGCGGCCACCAGCCGCAGGCGGTGACCGTGACCGTGGGGGAGCGGCCCGTGGAACTCGACATGGTGCTCACAGGCGCGGGACGGCTCGCCGGCCGCGTGGTCACCACCGGCGGATGCCCCCTGGGGGACGCGAGCCTCACGCTCACCGACGTCCATGGACAGGTCGTCGCCACCACCCGCACCGGGGCCGGGGGAGACTACGCCATCACGGACCTGACGGCCGGTCAGTACACCCTCTCCGTCGGCGCCCACACCTTCCGTGCGGCCGCCCTCCCCGTCACCGTCCGGTCCGGCCGCGAGTCCCGTCAGGACATCGAACTCGCGGGCGCCACCGTCCTGTCCGGCACGGTGCGCACCGACGGCGGCCGCCCCGTCGAGGACGCCCGCGTCACCCTCCTCGACCTCACGGGCACCGTCGTCGGCACGCTCACCACCGGCACCGACGGGACGTACCGGTTCGCCGGCCTCTCCTCGGGCGAGTACACGGTCATCGCCTCGGGCTACCCACCCGTCGCGACGGCGCTCCAGGTCGTGGGCGGCGGCAGGACGGCGCGGGATCTGGAGCTGGGGTACGAGGACCTGGGGAGCGGGGCGGTGCGCTGAAGATGATCTCCCCCACCCGTTCGGCGCGCACACGCGGAGCCGAACCCGAGCAGGGCGACACGGAGCGGGAGCGCCTACGGCGTGAGGTCGAGGGCATCGCCAGGGCCCGCGGAACGGGGACCTGACGCCGGCGTGACGTCCGAACCTGCCCGCCTCTTCGTGGCAGGCGCACCCGCCGACGCGTAACGTGACGCCTCATGAAGATCCTCGTCAGCGCCGACATGGAAGGAGCCACCGGCGTCACCTGGCCGGCCGACGTGCTGCCGGGGACGCCGCAGTGGGAGCGGTGCCGGGCGATGTTCACCTCCGACGTGAACGCGGCCGTGCTGGGGTTCCTCGACGGCGGGGCCGACGAGGTGCTGATCAACGAGGCGCACTGGACGATGCGCAACCTGCTGCTGGAGCGGCTGGACGAGCGCGCCCGGATGCTCACCGGACGCCACAAGGCCCTGTCCATGGTCGAGGGCGTGCAGCACGGGGACGTGGACGGCATCGCGTTCGTCGGCTACCACGCGGGCGCGGGGATGGAGGGCGTCCTCGCGCACACGTATCTCGCGAACTCCATCACCGGGGTGTGGCTCAACGACGTACGGGCGAGCGAGGGGCTGCTGAACGCGCACGTGGCCGCCGAGTACGGAGTCCCCGTCGTCCTCGTCACCGGTGACGACGTGGCCTGCGAGGACGCCCTCGGATACGCGCCCGGGGCGCTCAAGGTGGCCGTCAAGGACCATGTGTCGCGGTACGCGGCGGTGTGCCGGACACCGGCGAGGACCGCGGCCGACATCCGGGCGGCCGCCAAGGACGCGGCGGCCCTCGCGGTGCGGCACGAACCGGCCCGGGGCGGGCCGTTCACCGTGGCGCTGGAGTTCGACGCGGAGCACCTCGTGACGGCCGCCACCGTCGTCCCGGGTGTGGACCGTATCGGGGAGAGGAAGGTCGCCTATACGAGCGCGACCATGTACGAGGGCATCCGCACCTTCAAGGCGGTCACGACGATCGTCTCGGCCGCGGTGGAGGAGCAGTATGGCTGACAGCACGCCCGGACCGGCCGGGTGCGTAGACGAGCGGGCACTGGACGAGGTCGTGCGGTTCACGTCCGACCTCATCCGCATCGACACCACCAACCGCGGCGGCGGGGACTGCCGGGAGCGGCCCGCCGCCGAGTACGCCGCGGAGCAGCTGGCCGGTGCCGGACTGGAGCCCACCCTGCTGGAGCGTGCCAAGGGGCGCACGAACGTCGTGGCACGCATCGAGGGCACCGACCCGTCCGCCGACGCGCTGCTCGTCCACGGTCACCTGGACGTGGTGCCCGCCCGGGCCGGGGACTGGAGCGTGCACCCGTTCTCCGGGGAGATCCGCGACGGCGTGGTCTGGGGCCGGGGCGCCATCGACATGAAGAACATGGACGCGATGATCCTCGCGGTCGTGCGCGCCTGGGCACGGCACGGCGTACGGCCCCGGCGGGACCTCGTCATCGCCTTCACCGCCGACGAGGAGGCGAGCGCCGAGGACGGCTCCGGGTTCCTCGCCGACGAGCACGCCGGACTGTTCGAGGGCTGCACCGAGGGCATCAGCGAGTCGGGGGCGTTCACCTTCCACGACGGTGCCGGCCGGCAGCTCTACCCCATCGCCGCGGGCGAGCGCGGCACCGGCTGGCTGAAACTCACCGCGCGCGGACGCGCGGGCCACGGCTCCAAGGTGAACCGCGCCAACGCGGTGACCCGGCTGGCGGAGGCCATCGCACGCATCGGCGCGCACGAGTGGCCCGTCCGGCTCACCGCGACCGTGCGCGCCGCTCTGAGTGAACTCGCCGTCCTGTACGGCATCGAGCCCGGCCTCCAGGACGTGGACAGGCTCCTCGACAAGCTCGGACCGGCCGCCGCGCTCGTCGAGCCGACCGTCCGCAACAGCGCCAACCCGACCATGCTGGAAGCCGGCTACAAGATCAACGTGATCCCCGGGGAGGCCGTCGCGTACGTGGACGGCAGATATCTGCCCGGCGGCGAGGACGAGTTCCGCACGACCCTCGACCGGCTCACCGGACCCGATGTCGAGTGGGAGTTCCACCACCGGGAGGTGGCCCTGGAGGCACCGGTGGACTCGGTGACGTACGCGCGGATGCGCGCCGCGGTCGAGGAGTTCGCACCCGAGGGGCATGTGGTGCCGTACTGCATGTCGGGCGGCACGGACGCCAAGCAGTTCTCGCGCCTCGGCATCACAGGCTACGGGTTCTCGCCGCTGAAGCTGCCCGAGGGCTTCGACTACGCGGCGCTCTTCCACGGTGTCGACGAGCGGGTCCCGGTCGAGGCACTGCATTTCGGGGTACGGGTTCTGAACCGCTTCCTGACGACGGCGTAGGGGACCGGGAACGCGGTACCGACGGGGAGAGGGGGAAACGGTGCCCACGGGATTGGGGGAGCAGGTGCCCGAAGGACGAGGAGACGAGGTGCGGACTCCGGCGTTCGGTTCGTGGCCCTCGCCGATCGACGCGTCGATGGCCGCCGCGCACGACGGACACCCCGAGTACGTGGGTTTCGTCGGCGAGGAGGCCTGGTGGACCGAGCCACGGCCCACCGAGGGCGGACGGCGCACACTCGTACGGCGCAGGGCCGACGGCACGGAGGAGTCGGTGCTGGACGCGCCGTGGAACGTGCGCAGCCGGGTCGTCGAGTACGGCGGACAGCCGTGGGCCGGAGCCGAGCGGGACGGCGAGCCGCTGGTGGTGTTCGTGAACTTCGCGGACCAGCGCCTCTACCGGTACGAGGAGGGAGGCGAACCGCGGCCGCTCACGCCGGTGTCCCCCGTGGGCGGCGGACTGCGCTGGGCGGACCCCCTGCTCCGGCTCGACCGGGACGAGGTGTGGTGCGTCCTGGAGGAGTTCACCGGGGACGGGCCCACGGACGTACGGCGGGTCCTCGCCGCGGTGCCCCTGGACGGCTCGGCGGCCCGGGACCGGGACGCCGTACGGGAACTGACCGGGGCGCGCCACCGCTTCGTCACCGGCCCCCGGCTCTCACCCGACGGCTCCCGGGCGGCCTGGCTCGCCTGGGACCACCCGCGCATGCCCTGGGACGGCACCGAACTGATCGTCGCCGACGTCACCGGGGACGGCACGCTCGCGGAGCCGCGGACCGTGGCGGGCGGCCCGGAGGAGTCCGTCGCCCAGGCCGACTGGGCCGCCGACGGCACGCTCGTGTACGCCGGCGACAGCACGGGCTGGTGGAACCTGTACGCGGTGGGACAGGAGGGCGGGGCCAGGCCCCTCTGCACCCGCGAGGAGGAGTTCGGCGGACCGCTGTGGAAGATCGGATGGCGCTGGTTCGCGCCGCTGGACAGCGGACTGATCGCCGTCGTGCACGGGCGGGGCGCCACCGCGCTCGGCATCCTCGACCCGGAGACCGGCGAGGTCGTCGACGCGGCGGGCCCCTGGACCGAGTTCGCGCCGGCGCTCGCCACACGCGGCTCCCGCGTCCTCGGCATCGGGGCGAGCCCCCGCAGCGCGTACGAGGTGGTCGAGCTGGACGCCCGGACCGGCCACGCGCGCGTGATCGGCGCCGCGCACGACGACCCGGTCGACCCGGCGTACTACCCGGAGCCGCAGATCCGCACCTTCCACGGACCCGCAGGGCGCGAGATCCACGCGCACGTCTATCCGCCCCACAACCCGGATCACCTGGCACCCGGCGACGAACTGCCGCCCTACGTGATCTGGGCGCACGGCGGCCCCACCGGCCGGGCCCCGCTGGTCCTCGATCTGGCGATCGCCTACTTCACCTCGCGCGGCATCGGTGTCGCCGAGGTCAACTACGGCGGATCCACCGGATACGGGCGGGAGTACCGCGACCGGCTGCGCGAGCAGTGGGGCGTCGTCGACGTCGAGGACTGCGCGGCCGTCGCGCTCGCGCTCGCCGACGAGGGCACCGCCGACCGCGCCCGGCTCGCCATCCGGGGCGGCAGCGCGGGCGGCTGGACCGCGGCGGCGTCCCTCGCCACCACCGACGTCTACGCCTGCGGCACGGTCCTCTACCCGATCCTCGACCTCACGGGCTGGGGCTCGGGGGAGACCCACGACTTCGAGTCCCGTTACCTGGAGACGCTCGTCGGACCGCTCGACCAGGTGCCCGGACGGTACGCGGAGCGCTCGCCCGCCGAGCACGCCGATCGGATCACCGCACCGTTCCTGCTGCTCCAGGGACTCGACGACGTGATCTGCCCACCCGCCCAGAGCGAACGGTTCCTGGCGAAGCTGGAGGGACGGCCGGTGCCGCACGCGTACATCGCCTTCGAGGGCGAGGGCCACGGATTCCGGAGGGCCGACACCATGGTGCGGGTACTGGAAGCCGAACTCTCCCTGTACGCACAGGTCTTCGTCCTCGACCCACCCGGTGTCCCGACCCTGGAGCTCGCCAAGTGACGCCATCGACGCCACCGGCACGGCCGGTCCCGCTGACCCGGCCCGCCCGCCTCGCCCCCGGCGCCAGGGTGGCCGTCGTCGCACCCAGCGGGCCGGTCCTGGAGGAGCGGCTGAGCGCCGGGCTCGACCTCCTGCGCGGCTGGGACCTGGAACCCGTCGTGGCACCCCATGTGCTCGACCGGCACTCCGCGTTCGACTACCTGGCGGGCACGGACGCCGACCGGGCCGCGGATCTCCAGGCCGCCTGGTGCGACCCGGCCGTGGACGCGGTGCTGTGCGCCCGCGGCGGCTACGGGGCGCAGCGGGTGGTCGACCTGCTCGACTGGGACGCGATGCGGGCCGCGGGGCCCAAGGTGTTCGTCGGGTTCAGCGACATCACCGCGCTGCACGAGGCGTTCGCCCTCCGGGCCGGGCTGGTCACGCTGCACGGACCGATGGCGGCGGGCGTCGACTTCCTCAAGAGCGCGAGGGCCCAGGAACATCTGCGGGCCACGCTCTTCGAGCCGGAGACCGTGCGCACCATCGCCCCCGCCGGAGCGGTCCCGCTGGTGCCCGGACGGGCCAGGGGAGTCCTGCTCGGCGGCTGCCTCAGCCTGCTCGCCGCCGACCTGGGCGCCCCGCACGCCCGGCCCTCCGCGCGCGGCGGCCTGCTCTGCCTGGAGGACGTCGGCGAGGAGACGTACCGCCTGGACCGCTACCTCACCCAGCTCCTGCGCGCCGGCTGGTTCGACGGGGTCTCCGGGATCCTGCTCGGCTCCTGGGCCGAGTGCGCGCCGTACGAGGAGGTACGCGCGCTGCTGGCCGACCGGATCGCCGGGCTCGGAGTGCCGGTCGTGGAGGAGTTCGGGTTCGGGCACGGAGAAGGCGCGCTGACGATCCCGTTCGGGGCGGCCGGCGAACTGGACGCGGACACGGGCACCCTGACGCTGGACGAGCCCGCCCTGGCCTGAGGAGGCCTCACCCGGAGGAACGCCTCACCGGGCGTCACCGCGGCCCGCGCCGCATCCTGAACACATGAGCCCGAGGACAGAGGAGAGCGGCGGGGCGAGCGGGGCCGCGGGCACGGCACGTGGCGGGGCGATGACCCCCGGCCGGATCAGCGTGGCCGTACTCGTCGTGCTCACGCTGGTCTTCATCTTCGAGAACACCCGCGACACCAGGATCCGGCTGCTCATCCCGGAAGTCACCATGCCGCTGTGGACGGCGCTGCTGGGCATGGGCGTGATCGGGGCGCTGTGCGGGGCGTACTTCGTGCGACGGCGTGGCTGAGGCGGCACGGCTCGCGGGGTGCGGCCGACGGGGCGGCGCGTACGCCGGCCGCCGTGGCCCCGGATTCCGGCGTACCGTGGCCGCGTGTCCGAGAACGTTCGCTACCTCGCCGAAGGCCCCCGCGTGGGGATCCGGCACTTCACCCCCGGTGACGGTGCCGAGTTCACCGCGCGGGTGTGGGAGAGCAAGGAACTGCACCACCCCTGGCTCTTTCCGCCCGACAACGCCGCCGCGTACGCCGCGTACGCCGGGCGGCTCATCGAGGATCCGACGCGGGTCGGCTTCCTCGTCTGCGAGCGGGACGGCGGGGGCATCGCCGGGTTCATCAACATCAACAACATCGTCGAGGGCGCCTTCCTGTGCGGGGCGCTCGGGTACGGGGCCTTCGCGCACGCCGCCGGGCGCGGCCTGATGAGCGAGGGGCTCGGGCTCGTCGTCGACCACGCGTTCACCGCCATGGGGCTGCACCGGCTCGAGATCAACGTGCAGCCCCTCAACACGGCGTCCATCGCGCTCGCCCGCCGGTGCGGGTTCCGGCTCGAAGGGTTCTCGCCGGACTTCCTCCACGTCGACGGGGCCTGGCGGGACCACGAACGCTGGGCCCTCACGGCGCCGGGGCGCCGCTGACCTGATTCCGGCCCCCCGGTCGCCGTCATCGGTGAGGATGGGGGCCATGCGGAACATCGTCGTCGTGGACGCCCCCTCCAACCTGGGCCTCCGCC
>NZ_VJZE01000195.1 GCF_009377205.1 Streptomyces phyllanthi
GGGATGGGCCGGGCCGGATCCGTGATGACCGTGGACTTCACGGCGAACGGCCAGAAGTTCGTCGCGCTGAACGGCGGCCCGGAGTTCAAGTTCAACGAGGCGATCTCCTTCCAGATCCTCTGCGAGGACCAGGCCGAGATCGACCATTACTGGACCAGGCTCACGGAAGGCGGCGGCGAGGCCGGCCCCTGCGGGTGGGTGAAGGACAGGTACGGAGTGTCCTGGCAGGTCGTGCCGACCCGACTCATCGACATGGCCGCCGACCCGGACGAGGAGAAGGCGGCCCGCGCGACCAAGGCCATGCTCGCCATGGGCAAGCTCGACCTCGACGCCCTGGAGAAGGCGTACGCGGGCGAGTAGAGCGGCGCAGACCCGCGCCGGTCGCCCAGCCGTACGGACACCGTGCGGCAGGGCGACCGGCGCGCGTCCGCCGGCGGTCCGTCCGGTATGTGTGCGCCTGTGCAAAGCGTCCAGCGGGCCGTACGCCGGGACGTCAGCCGTTCTTTACCGTTTCGGGGTGGAAGTGATCTCCGGCGGCCATAAGGCTGACAGCGCCCCCACAGGCCCCCGGAGGAACAGTGAACGTCTCCCTTACCGTCTGGGTGCTGACCATCGCAGTGCTCTGCGTGCTCATCGCCGTCGACTTCTTCATCGGCCGCAAGCCCCATGACGTGTCGGTCAGGGAAGCCGGTGTCTGGTCGGCCGTCTGGATCGCTCTCGCCATCGCCTTCGGGCTGGTCCTGCTGGCCGTCTCGGGAGGCGGACCCGCGGGCGAGTTCTTCGCCGGTTTCATCACCGAGAAGTCGCTGAGCGTCGACAACCTCTTCGTCTTCGTCCTGATCATGGCGAAGTTCTCGGTGCCCTCGCAGTACCAGCAGCGCGTCCTGATGATCGGCGTCCTCATGGCCCTGGTGCTGCGCGCGGTCTTCATCGCCGCGGGCGCCGCGATCATCTCGAACTTCTCCTGGGTGTTCTACCTCTTCGGCGCCTTCCTGATCTGGACCGCCTGGAAGCTCGTCCAGGACGCCCGTGCCGGTGGCCATGACGAGGAGTACGAGGAGAACAAGCTGCTCAAGGCGGTCGAGAAGCGCTTCGGCGTGGCCGACCGCTACCACGGCACCAAGCTGTGGATCGAGGAGAACGGCAAGCGTGTCATGACGCCGATGCTGGTGGTCATGCTCGCGATCGGCTCCACGGACGTGCTGTTCGCGCTCGACTCGATCCCCGCGATCTACGGCCTGACCCAGGACCCGTACATCGTGTTCACGGCCAACGCGTTCGCGCTGATGGGCCTCAGGCAGCTGTACTTCCTCATCGGCGGCCTGCTGAAGAAGCTGATCCACCTCTCCTACGGCCTGTCGATCATCCTCGGCTTCATCGGCGTCAAGCTGGTGCTGCACGCGCTGCACGAGTCCGGTGTGCGGGTGCCGGAGATCAGCATCCCGTTCTCGCTCGGGTTCATCGTCCTGGTCCTCGCGGTGACGACCGCGACCAGCCTGTGGGCGTCGAAGAAGCAGTCGGAGGAGCCGACGGCTCCGGCGGACGACGCGGTCACCTCGCGGGAGGCGGAACAGGCGCGGACGGACCACGCCGGCTGAACCGCGGGGGCCGGCCCGGGCGTCGCCCGGCTACCCGACGAGCTTCGCGATCGTCCGGGTGATCTCCCCCGCGATGCGCAGGATCCCGGGAGAGCGGACCGGGCACGGCTTCGGCTCGGACGTCGTGAGCGCCAGGCAGAAGTGCAGGTAGTCCTCGTCGTGGTGCAGGGCGGTACGGCCCTGGTCCGGCCGGGTGCAGTACGCCGGGTGCTCCCGCTCGTACGCGGTGCACGGCAGATACTGCGTCCAGGTGTAGCGGGCCGAGGCCGGGCTCACCGCCCTGCCCGCGTCGGAGACGAGATCGCCGGAGGCGTCGGCCTGCTTCCTGTAGAGCGCGTTGACGCGCCGCACCCGGTCGGGGGAGACCGGGTCCGGCCCCTGGAGCACCCAGACGATCCTCGGCCGCCGCGCCCCGCCCGCGTCCGCGATCTGTTCGGTCAGCCGCTTCGCGTCGGCGGCGTAGCGGGCGAAGTACCTGGCCTCGGCCTTGTCGTACGTGATGCCGTCCATACAGGGCGTGTAGCCCCAGGCGTTGCCCCAGAACTGCAGCACCACGACATCCGGCCGCAGTTCCCGTACGAGGACCGCGGCCTTGTCCTTCGGGGGCACCAGCGAGTCGTCACCGGTGCCCTCCAGGTAGTCGCACAGCGTGGTGCCCGAGTACGGGGCGCTGGTGTAGCGCGCGTCGAGGTCGCCGCGCAGCCGCCGGCCGAGCACCTTCTGGTTCTCCATGGCGAGGGAGTCGCCGAGGTAGAGCACGACGGGCGCCTTCTTCGGAGCGCTCGGCGAGTCCCGGAAACCCGGGGAGGCCGCCCGCTGGCGCGTGGCCGTCGGCCCCGGGCCGTCGTGTGAGGGCGCCGTCTCGGGCCCGGACGTCGGGTCCCCGCACGCGCCCAGCAGCACGGCGGTGAGCACCGCCCCCACGATCCACGGCTTCCGCATGCAGCAACTCCCGCCCCGGCCACCGAAACGGTTCCCCAGGCAAGCACAGGAGGGCACGGTGCGGAAGGCATGTGTCGGCCACGGGGCGCCCGGTCACCGTCCGGGCGCCCCCGGGGCTCAGGGGGTCATCCCTCCGGTGCACGCGGCACCCGGTTCGGGCGTCTGCTCGCCCTGCACGTACTTGTCCAGGAACTTCTGGACCCGCGCGTCGGACGCCGAGTCCAGCTTCAGCTGGTTGCCCCAGGCGCTGAGCACGATGGGCGAGGACTGGTCCTCGTACGGGCTCATGAAGGTGTACGTCGTCCTCTTGACCTTGTCGGTCAGCTCGGACACGTCCGCCTTGGACGCCTTGTCGCTGTACGTGATCCAGACGGCGCCGTGCTCCAGCGCGTGCACGGCGTTCTCGTTCGGCACGGCCTTCGTGTAGACCTGCTTGTCGCAGTTGACCCACGCCTGGTTGTGATCGCCGCCGACGGGCGGGCTCATCGGGTAGTCGACCGGGGTGGTCACGTGGTTCTGTGTCAGCTTCGACCAGCTCTTCACGCCCTTCACGGGCGCGGCCTTCGCCTCTTCCTTGTCCTGGGCGGCGGCGACCAGGTACCAGCCGCCGGTCACGAGCCCGCCGAGGATCACGGTCACGGCGCCGAGGGTGAGCAGACGACTGCGCCGCTCACGGGTCTGCTCGGCCCGGCGTATCTCCTCGACGCGGGCGCGCCGCGCGTCGCTCTTGGTTCTGGCGTTGCTCTTGCTCTTGGTCTTGGGATTCGACTTGCCCATGAGGTGTCCTTCTCCCCGCCGTGCCGTGTCGGGGCAGGGCGGTGCTGCGAGTGCTGTTCGGGTGGGACGAGCGGGCCTGTGCGCGCGGGCACGGCCTCCAGGGCCTGTCCTAGACCCGAAGCAGTTGCAGCGTGTGGAGATCGGGAGGCCGGGCGGCACCCGGCTCCCGCGACGGGGCGAGCGACCCACGGGCCGGAGCGGTCACGGGCTGCCCCGGCGCAGGGGTCCGGTGCACGCCCACGAGCGGCGTCTGGCCGAGCACACCGTGGTGATGAGGGCCACCGCAGTGGTGACCGCCGGGCCTCTCCTCACAGGGCTCCCGGTCCGCGTGCCGCGAGGCACGGGCCTCCGGCCGCCCGTCCGGCAGAGACCCGGACACCGCCGACGGAACGGACTTCGAGGGCGACACCGCCGCCCCGGCGGCCCGTCCGGGCGGCGACGCCACACAGAACAGCGCGAACGTCGCCGACACCACGAGGACCACGAGCAGCAGCCGTACCCACCCACCGCGGGCATGCGGCAGCGCCGTAGCACCGAACCGCGGACCGGACATGGGACGCCTGACGACTGGAGTGACGGGATGGCTCGCACAACAGCGCGAGCGTCGCCGAAATTATCAGACCGGCAGAAGGCCGCTGTGCGAGGGCGGCTCGTCGCGGCCGAACGGCTACTGCGCCCTACGAGTGCACTGCGACGGTTCTGGTCACCACGGCCGCGATGGGCGGCCCCGCCCGCGCACAACCGGACCTGGACTGCCGCGACTTCGCCACCGCGATCCCGACGCCCACCTCGACACGCGGCGCCGGCTCCGTCGCTCCCACACGCGGCACCACGGCCGGTGCCGGCCGCAGCACAGGTCCGCCCGGCGCTGAACAGGCCGTGGACGTGTGCCTCGCCGTCGGCTCTCCTGCACTGCTGGGCGGCGCCGCATACCTCGCCGGGGCCGACCGTCGTGTACTCGGCGTGACCACCGTGGGCCTACCGCGCCCACCCGGCGATCTGCCCGGCTTCTGCGCTCGGCGCGCGGCCCGTCGCGACCCTGACTAGCGTGAGACGAGGCAGACCATCCGCCGCACGGAGAGAAGCCACCGCCATGGACGTACTGCGAGAGGGAACGCCCTGCTGGGCCGACGCGATGTTCAGCGACCTCGAGGAGGCGAAGAGCTTCTACGGTGACGTACTCGGCTGGACGTTCGGTGAGGCGTCGCCGGAATACGGCAACTACACCCAGGCGTACGTCGACGGCAAGGCGGTCGCCGCCGTCGTCCCGCCCATGCCCGGCCAGGAGGGGCAGTCCGCCTGGTGCGTGTACCTCGCCTCCTCGGACGTCGACGCCACCGCGGCCAGGATCCGGGAGAACGGCGGCGAGGTGCTGATGGAGCCCATGCAGGTCGGCGACTTCGGCTCGATGGTGCTGGCCCGTGACCCGGGCGGCGTCGTCTTCGGCGTCTGGCAGGCCGGTACCCACAAGGGGTTCGAGGCGACGGGCGTGCCCGGCGCGTACGCCTGGTGCGAGGTCTTCACCCGCGAGCCCGAGAAGTCCGACGCGTTCTTCCCGGCCGTCTTCGGCTACAAGACGAAGCAACTCGCGGATCCCGAGGTCGACTTCCGTCTCTTCGACGTCGGCGAGGCGACGGTCATGGGCCGTATGAAGATGACGGACGACTTCCCGCCCGAGGTGCCGCCGTACATCAACCTCTACTTCGCCGTCGAGGACTGCGACCTGGCGGTCAAAACGGCGACCGAGCGGGGCGGTGTCCTCCGCTTCGGCCCGATGACCAGCCCGTTCGGCCGGTTCGCCGCGCTCAGCGACCCACAGAACGCGTCGTTCACCGTCATCGACCTCACCACCACGGAGGGCGAGATGCCGAAGGCGGGCGACGTCTCCTGACCGGCCGGTCCCGACTCCCTCACCGGAGTCACCGGAGCCGGACCAGGACCCGTGACGGCACACACCTCGGGCCGTGACATGATCGGGCGCATGCTGGAACGCGTTGTGGCCGCCTGTGACGGGGCGTCGAAGGGAAACCCGGGACCCGCCGGATGGGCCTGGGTGGTCGGAGCCGACGAGGAGACCCCCGCCCGCTGGGAAGCCGGACCACTGGGCAGGGCCACCAACAACGTCGCCGAACTCACCGCCCTGGAGCGGCTGCTGGCGTCCACCGACCCCGACGTGCCGCTCGAGGTCCGCATGGACTCGCAGTACGCGATGAAGGCGGTCACCACCTGGCTCCCCGGCTGGAAGCGCAACGGCTGGCGGACGGCCGCCGGCAAGCCCGTCGCCAACCAGGACCTCGTGGTACGCATCGACGAGTTGCTCGAAGGGCGCGCGGTCGAGTTCCGCTACGTCCCGGCGCACCAGATCGACGGCGACCGTCTGAACGACTTCGCCGACCGCGCCGCGAGCCAGGCGGCCATCGTCCAGCAGCCCGCGGGCAGCGACCTGGGTTCCCCGGAGCCGCCCCCCGCCCCGGCCGGCAGCCTCTCGTCCTCGAAGTCGGCCAAGTCCGCCAGGTCCGCAAGCTCCGCCAAGGCGAAGAAGACCACCGGCCGGGGCGCCTCGTCCCGCACGATCAAGGCGAAGTTCCCCGGCCGCTGCGCATGCGGACGCCCGTACGCGGCGGGAGAGCCCATCGCGAAGAACGACCAGGGCTGGGGCCACCCGGAGTGCCGCACGCCGGCCAGGACGGACGCCTGACCGAACCCGACCCCCGGGCGAACGCCCACGGGATCCGGCCCCGGGCGGGTGCCCACGGGATTTGGTCCGGGCGGGCGCTCACGGGACCCGGCCCCGGGCAGGTGCCCACCGGACCCGGCCCCGGGCAGGCGCCCACCGGACCCGGTCAGGGCGGACGCCCACGGGACTCGCCCTGGGCGGGTGCCCACGGGATTTGGTCCGGGCGGGCGCCCACGGGACCCGGCCCCGGGCAGGCGCCCACCGGACCCGTCCCCCGGGCGGCCGCCCGGTGCTCAGGCTCCCTCCCGTGAGCGGCGACGGGTTGTGGGAGCGCTCCCAGTGCGGGCAGGATGCCCGGGTGGCTTCCTCTCCCTCCATACGCCCGTACCGCCCCGAGGACCGTGAGGCCCTCGACGACATCTGCATCCGCACCGCGCACGACGGCCAGGACAGCCGGCCCTTCTACGCGGATCCCGGGATCTTCCCGGTGATCTTCGCCGCGCCGTACGTCCATCTGGAGCCGGAACTGGCCTTCGTGCTGGACGACGGGCGGGGGCGGGCGGTCGGCTACATCCTCGGGACCGCGGACACGCCGCGCTTCGCCAGGAGGTTCCGCGAGAGTTGGCTGCCCCTGGTCGCGCACCGCCACCCGGACCCCGGCGGCCGGCCGCGCACCCCGGACGAGGTGATGATCCAACTGCTGCACCGTCCCGAGCGGATGGTCGTGGCGGAACTGGCCGCGTACCCGGCGCACCTGCACATCGACCTGCTCCCCGACTGGCAGGGCCGCGGCCACGGCCGTGCGCTGATGAGGGCGTTCCTGCGGGCGTTGGGAGACCGGGGTGTGCCGGCCGTTCATCTGGCGATGTCGACGGCCAACACCTCCGCCCGGGCCTTCTACGACCGCGTCGGCTTCCATGAGATCGGCGTACCGGACCCCGGGCCGGTCACCTGTCTCGGACGCACGACGGAACTCCGCGGCCTCTGAGGGGCAGCCATGGCGGCGGCCGGTCGGTCGACCGGCCGAATCAACCGGTCATCCAGTCAGCCGACCGCCCGGCCGGTCGGGCCGGGCGCCACGCCCCCGCCTTGATACCTTGCGCGTTCAGACCATTGCTCTCCGTAATCAATGGGAGTGCGCGTGAAGATCGCATGCGTCGGCGGCGGACCCGCGAGCCTGTACTTCTCGATCCTGATGAAGCGCCGGGATCCGTCCTGCGACATCACCGTCCATGAACGGAATCCGGCCGGATCGACGTACGGCTGGGGCGTGACGTACTGGGCCGGCCTGCTGGAGAAGCTGCGTGAGCACGACCCCGAGTCGGCGGCGGCCGTCAGCGCCAACTCGGTCCGCTGGACCGACGGGGTCGCCCACGTCCGCGACCTCCGTACGGTCCACCGCGGCGACGCGGGCTTCGGTATCGGCCGGCGCCTCATGCTCGACCTCCTCGCCGAGCGCGCCACGTCCCTCGGCGTGCGCGTGGAGTTCGAGCACGAGGTCACCGCGGACCGGATTCCCGACGCCGACCTGGTGGTGGCGGGCGACGGCGTCAACAGCGTCCTGCGTGAGAAGTACGCCGATCATTTCGGCACCGATGTCCGGCTCGGCCGCAACCGTTACATCTGGCTCGGGACCACCCAGGTCTTCGACACGTTCACGTTCTCCTTCCAGGAGACCGACCACGGCTGGATCTGGTGCTACGCCTACGGGTTCAGCGGGGAGCGGAGCACCTGTGTCGTCGAGTGCTCGCCGGAGACCTGGACCGGCCTCGGTCTCGACCGCGCCGACGAGGCCGACGGGCTCGCCCTGCTGGAGAAGCTGTTCGCCGACATCCTCGACGGCCACCCGCTGATCGGCCGCGCCCAGGCCGACGGCGCCGCGCAGTGGCTGAACTTCCGCACCCTGACCAACCGCACCTGGTCCCGCGGCAACCTGGTCCTCCTCGGCGACGCCGCCCACACCACCCACTACTCCATCGGCGCGGGCACCACCCTGGCCCTGGAGGACGCCATCTCCCTGGCCGGAGCCCTGCGCGCCCGCACGGCACTGCGCCCCGCACTCGCGCGGTACGAGCTGGAGCGCAAGGCCGAACTCCTGAAGCTCCAGAGCGCGGCCCGTCTGAGCGCCCAGTGGTACGAGAACCTCCCGCGCTACATCGACCTGCCCCCGCAGCAGATGTTCGCGCTGCTGGGACAGCGCCATTCCCCGCTGCTGCCGTACGTGCCGCCGCAGCTCTACTACCGCCTCGACCGTGCCGCCGGGCAACTGGAGGTCCTGCGCCGCTTCAAGCGCTGGCTCGGCCCCCGCCTCGCCCGTACGGCACAGGCCCGGTCGCTCGCCGCCCGCAAGTAGCGCTACGGCCCGTGCACGCGGAGCGGACGGCGCGGCACGCGCCCGTCCGCGCGGGCGTCGGGATCACGCGACGCCCTCCGGCCGGAACTGGACGCTGACGCGCGGTCCCGTCGCGCGGCTCGTCTTGGGTACGGCGTGATCCCAGGTCCGCTGGCAGGACCCGCCCATCACGATCAGATCGCCGTGTCCCAGGGGGAACCGCAGGGCGTCCCCGCCGCCGTGCGGCCGCAGCGCCAGATCACGTGCCGTGCCCACCGACAGGATGGCCACCATGGTGTCGTGGCGCGCGCCCCGCCCGATCCGGTCGCCGTGCCACGCCACACTGTCCCGGCCGTCGCGGTAGTAGCAGAGCCCGGCCGTGACGAAGGGTTCTCCCAGTTCCTCGGCGTAGTGGGCGGTGAGCGCGTCACGGGCCTCGTCCAGTACGGGGTGGGGGAGCGGGTCACCGTCCGCGTAGTACGCCAGCAGCCGGGGTACGTCGACCGTGTTCTCGTACATCTGCCGCCGTTCGGCCCGCCAGGGCACCTCCTCGGCGAGCAGTTCGAAGAGGGCGTCGGCGCCGCTCAGCCAGCCGGGCAGCAGGTCGATCCAGGCGCCGGCGCCGAGCGCGACCCTGCGTATCCCCTCCAGCGGTGAGAGGCGGACGGTGTCGGACTGGTCGAACAGCGAGCCCTGGAGGTGCCTGGCCATACCCGCCAGGGTACGCCCGTATTCGGAAAAATGTTCGATCGCGGGTGCTTGCCCGCGGTGCCGGTGACGCCGTCGTCCTGCCGCATCGCCGAGGGGCCCCTGCGGGCCCCGTCAGTGCTGCTGAGGCTTGTGCGGTGTCGCCTCGCTCGGCCGTACGACCACGAAGCCCTCGCCCTCCAGCTTCAGCTGCACCGCCTCGCCGGAGCCACCGCGGATCATCGAACCGAAGGACTGCGACCGGTGCAGCGAGGTGTGCAGCTGCGCCGACCAGCCCACCACGGCGTCCGTGTCGACGAAGACAGGCTGCTGGTGCGCGACCGGTATGACCAGCGGATTGCCCTCGCATACCAGCCCGAGCCTCCCGTGCCCGGTGAACACGCTGTTGAACAGGCCGCCGCCGGTGATGCCCGCGCCCTTCACCGTCTTGATCTCGTACGCGAGCGTGGGGTCGAAGCAGAGCACGTTGCGGCCGTTGACGGTGAACACGTCACCCGGCTCGACGTCGACGAGGAAGCAGTTCTGCGCCTCGTGCGCGAACCAGGCCTCGCCCTGCCCGCGCACCGCCATCAGCGGCAGCCCCTCGCCGGTGACCGCCCGCTTGAGCATGCCGCCCACACCCTGGCCCTTGCGCTCGAACTGCAGGTTCCCCCGATAGGCGATCATCGCGCCCTGCCGGGCCAGCATCTCCCCGTTGACGGCGTATCGGATCGCCTTGGCGTTCTGCAGGCTCATCCCCGGCGCGTACGCCGGTTGCACCATGTGCTCGCTGGAAAAGAGGTCGCCCTTCATGCGGGCATGCTGTCCCGGAGCCACCGCCTCCGCCAAGCTCCCCTCACCGGATCGTGCGGGAGGATTGCCGAGCGCCCGTACCGCCGTGAGGGGAGCCGTGACCGTATGACCGTGCTCGGAGTCGACATCGGGACGTCCAGCAGCAAAGGGGTACTCGTCGACAAGGACGGGACGGTGCTGGCCACCGCCGTACGGCCGCACACGGTC
Source organism: Streptomyces phyllanthi (assembly GCF_009377205.1). GTDB lineage: Bacteria > Actinomycetota > Actinomycetes > Streptomycetales > Streptomycetaceae > Streptomyces > Streptomyces phyllanthi. Next base: position 10,034 of record NZ_VJZE01000195.1, read on the forward strand.
AGCCGCCCGCGACCCGGGCACGTGGAGATGGACGCCCACGTGTGGTGGGACGAGTTCGCCTCCCTGGCCGGCGAGTTGAGCGCGTCGGGAGCGCCGGTCACGGCGGTTGGCGTCAGCGGGATGGGCCCCTGTGCCGCCCTGACCGACGATGCGGGCGTCCCGCTGCGTCCGGCGATCCTCTACGGGGTCGACACCCGGGCGACCGAGCAGATCGCGCGCCTGGAGGGCGAGTTGGGGCGCGACACGGTGCTGGAGCGCTGTGGCTCCGTGCTCTCCACCCAGGCCGTGGGCCCGAAGATCGCGTGGCTGGCGGAGCACGAGCCCGAGGTGGCCGCCCGCGCCCGGCGGCTGTACATGCCCAGCTCCTACCTCGTCCACCGGCTGACCGGCGCCTACGTCCTCGACCACCACTCCGCCAGCCAGGCCGTGCCGCTCTACGACTCCCTCGCCCAGGACTGGTACGAACCCTGGGCCCGGCACATCGCCCCGGACCTCGAACTCCCGCCCCTGCGCTGGCCCGGAGACATCGCCGGCCACATCACCGCCCACGCGGCCGCGGCCACCAAACTCCCGGCCGGCATCCCTGTCGTCACGGGCACGATCGACGCCTGGTCGGAGGCGCTGAGCGTAGACGCCCAGCACACCGGTGACCTGATGCTCATGTACGGCAGCACCATGTTCCTGATCAACACCACGGCCGACCGTGTCCTCGTGCCCCAACTGTGGAGCACGGTCGGAGCGTTGCCGGGAACGCGCAGCCTCGCGGGCGGCATGGCCACCTCCGGCATGGTCACCGACTGGCTGCGAGAGCTGTTCGGCGCGCCCGACACCGCCACCCTGCTCGCCGAGGCCGAGCGGTCGGGGCCGGGCGCGCGGGGCCTGCTGATGCTGCCCTACTTCGCCGGGGAGCGGACCCCGGTCGCCGATCCGGACGCGCGCGGGCTGATCGCCGGCCTGACGGTGGAGCACACCCGGGGCGACCTCTACCGAGCCGCACTGGAGGCCACGGCCTACGGTGTGCGGCACAACGTCGAGGCGATGCGCGCCGCCGGAGCGCGCATCGACCGCGTCGTGGCCGTCGGCGGCGGAACCCGCGGCGGACTGTGGACACGGGTCGTCTCCGACGTCACCGGCCTGGAGCAGGAGATCAGGAGCGTCACCCTCGGGGCGAGCTACGGCGCCGCGTACCTGGCCGCGAGCGCGCTCGGCGCGGCGGACATGAACGCCTGGAACCCCGTACGCGAACGCGTCGCGCCGGACGCCCGGCTCCGGTCCCGGTACGACGGGCTGTACGAGCTCTACCTCGGCCTCTATCCGGCGACGCGCGACATCGCGCACACCCTGGCCCGGTACCAGCGCGACGCCTCCGCGTCCTGAAGGGGGCGCCACCCGGCTCGCCGAGAAGCGCCGGAGCCACCCGTGCGGGGAACGCCTGACAGCGGCCGGACCCGAATGGTAGAAGCGGGCATGACCAAGTTCACCTGCCCTTGTTCCCCGTGTTCTCCCTGCTCGCACCCGGCCCGCACGCGATGACCGCGGGCATCGACACCCCGGACCGCCGCGGCCGTACCGGACTCGACCGCGCCGGGCGGGATCTGACGGGCAATCCACGGGTCAGGGTGCGGGACGTGAAGCTGCTCTCCTGCCACTGGTACGTGGAGCGCACCACGACCTTCGACTTCCGGCACGCCGACGGCACCTGGAGCACCCAGGAGCGCGAGACCCACGACCGGGGCAACGGCGCCACCATGCTGCTGTACGACACCGAGCACGAGACCGTGCTGCTCACCCGTCAGTTCCGCTACCCCGTGTATGTCAACGGCCACCCCGACGGGATGCTGGTCGAGACCCCGGGCGGGCTGCTCGACGAGGAGGACGAACACCCCGAGGTCGCCGTGCGGCGCGAGGTCGTCGAGGAGACGGGCCATACCATCGGCGAGATCGAGCATGTCTTCGACGTGTACATGAGCCCCGGCTCCGTCACCGAGCGGGTCAGCTTCTACGCCGCCCCGTACGGCCCCTCGACCCGTACGCACGAGGGCGGGGGACTGGACGAGGAGGGCGAGGACATCGAGCTCGTCGAACTGCCCTTCCGCCGGGCCCTGGAGATGATCCGGACGGGCGAGATCGCCGACGCGAAGACGATCATGCTGCTGCAGTGGGCAGCGTTGGAGGGGCCGTTCAGCGCCGGGGGCCGCCGAGCCTGATCCCTGGGCCTGGTGCGGCCGGGCGCGCGGGGCGTCGGCCTCAGCTGTCGAGCGCCTCGGCCGCGGCGGCCGCGACGGCCTCCGCGACGACGGTGAGCGCGGGGGAGTCCAGCTTCCACTGCTGCCAGAACAGGGGGACGTCGACGGCCCGGCCCGGCGCCAGCGGGACGAGCCGGCCGGCGGCCAGCAGCGGGTCGGCCTGCACCGTGGGCAGCATGCCCCAGCCCAGTCCCGCGACGACGGCATCGAGGAAACCCTCGGAGGTCGGCACGAAATGCCGTCGCCTGCCCGCCCCTTGACCCCGACTCAGCCCGCGGACGAACGCGTCCTGGAGGTCGTCCCGCCGGTCGAAGGTGATGACGGGCGCGTCGGCGATCACATCCCGCAGGGACACGTCCGGCGTCCCCGAGCCGAACCACCGGATCGCGAAGGCCGGATGGGCGACGGGAACGTACCGCATCCGTCCGAGCGTGCGCACCGAGCAGCCCGCCACCGCGTCCGGTGACGAGGTGACCGCGGCCATCACCAGTCCCTCACGCAGCAGCCGGGCCGTGTGGTCCTCGTCCTCGCGGTGCAGTTCGAAGCAGGGGCGCGACTCCTCGGGCACGCGGGTGAGCGCGGGCAGGAACCAGGTCGCCAGCGAGTCGGCGTTCACCGCGATCGACAACCGGGTGGGCTCCTCGGTGCCGGTCATGCCGAGCGCGGTGTGGGTGTCGTGTTCGAGGCGGGCCAGCTGGCGTGCGAAGCGGACGATCACCTCGCCGGACCCGGTCGGCCGCACAGGCTTCGTACGGATCAGCAGCACACGGCCGACACGCTGCTCCAGCGCCTTGACCCGCTGGCTGACGGCCGAGGGCGTCACGTGCAGGACACGGGCCGCCGCGTCGAGCGTGCCCTCGTCCACCACGGCGAGCAGCGTACGCACCAGGTCGAGGGGAAGATCGGTCATCACGAGAGCTAATGCTACGTAAGAATCTTTAGCTGTACTGACGCCCGGGCGGGACCCTAGCGTCGACCGGGTGATCAACGCTGCTGCCTTCACCGCCCTGGCCGCCGGATTCGGCACCGGACTGTCCCTCATCATCGCGATCGGCGCCCAGAACGCCCTGGTCCTGCGCCAGGGCATCCACCGGGAGGCGGTGCTCCCGGTCGTGGCCATCTGTGCCCTCTCCGACGCGGTGCTGATCGCCCTCGGTGTCGGAGGTGTCGGCGCCGTGGTGGTGGCCTGGCCGGGGGCCCTCACGGCGGTGGCGCTGGCCGGCGGAGCCTTCCTCCTGGTCTACGGTGCCCTGGCCGCTCGGCGCGTTCTGCGGTCCGGAGGCGCGCTGCACGTGGAGTCCGGCTCGGCGAACTCCCGCCGCCGTGCCGTGCTCGCCTGCCTGGCCATGACCTGGCTCAACCCTCATGTATACCTCGACACCGTGTTCCTCCTCGGCTCCATCGCCGCCGACCGTGGCCCGCTGCGCTGGACCTTCGGCCTCGGCGCCGCTCTCGCGAGCCTGACCTGGTTCGCCGCACTCGGCTACGGCGCCCGCCTCCTCGGCCGCGTCCTGGCCCGGCCCGCCGCGTGGCGGGTGCTCGACGGTCTGGTCGCCGCGACGATGCTCGTCCTCGGCGGCACGCTGATCGCGGGGGCGTGAAGAACCCCGGGGAGCGGGCGCGCCCGCTGCTCGCCGAGGCCGGTGGTCGAACGGCCGGTGAGGGAGCGTGCGCCTGCCCGATGGCGGGTGGCGGAAGTCCGTCACTCGCCTGCCGGGCCCGCCGCCGCGTCGGAGATAGTGATCCCCGGACCGAAAGTTGTAGCGAGCAACCAGGACGCCGGTGGACACGAGCGAGAACAGCACGAGCAGCGGTGCGGGACCGGACGACGGCATACCGAAGGCGGCCAGAACCCGTCCCCGCGGGTGGCGCCGCTGGGCGATGGACACGCGCCCGCTGCGCCGCCCCGCCTACCGCCGTCTGTGGTCCTCGACCATCGTCACGGCGGTCGGCAGCCAGCTGACCGCGGTCGCCGTACCCAAGCAGATCTACGACATCACGGGCTCCTCCGCGTGGGTCGGCTATGCGAGCCTCGCCGGGCTGCTGCCGCTGATGGTCTTCGCGCTGTGGGGCGGCGCGGTCGCCGACAGCATGGACCGCCGCACCCTCATGCTGATCACCAACACCGGTATAGCCGTCACCTCCCTCCTCTTCTGGGTCCAGGCCGTCACCGGACTCGACTCGGTCGCGGTGCTGATGGTCCTGCTCGCCCTCCAGCAGGCGTTTTTCGGCCTGAACTCGCCGGCCCGCAACGCCTCCATCGCCCGGCTGGTCCCCGCCGGTGAACTCGCCGCCGCCAACGCCCTCGGCTCCACCGTGATGCAGACCGGCCTCGTGGCGGGCCCGCTCCTCGCCGGCGCCCTCATCCCGGTCGTGGGTCTGGCGGAGCTGTATCTGATCGACGCCCTGGCGCTGTGCGTCACGGTGTGGGCGGTGGCCCGGCTCCCCTCACTCCCGCCCCTGACCACCCCCGCCGCGGGACGGCTGGCCGGCTGGCGCGAGGTGGCCGCGGGCTTCCGCTACATCTCCCTGCACAAGGTGCTGCTGCTGTCCTTCCTCGCCGACATCATCGCGATGGTCCTCGGCATGCCGCGCGCCCTGTTCCCCCAGCTCGCGGCCGAGACGTACGCCCCCTACGGGGAAGGTCTCGCCCTCGGCCTGCTGTTCGCGGCGATCCCCGTCGGGGCCGTGCTCGGCGGGCTGTTCTCCGGCACGTTCTCCCGGGCGCGCCGGCACGGTCTCATGGTCATCGTGGCCGTGGTGGGCTGGGGTGTGGCCGTCACGGGGTTCGGACTGAGCACGAGTCTCTGGTGGGCGGTGGCGTTCCTCGCCGTCGCCGGGGCCGCCGACATGGTGTCCATGGTCTTCCGCGGCGCGATCCTCCTCTCGGCCGCCACCGACGAGATGCGCGGCCGTATGCAGGGCGTCTTCACGGTCGTCGTCGCGGGCGGCCCCCGCCTCGCCGACGTCCTCCACGGCACCGCCGGTTCGGCCTTCGGCCCCCGCGCGGCCGTCGCCGGCGGCGGCCTCCTCGTCGTGACCGCCACGCTGCTCCTGGCCATGGCGACACCGGCCCTGCGCCGCTACCGGGTCTGACGGCCTCCCCGCCGGCGGGCGACGGACAGCGGCGCGGGAGACGGGGTGAGGACCAGTGGGGAGGGGGAC
>NZ_VJZE01000196.1 GCF_009377205.1 Streptomyces phyllanthi
GCTTCGCGCCGACCGCCCCGATCCGCCCGTCACCCACCACCGCCCTACCCGACGGCGCTTCGCGCCGACCGCCCCGATTCCGGCGAGCGTCCGACACCGTGCCAAGCTTGGCGGCATGCAGCCCTCCGCGTCGCCGTACGAAGAACGTCTTTCCGCGCCCCGCACCTGGTGGCTGATCTGCGCTCTGGTCGGCGTCGCCATGGCTCTCATCCTGCTCCCCTTCGGCACGCTTCCCCTGCTGGGCGGGCTCGTCGGCGGCACCGCGGCCGCGGCCGTCGTGGCCAGCTCGTACGGCTCGGTCCGCATCCGCGTGGTCGGCGGCGCCCTGATCGCCGGCGAGGCGAAGATCCCGGTTGCCGCGCTGGGCGACGCGGAGGTCCTGGACCCGGAGGAGGCCCGCGCCTGGCGTTCCCACAAGGCCGACCCGCGCGCCTTCATGCTTCTGCGCGCTTACATCCCCACCGCCGTCCGTATCCCGGTCACCGACCCGGACGACCCGACGCCCTACCTGTACCTGTCGACCCGCGAGCCCCGGAGCCTGGTCACGGCCCTGGAGACGGCCCGCGCGACGGCGTAGGGCGCGGGGCACGGCTCACTCCGGCTCGCTCTGGACGGGCAGGCTCATACGCGGGCGGAGCCTCGGCACCATCGCCCGTAGGCGAGACGGCGCTCCCGGCTAGGAAGCGGGCACGGCCGTCCCCCGGGCACCCACCCCGCCGACGAACGCCCTCGGCCGGAGAACCCCCGTCGTCAGCTGCCGAGTTCCTTCGGGAGCTCACCGACCGCCAGGGGGTCGGCCGGTTTCTCCAGGGGCGGCAGGGCGGGCAGCGCGTCCCACGGGATCTGGATCTTCCGCAGGTCCTTGCGGATGCGCTCGGCGAGGTGCTTGGTGTCGCGGCGGTTCATGATCGCTCCTACCGCCGCCCCCACCATGAACGGCATCAGGTTGGGCAGGTTGCGCACCATGCGCTTCATGATCTGCTGGCGCAGCTCCCGCTTCATCTGGCTGCCCAGCGCGGCGTTGATCGTCGCCGGTTTGGCCACGTCGATACCGCGCTCGCCCGACCAGGAGTTCAGGTAGGCGGTACTGCGCTGCATCAGGTTCCCCGGCGGCCGCACGCCGTAGACCTCGTGCAGCTCGGCGATCAGCTTCAGCTCGATCGCGGCGACTCCGGTGATCTCCGCGGCCAGCTCCGCGGGCATGGCTGGCGGCACCGGCAGCATGGCGGCGGCACCGATCCCGGCGCCCACGGTCGACGAGGCGCCTGCCGCGCCCGCGACGAGCTTGTCCGCGATCTGCTCGGGCCCCAGGCCGGGGAACTGTCTGCGCAGGGTCCCGAGATCCCGTACGGGAATCCGTGGGGCGATGTCGATGATCCGGTCGGCGAGATAGGTCAGGCCGGCCCGGGCCCGGATGCCGCCCTGACGGGCGCCCGCCTTGAGGCCTGCCTTCAGCCCCTGCACGACGACCGCCGAGCGGCGCCCGGCGACCGGCGCCGGGACGTCCACCGGGACCGGAAGGCCGGGCTGCGCGTCCGTGGTGCGCGCGTCCTGGGCGCCCCCCAACGCCGTACCAGACGCACGTTCGAGCGAGGCCTCTCCCTGTTCGGAGGAGCCCCGCTCGTCGTCACGCACACCGCGAGAGCCGTCGTACGGCTCTTCGTCCGCCCCCTTCCGGAAGCGGCGCTTCCAAGGTGGGGTCGAGCCAGTCACGGCCGACCCTGCCTCAGTCGCAGTCGCGGCAGATCGGCTGGCCGTTCTTCTCCCGGGCCAGCTGGCTGCGGTGGTGCACCAGGAAGCAGCTCATGCAGGTGAACTCGTCCTGCTGCTTCGGCAGCACCCGGACGGCCAGCTCCTCGTTCGAGAGGTCCGCGCCGGGCAGCTCCAGGCCCTCCGCGGCCTCGAACTCGTCGACGTCCACGGCGGACGTCGACTTGTCGTTCCGCCGAGCCTTGAGTTCTTCCAGGCTGTCCGAGTCGACGTCGTCGTCGGTCTTGCGTGGGGTGTCGTAATCCGTTGCCATGTCGCTCTCCCCCTCTGGGTGTCTGTGGTGTCTCAGCGCACGTAACGCGTGAGAGGCCGGTCTTGTGCCCGACCCGAGGCGGAGATTTTGCCTCACATCAAGGTCTGTTACTCAATCGACACCCAACCGGACCCCTCAAGAGTGATCGGCTTGGATGGCGAACGGGACCGTACACGGTCCAAAGGCCGCACTTCAAAGGCGTCTCACCGTGTACTTCCCGTGATCATGACCCCCGAAAACCCGGATAATCCCGGCTTTCCGGCAGACCCCATGATCACGGAGAGTATATGGCTGGAAATTCGCCTCTGTGATCGATCACACACGATCTTCACGGATGCGCGGAGGGAAAATTCAGCGCAAAGCGAACGTCGTCTGTGTCGGCGGGCATGGTCTCAGATCAACAGGGTTTCGCGCACATCCGGGACACCCGGAATCCGCCCTCCTCAGGTCGGCGGCAGCGAGACCCGCATCACCAGTCCACCCCCATCCCGCGGCCGGGCGGCGATGTGGCCGCCGTGCGCGCGGGCCACGGACCGGACGATCGACAGGCCAAGACCCACGCCCTTGTCGCTGCCCGTGCGCTCCGTCCGCAGCCGACGGAAGGGCTCGAACAGGTTGTCGATCTCGTACGCGGGTACCACCGGTCCGGTGTTTGACACCACCAGGACCGCCTGGCCGTGCTGCAGTTCCGTCGTGACCTCGACCCAGCCGTCCTCCGGCACGTTGTACCGCACGGCGTTCTGGAGGAGGTTCAGGGCGATCCGCTCCAGCAGGACGCCGTTGCCCTGGACGACCGCCGGGGCACGCTCGCCGCGGATCTCCACGCCCTTGGCGTCCGCCTCGCCGTGCACCTGGTCGATGGCCTGTGAGGCCACCTCCGCCAGGTCCACGGGCTTGCGCTCCACGATCTGGCTGTCACTGCGGGCGAGCAGGAGCAGACCCTCGACGAGCTGCTCGCTGCGCTCGTTGGTGGCCAGCAGTGTCTTGCCGAGCTGCTGCAGCTCCACGGGAGCGTTCGGATCGGACAGGTGCACCTCGAGGAGCGTGCGGTTGATCGCGAGCGGTGTCCTCAGCTCGTGGGAGGCGTTCCCCACGAACCGCTGCTGGGCCGTGAAGGCCCGCTGCAGCCGTTCCAGCATGTCGTCGAGGGTGTCCGCCAGCTCCTTCAGCTCGTCGTCCGGGCCGTCCAGCTCGATACGGCGGGACAGGTCCGAGCCCGCCACCGCGCGCGCGGTCCTGGTGATCCGGCCGAGCGGCGTGAGCACCCGGCCCGCCATCGCGTAGCCGAAGGCGAACGCGATCACGGCGAGGCCCAGCAGGGCCAGCAGGGAGCGGCTGAGCAGCTCGTCGAGGGCATGCTGCTTCAGGGCCGCGTTGCACGCCTCGAGCGCGGCGTTGCGCTGGTCGTCGGTGGTCGCGCTGTTCAGCTGCGGGCAGGTGGGGCTGCGGATGGTGATGACGTCGGTGCCGGAGATCTCCAGCCGCTGGCTGCCCGCCGCGTGGATGGCCTGGGCGGCCAGCAGGTAGATGATCGACAGCAGCAGGATCCCGGCGATCAGGAACATGCCGCCGTACAGCAGGGTGAGCCTTATCCGGATCGTCGGGCGCAGCCAGGGGAACGGCAGCTCCGGCTTTCGCGGGTCCCAGGTGGGCTTGGGGGGCGCCTTGGGGGGTGCGGGTGTCGTGGCCATCGGGATCAGATCCGGTAACCGGAGCCGGGCACGGTGACGATGACCGGGGGTTCGCCGAGCTTGCGGCGCAGGGTCATCACGGTGACGCGCACGACGTTGGTGAAGGGGTCGGTGTTCTCGTCCCAGGCCTTCTCCAGAAGCTGTTCGGCGGAGACGACGGCGCCCTCGCTGCGCATCAGCACCTCGAGAACGGCGAACTCCTTGGGCGCGAGCTGGATCTCCTTGCCGTCGCGGAAGACCTCACGGCGGTTGGGGTCGAGCTTGATGCCCGCCCGCTCCAGGACGGGCGGCAGCGGCACGCTCGTCCGCCGGCCCAGGGCACGCACGCGTGCCGTGAGCTCGCTGAAGGCGAAGGGCTTGGGGAGATAGTCGTCGGCGCCTATCTCCAGGCCCTCCACACGGTCACTGACGTCGCCGGACGCGGTGAGCATCAGCACGCGCGTGGGCATGCCGAGCTCGACGATCTTGCGGCAGACGTCGTCACCGTGCACGAGGGGGAGGTCGCGGTCGAGGACGACCACGTCGTAGTCGTTGACGCCGATGCGTTCCAGCGCGGCCGCACCGTCGTACACGACGTCGACGGCCATGGCCTCCCGGCGCAGTCCGGTGGCCACCGCATCGGCGAGCAGCTGCTCGTCCTCGACGACGAGTACGCGCACGTCGATTGTCCTTCCTGTGTCCACCCGCGCGCGCTTCCTCGGCGCACGCGGGCAGGGGCTTCGTGGGTGTGTGACCTCCATCCTGCCTTTTTCGGCCATAAGTCGGCGGTAAGCCGGAGGAGTGACCGGGCGGGAGGGCGGCGAGTCCGGGGAAGCGAGAAATTCTCATCCGGTTGAGGTTTCCCCGGGAGCGGGCGAGGGGAGGACGGCTTTACACACCCCGCGATCACGCTCTGCTTGTGCCGCACAACCATGTGGTACATCACGATCCGCTTCCGCAGGGCGGGCGTGGGTGTCCGGCACCGTCGCCGCCCAGCACGGGCAGCGCTGGGCATCCACAGGAGACGTGATCGTTCCCTCCCGAACGGCACACCCCCGTGCCACCGACCCACGACCCAGGACGAGGGGGCGCAGCATGGACGCATTCACCGCAGGACTTCTGCAGCGCATAAGGGCGACCGAGTCCGACCTGACCAGGGCTCGCGAGACGGGCGACGACTTCCTCGTGGAGGTCGAGCAGGGCGAGCTCGACGACCTGCACCGCCTCGCCGCCGAACACGGTGTGGAGGTCATCGCGTCACGCGTCTGATCAGCTTGTGCGAGCGGGGCCCCGGCATCGATCCAGTGCCGGGGCCCCGCTTCATGCTGTCCGGGTTGTCAGCGGTCTGCCGTGGCGGCGGCCCCGGCGTCAGCCGCGCCGCTGTCGCCGGGCCGGCCGGCCCGCCTCAGTCGTGCCATGCCCCCAGCTCGTCGAGGCGGGCCTGGAGGGGCTCGAAGAGGCCGGGTGGAGCCGCGACGGTCAGGTCGGGTGAGAGGGGCTCTCCGGGGCGGCCACCGGTCAGGGCGCCCGCCTCCCGGGCGACGAGGTCGCCCGCCGCGTAGTCCCAGGGGTTGAGTCCGCGCTCGTAGTACCCGTCCAGGCGGCCCACCGCCACGTCGCACAGGTCGATCGCGGCGGAGCCTCCGCGCCGGATGTCGCGCACTTGGGGGATCAGCTCGCGGACCACGTCGGCCTGCGTGGCCCGGCGGTGGGGCAGGTAGCCGAAGCCCGTGCCCACCAGGGCCAGCTCCAGGGCGGGCGCGGGCCGTACGCGCGCGGGGCGGTCGTTCACGTACGCCCCCTCCCCCAGGACCGCCCGGTAGGTCTCGCCGCGCAGGGGGGCGTACACCACCCCGACGACCGTCTCGCCGTCCACCCGGGCCGCTATGGACACCGCCCAGCTGGGCAGGCCGTAGAGGTAGTTGACGGTTCCGTCGAGGGGGTCGATCACCCACTCGACGCCGCTGTTGCCCTCGACGCTGGCGCCCTCCTCGCCGAGCACGCCGTCGTCCGGCCTGCGGTCGGCCAGCAGGCCGGTGATCAGCTTCTCGGAGGCGATGTCCATCTCGGTGACGACATCGACGGCGCTGGACTTGGTGGCGGCCACTCCGAGGTCGTCGGGGCGGCTGTCGCGCAGGAAGGCGCCCGCGCGGGTGGCGGCCTCGAGCGCGATCTCCAGGAGCTCGGTCCCAAGGCGGTCCCGCTGCTCTGACTGGTCGGTCACGGTGCTCCTCACACGTATGGGCTGTCGGCGCCCGCGGCGGCGGGCTGCGGGGCGCGGGCCGGGCAGCAGCCCACGGGGCAGAGGTCGTGGCTGGGACCGAGCGCTCCGAGGGCGCAGGGAGCCACGTCCTGGCCGCGCTCGGTCGCGGCACGCTCCACGACCAGCTCCCGGATCGCGGCGGCGAACCTGGGGTCCGCGCCCACGGTGGCCGAGCGGCGCACGGGCAGGCCCAGCTCCTCGGCCTTGGCCCTGGCCTCCGTGTCGAGGTCGTAGAGGACCTCCATGTGGTCCGAGACGAACCCGATGGGCGCCATCACGACGGCCGGCACCCCGGCGCCGTGCAGCTCCTCCAGGTGGTCGCAGATGTCCGGTTCCAGCCACGGGATGTGGGGCGCGCCGGAGCGCGACTGGTAGACGAGCCGCCAGGGGCGGTCGGCACCGGTGCGCTCACGCACGGCCTCGGCGATCAGCCGGGCGGCGTCCAGGTGCTGCTTCACGTACGCGCCGCCGTCCCCGTGGTCCTCGACCGGTCCGGAGGTGTCCGCGGCCGCGGTCGGGATGGAGTGCGTCGTGAAGGCGATGTGGGCCCCGTCCCGTATGTCCTCGGGGAGGTCGGCGAGGGACTCCAGGAGGCCGTCGATCATGGGCTCCAGGAAGCCGGGGTGGTTGAAGTAGTGCCGCAGCTTGTCGACCCTCGGCAGCTCCAGGCCCTCGGCCTCCAGCGTGGCGAGCGCCTCGGCCAGGTTCTCGCGGTACTGGCGGCAGCCCGAGTACGAGGCGTACGCGCTGGTGGCGAGGACGAGGACACGGCGGCGCCCGTCGGCGACCATCTCGCGCAGGGTGTCCGTCAGATACGGCGCCCAGTTGCGGTTGCCCCAGTAGACCGGCAGGTCCAGGCCGTGCTCGGCGAAGTCCTTGCGGAGGGCGTCGAGCAGCGCTCTGTTCTGGTCGTTGATGGGGCTGACCCCGCCGAACAGGAAGTAGTGCTGCCCCACCTCCTTGAGGCGTTCCTTGGGGATGCCGCGTCCCCGTGTCACGTTCTCCAGGAAGGGGACCACGTCGTCCGGGCCCTCGGGGCCTCCGAACGAGAGGAGCAACAGGGCGTCGTACGGGCTGGCGTCGCGTGCGTCGGGCATGCCTACGATCCTGCCACCCACGACTGACGGCCGGGATCGCGGCCCGCGCCAGGGTGTGCGTCGGGTGTGCCTGACTTGTAAGCTGCGTTGATTTTGTTCACGCCTTACCGGATCGTCGTCACATCCTCGCTCGCGTCCTACCGGATCATCTCGGACGCGTACCGCCCCTTCGGCAGACACCGGAGCCCCCTGTGCCCAGCCCCTACCGCGCCCTGTTCGCCGCCCCCGGCTCCAGGGCCTTCACCGCCGCGGGGCTCATCGGCCGGATGCCGCTGTCGATGACGGGCGTCGGTGTGGTGACGATGGTCTCGCAGCTCACCGGCCGGTACGGGCTCGCGGGCGCACTGACGGCGACCGTCGCGCTGTCCGCCGCCGTGGCCGGGCCGCAGGTCTCGCGCCTGGTGGACCAGTACGGGCAGCGGCGGGTGCTGCGCCCGGCGGCGCTGTTCACTCTGGTCGCGGCGTCCGGGCTGCTGCTCGCCGCGCACCACGGGTGGCCGGACTGGGTGCTGTTCGTCTGCTCGGCGTGCGTCGGCTGCACGCCCAGTGCCGGCGCCATGACCCGCGCGCGCTGGGCGGCGCTCTACAGGGGCACCCCGCGGCTGCACACCGCGTACTCCTTCGAGTCCGTGGTCGACGAGGTCTGCTTCGTCTTGGGGCCGATCATCTCCATCGGCCTGTCCACGGCGTGGTTCCCGGAGGCCGGGCTGCTCCTCGCCGCCGCCTTCCTCGCTGTCGGCGTCTTCTGGCTGACGGCCCAGCGCGCCACCGAGCCCGCACCGCACCCGCGCGAGCGGCACGGCGGCGGGCGCTCGGCGCTGCGCTCGCCCGGGCTGCGGGTCCTGGTGCTCGCCTTCGCGGCGACCGGGGCGATCTTCGGGGCCGTGGACGTGGTCACCGTTGCCTTCGCCGACGAGCAGGGCCACAAGGGAGCCGCGAGCGTCGTCCTGGCCCTGTACGCGGCGGGATCCTGCGTCGCCGGGATCGTCTTCGGACTGATGCGCTTCACGGGGGCCGCGGAACGCCGGTGGCTGCTGGGCGTATGCGGCATGGCCGTGAGTATGATCCCCCTCCTACTGGTCGGAAACTTGCCGTTTCTGGCCGTGGCGCTCTTCGTTGCGGGCCTGTCCATCGCACCCACGATGATCACGACCATGTCCCTGATCGAAGAGCACGTACCACGCGCGCATCTGACCGAGGGCATGACCTGGGTGAGCACGGGGCTGGCGGTCGGGATCGCGCTCGGCTCCTCCGTGTCCGGCTGGGTGATCGACGCCGTCGGCGCGGAGGCCGGGTACGGGGTTCCGGTGGTGTCCGGGGCCGTCGCGGTCGCGGTCGGTTTCCTCGGGTACCGCCGGCTGCGCAGGCCGGCTGCGCAGCGGGGAGGAACCCATGAGCGGCACAGCGAGCGGGACGATGAGCACGAGCGGCGGAACGTGGCGTAACTGGGCCGGGAACGTCGTCTCCCGGCCCGTGCGGGAGGTCACGCCCGCGTCCGTGGAGGAGTTGTCCGCGGCCGTACGGCAGGCCGCCGAGGACGGCCTCAGGGTGAAGGCCGTCGGCTCCGGGCACTCGTTCACGGCGGCCGCCGCGACCGACGGCGTCCTGATCCGGCCTCAACTGCTGGCAGGTATCCGCAAGATCGACCGCGACGCCATGACGGTCACCGTCGAGGCAGGCACCCCGCTCAAGCGGCTCAACATGGCTCTCGCGCGCGAGGGCCTGTCGCTCACGAACATGGGCGACATCATGGAACAGACGGTGTCGGGCGCGGCCAGCACCGGCACCCATGGCACCGGCCGCGAGTCGGGCTCGATCGCCGCCCAGATCAAGGGCCTTGAGCTGGTCACGGCCGACGGCTCGGTCCTCACGTGCTCCGAGAAGGAGAATCCCGACGTCTTCGCGTCGGCCCGCATCGGCATCGGGGCCCTGGGAATCGTCACCGCGATCACGTTCGCCGTGGAGCCGATCTTCCTGCTGTCGGCCCGCGAGGAGCCGACGCCCTTCGACAAGGTCCTCGCCGACTTCGACGAACTCTGGGCCGAGAACGAGCACTTCGAGTTCTACTGGTTCCCGCACACCGGCAACACCAACACCAAGCGCAACAACCGCAGCGCGGGTCCCGAGAAGCCGGTCGGACAGCTCAGCGGCTGGATCGAGGACGAGTTCCTCTCCAACGGCGTCTTCCAGGTGGCCAACTGGGTGGGCCGCGCCGTTCCCGGCACGATCCCCACGATCGCCCAGATCTCGAGCCGCGCCCTGTCCGCGCGCACCTACACCGATATTCCTTACAAGGTCTTCACCTCTCCGCGCCGGGTGCGCTTCGTGGAGATGGAGTACGCCGTGCCGCGCGAGGCCCTGGTGGAGACGCTGCGCGAGCTGAAGGCCATGGTCGACCGCTCACCCCTGCGTGTCAGCTTCCCCGTCGAGGTCCGCACCTGCCCGGCCGACGACATCACGCTGTCCACGGCGTCGGGCCGGGACAGCGCGTACGTCGCCGTCCACATGTTCAAGGGCACGCCCTACCAGGCGTACTTCACGGCGGCGGAGCGGATCTTCACGGCGCACGAGGGGCGTCCGCACTGGGGCAAGGTGCACACGCGGGACGCCGACTACTTCTCCAAGGTCTATCCGCGCTTCGGTGAGTTCACCGCCCTGCGGGACCGGCTCGATCCGGACCGGCGGTTCCAGAACGACTACTTGCGGAGGGTGTTGGGCTCCTAGCTCCCGGGTGACGATGTGACGCACGCCGCGCCCGGAGGTCACGAATACGGCGCTTCGGGCGGCCGACTCCCACCCCTTGTGAGAAGTTGAGCGGCGTGCCGATCCACGCAAGTGGCCCGAATGGAGTACTGTTGCGAGCCCTGGGACCGGACTCCCGCCAGGGTGTTCGGGGCCTTCAAGGACCGCCTGGAGGGGGATCGTTGCACAGGGTGATGAGTTTCGTCACTTAGCGTTGCGAATAGGTAACCGTGCCATAACGGCGGCCCAGGGCCCACGCCCGACACGCCGGGCAACTCGGCAAGGTTGTGGCAGGCTGCACCCGGGCAGGCCACACTCGACTAGCGGAAGCAGCGACGCACGTGACGTCGGCAGGCACCACCCGGGAGGTCCCCATGCCCGAACTGCGTGTCGTGGCCGTCTCAAATGACGGCACACGGCTGGTGCTGAAGGCTGCCGACGCAACGGAGTACACACTCCCGATCGACGAACGGCTGCGCGCCGCCGTGCGCGGCGACCGCCCCCGCCTCGGCCAGATCGAGATCGAGGTGGAGAGCCATCTCCGCCCGCGTGACATCCAGGCGCGTATACGCGCCGGTGCGTCCGCCGAGGAGGTCGCGCAGCTCGCCGGCATCCCTGTCGACCGGGTACGCCGCTTCGAGGGTCCCGTGCTGGCCGAGCGCGCCTTCATGGCCGAGCGGGCCCGGAAGACCCCGGTCCGCCGTCCCGGCGAGAACGCGGCGGGTCCCCAGCTCGGCGAGGCCGTCCAGGAGCGACTGCTGCTGCGCGGCGCCGAGAAGGACACCGTCCAGTGGGACTCCTGGCGCCGCGACGACGGCACCTGGGAGGTGCTGCTGGTCTACCGGGTCGCGGGTGAGCCGCACTCGGCGAGCTGGACGTACGACCCGCCGCGGCGGCTCGTCCAGGCCGTCGACGACGAGGCCCGCTCGCTGATCGGCGAGTCCGACGACCTCGGGGCGGCCGAGCCGAGCTTCCCGTTCGTGCCACGGATCGCCCGGCTGCCGCGCGACCGCCCCCTGGACCGCCAGGCGGAACGTCCCGTCCTGCCCCCCTCGCCGTCCGACGACACCGAGGAGAGCGCGGACGAGCGCGACTCGCTCACCAGCATCCTGGAGGCCGTGCCCAGCTACCGGGGTGACCTGGTGGTGCCCGAGCGGGTCACCGAGGTGCAGGAGGAGCCCGCGCCGGAGCCCGAGGCGGAGGAGCCCCCGGCTCCCGCGGCCTCGGCCGGTTCCGCGTACGCGGACGTGTTGATGCCGCGTGCGGTCGCCAGCCATCGCGAGCGTCTCGTCGGCGCCACCGACCGCCAGGCCGAGGCGGACGGCGTCCGTCCCGGCCGCCGCGCGGCGGTGCCGAGCTGGGACGAGATCGTGTTCGGTACACGGCGGAAGAAGCAGGACTAGTCAGTCACAGGTACGTGTGTGGGGCCCGCATCGTTCAGATGCGGGCCCCGACGTCGTGCTGTCCAGGTCATGCGGCCAACGTCATGCGGCCAACGTCATGCCGACACGGGCCCGTCACACGGGCGTCGGCCGGGAGCCCGTGGGCGTCACCGGGGATCCGGGCCCGTCGCCACCGGGCGGCTGCCGTCGCGGCTCCACTCCGACCACGAGCCGACGTACAGGGCGGCGGGGATGCCCGCGACAGCCAGGGCGAGGACCTCGTGGGCCCCCGAGACGCCCGAGCCGCAGTAGACGCCGACCTCCGCTCCTCCGGTCGCGCCCAGGGCCGCGAAGCGGTCGGCGAGGTCGGCGGCGGGCAGGAAGCGACCGGATTCGGCCACGTTCTCGGTGGTGGGTGCCGAGACCGCGCCCGGGATGTGTCCGGCGACCGGGTCGATGGGCTCGACGTCACCGCGGTACCGCTCGGCCGCCCGTGCGTCCAGGAGCAGCCCGCTGCGGGCGAGCGCTGCGGAACCGTCGGCGTCCAGCAGCGGCAGGGCGCCCGGGACCGGCTTGAAGGTCCCCGGAGCCGGCTCGGGGATCTCTGCCGTCAGAGGGCCTTCCCAGGCTGCGAGACCGCCGTCCAGGACGCGCACCGAGGGGTGCCCCGTGAAGCGCAGCATCCACCACGCGCGCGCGGCGGCCCAGCCGAGCCCCCCGTCGTACACCACGACGTGCCGGTCCGCCGAGACCCCGGCCGCCCGCATCGCCGCGCCGAAGGCCTCCGTGTCCGGCAGCGGATGCCGGCCGCCCACTCCCGGGGGACCCGCGAGTTCGGCATCAAGATCGACGAAGACGGCCCCCGGGACATGCGCCTTCTCGTACTCGGGTCGCAGGTTCGGACCGCCCAGCTGCCAGCGGACGTCCAGGACGGCCGGCGGGGTCGGGCCCGCGAGCTCACTCGCGAGTTCGGACGCGGAGATGATGGCGTTCATGGCCCCCATCCTTGCGCACGGGGTGGCCCTGTCGCCCAGGTCCGGCTACTGTGCTCCGCCGGACGGATCCGATCACGAGGCGTACGGGATCGGGCACATGCTGTACATCCGAAGGGCATCGCGCGGTGAAGGCGCACAACCGGACAGGCAGTTGTGATTCGGCCGTCCCGCGCAGGGGTTCCACCGGGCGGCGGCGCGGCTGGGGCGTGCGCGCTTCGGACGGTGCGAGCATCGACACGGAACGCGCACGCCTGTGAACGCGTTACGCACATACGGGGAACGGAAGTGACGCGGCCGCCAGATGGACCGCGAGGGGCCGAGGAGAGAGTGACGATGACCGAGGGACGGGGTTCGGCCGGCCTGAACGGTGAGGCGCACCCGCCCGGCACACCGTGCTGGGTGAGTCTCATGGTGCACGGACTGGCGGCCACTCAGGACTTCTACGGAGCGCTGTTCGGCTGGGAGTTCCAACCGGGACCGCAGCAACTGGGCCCGTACGTACGGGCTCTGCTCGGCGGTCACGAGGTGGCGGGGATCGGTCAGCTGCCGCCCGACCGTCATCTGCCCGTCGCGTGGACGCCGTATTTCTCCTCGGACGACGTGGATCTGACGGCCGAGACGGTGCGGCACTGCGGCGGTACGGTCGGGGTGGGGCCTCTGGACGCCGCCGACGCGGGCCGTCTGGCCATCGCCTCGGACCCCTCGGGCGCCGTCTTCGGCATCTGGCAGGCGGCGGCCCACCTCGGCACCGCCATCAGCGGCGCCCCCGGAACGCCCTCGTGGAACGAACTGCGCACCCGGGACTCGGCCGTGGTCGCCAAGTTCTACGAGACCGTCTTCGGCCACGAGGAGGAGCCGATCACCTCCGCGGGCGTCGACTACGTCACCCTCCAGGTCAAGGGCCATCCGGTCGCCGGCATCCACGGCGTCGGCACGGCCCTGCCCCGTGACCGGGGTTCCCACTGGCTGACGTCCTTCGAGGTCGCCGACACCGACGAGGCGATCATCCACGTCACCGATCTCGGCGGACACCTCCTCAAGCCCGCCCGGGACACTCCCCACGGCCGCGTGGCCACCGTCACGGACCCGGAGGGCGCGGTGTTCCGGCTGGTCCACACCGGCCGCTGAGCCGGAGCCCGTTCGAGGGCCACCGCTCCGCCGCCGTCACGGTGAGGCCGTCTCGATCGGCAGTACGTCCGGGGACAGCGCGCTCGCGCGGGCCGTGGCCGCCGTCATACGGCGACGGTGATGGCGGCGGCAGAGGACCTCGTAGCCGATGTCCTCAGGCTGGTTGACGTCGCCGACGACGACCTGGGCGCCCTCGACGACCATGTGGCCGCCTATGGTGCGGGCGTTGTGGGTGGCGCGGGCGCCGCACCAGCAGAGGGCCTCGACCTGGAGGACCTCCACCCGGTCGGCGAGCTCCACGAGGCGCTGGGAGCCGGGAAAGAGCTTGGAGCGGAAGTCCGTCGTGATCCCGAAGGCGAAGACGTCGACGCCCAGGTCGTCCACCACGCGGGCCAGCTGGTCGATCTGCTCGGGCGTGAGGAACTGGGCCTCGTCCGCGATCACGTAGTCCGCGCGGCGGCCCTGGGAGAGATGCTCGACGAGATGGGCGTACAGGTCCTGTCCGTCCGCGACCTCCACCGCGTTCGTGACGAGTCCGAGCCGCGACGACAGCTTGCCCTCGCCGGCGCGGTCGTCCCTGGTGAAGATCATGCCCTGGAGGCCGCGCGCCGAGCGATTGTGCTCGATCTGGAGGGCCAGCGTCGACTTCCCGCAGTCCATCGTTCCGGAGAAGAACACCAGCTCGGGCATGGGGAGGTGAGGACCTTTCGGGTCGGGTTCAGAGGAGGGGGAGGCTTCGGGCGCGGAGGGCTCACGACCGGCGCGGGCTTCCGGACTTCCCGGCCGATGCGCGCGCTTCCGGTTTCAGGCAGGTACGTCCGGATTCAGCCGCGTACCTCCAGGAGCGGCACCAGCTGTTCCGCCGGAGTCATCGAGCCGTGGTTGCCGACCATCGCCGACTCCTTCGGTTCCCGCTCGGAGGCGATGATCAGGACGTCGTCACGGGCCGCAGCGACCACGTCGCCGATGCGCGCGTACACGCGTTCGTCCACCGCGGGGCCGAACCACCCCGCGGCAATGGCCTCGTCACGCGACGCCACCCAGAACTGCTCGCCCAGCACCTCGCGCCAGCAGGTGAGGACGTCGGACTCGGCGCCCGGCACCGCGTACACATGGCGGGCGCGCCCCTCGCCGCCCAGGAGGGCGACCCCGGCGCGCAGTTCCCAGTCCTCGTCGAAGTCGATGCGGTGCCGCTCGTCGAACGGGATGTCGATCATGCCGTGGTCCGCGGTGACGTACAGGGCGGTACGCGGCGGGAGTTGCTCCGCGAGGCGCTGGACCAGTCGGTCGACGTACATCAACTGCCCGCGCCAGGCGTCCGAGTCGACGCCGTAGCGGTGGCCGTTGCCGTCCACCTCGGAGTAGTAGGTGTACACCAACGAGCGGTCCCCGGCGGCCAGTTGCTCGGCCGCCAGGTCCATGCGCTCCTCGCCGGAGAGGCGTCCGTGGAACGTCCCGCCGCTCAGCGCGACCTTGGTCAGCGGGGTGGTCTCGAAGGCGGGTGACGTGACCTGGGCGGTGTGCACGCCCGCGTCGGCGGCCAGCTGGAAGACCGTGGGATACGGCTGCCACACCCGCGGCTGGGTCCAGGGAATCCAGCGGAGCTGGTTCATCAGCTCGTCGGTCGCCGGGTTGCGCACCGTGTAGCCGGGCAGGCCGTGGGCGCCCGGCGGCAGGCCCGTGCCCACGGAGGCCAGGGACGTGGCGGTGGTGGCCGGGTATCCGGCGGTGATCGCGCGGCCGGTGCCGCCCCGCGACGAGGGGAGCAGCGAGGTCATGAAGGGGGCCTCGTCCGGGTGTTCCTTCAGCTGCTGCCAGCCCAGCCCGTCGATCAGGAACACGCAGTTGCGGTCTGCCGCGGTCAGCTCCGGTATGACGGCGGTCATGCCGGGGACCTCCATGCCCGCCGCGAGGGTGGGCAGCAGGTCGGAGAGCGAGCCGGTGCCGTACTGGGGCACGGGCGCGGAGCCGATGGCGAGCGGCTCCGGGTGGTCCCAGTGAGGAGCGGCCGGGGCGGGCACCGAGCGCTCCCCGTC
>NZ_VJZE01000197.1 GCF_009377205.1 Streptomyces phyllanthi
CCGCCGGGGCCACCACCCTGACCGCCGCCGCCAGGACCACCGCTGGGAGCACCGGAGGGCATCCCCGAAGGCGCCCCGGACGGCGCCGCACCCGTCGGCGCGCCGGAAGGAGCCCCGGACGGGGCGCCCGACGGAGCACCCGAGGGCGCACCGGACGGCGGCTGGCAGCTCTGCTGGGAGGAATTGCCGCTGTTCGAGTTCGAGGAGGAGGACGACGAGTCGCCGGAGCCGCATGCCGTCAGCAGCAGAGGGGTGGCCGCTAGCAGGGCCACGGCGGGAACGAGACGCACACGCTTCATGAGAGACATCTCCAGGAAGATGAGGAAGACCGAGGTGCGGGCATGCAACCAACGCTCCTTGGGGCTTCCGTTGGTCTCCCCTGTGCCCCGCCTGTGCGACTGGCGGAGCCGCCCCTCGTCACCCCACCTGAGCTGCGCGTTCACCTCTCCTTCGCAACTCGGCTCTGGTACAGCCCCGTGACAGAAGCGGCCGCCGCGGCCGGATCGGCGCGCGCCCGAGACCTCCTCAGCCCTGCCCGACCCGGGCCAGCTGCCGGGACTGGGCGACCAGCCGGTCCGCGCTGTCCCAGACCTCGGCGTCCTCCTCCAGGAAGCCGCCGGCGAGGTTGCGGGTGGTGATCGCCACCCGGAGCGGGCCCGGCACCGGGCGGGACCGCACGTGCACCGTGAGTTCGACCGTCGGCACCCATCCGATGATGCCCAGCTCGAAGGCGGTCGGGGGCAGCGCGTCGACGGCGAGGAGCAGGGCGAGAGGATCCGCGTCCCGGCCGTCCGCGAGGCCGAACCACGCCCGCATCTCGCCCTTCCCGGAAGGCGCGCCGACCGCCCAGCCGACCGTCGCGGGGTCGAGCCTGAGCATCAGCCGGTCGATGATGGCGGAGCTGCCGGAGACGGGGGCGGGGCCGTCCTGCGGGCCGAGGCACTGGGCGATGGGCGGGATGGCGGGCGGCTTCGCCGTCGTACGGATCTCGTCGGGCAGGGAGTCCAGATCGCCGTACGAGGCGAGGACGCGCATCCGTTCGACCTCGCGGCCGTCCTCGTCGTACTGGAACAGCGACGCCTGGCCGGTGGAGAGGGTGCGGCCGGTGCGGACGACGTCCGTGCGGATCACCGCGGGGCCCGGCTCGGACGCCGTCAGATAGTGCGCGGAGATCGTGAACGGGTCGGAGTGCGGCAGGGCGTCCGCGAGGGCGCGGCCCAGTACGGCGAGCAGATAGCCGCCGTTGACGGCGTTGATGATCGTCCATCCGGCGGAGAGGTCGATGTCGTAGACACCCTCGCCGCGCCGTGTGACGGCGGTGTCGCGGTCGAACTCGCTGTCGCCGATGGTTGCCTGGAGTACCTGAGCCATGCCGGTACGGTACAACAGGAAATTACTAAGCAGTAGCTTTATCGGCAGCCGCAGACCTCCGGGGCCAGGCGCGCGGCGCATGGGCCAGGCCTTCGTCGTACCCGAGACACAGAACAAGCCCGAGTCCGGCCGCGTCGAAGACGTTCACCCCGGTCTGGATGCCAGGTGCCGGGGAGACCGGGGCCGTTGACCTGGCCCCGGTCTCGCCACAACTGCCGCGCCGAGGCACGGATGCCGGCCGGTCCTCGCCGCTCTCGGCTTCGCTCAGCAGTGCACGGCAGCCCTGCTCCCTATTCCTTGCCGACGGCCTCTTCGGCCCCCGGCCCGGCGCCGGCAGCCGCGCCGACCCCGGCCTCGGCGGGGACGGCCGCGTCCACCGGTCGCTGTTCCCCGGCGGCCCGCGGCGCGGTGGCGGACTGCCTCGGCCCGATCGTTCCGTCCGCGATCTCGGCAGCGTAGTGGCAGGCCACCCGATGCCCGCCGCCGATGTCCCTCAGTTCGGGCCGTTCCGTGGCGCACCGCGTCTCCTGTTTCCACGGGCACCGGGTGTGGAAGCGGCAGCCCGTCGGCGGGTTCGCGGGCGAGGGCAGATCGCCCTGGAGCAGGATCCGCTCCCGGTTGTCCTCGACGTCCGGGTCCGGCACCGGCACCGCCGACATCAGAGCCCGTGTGTACGGATGCCGCGGCTCGGCGTACAAGGTGTCGCTGGGAGCCTCTTCCACCAGGGAGCCCAGGTACATCACCCCGATGACATCGGAGATGTGCCGTACGACGGCCAGATCATGGGCGATGACCAGATAGGTGAGGCCCAGGGACTCCTGGAGTTCCTCCAGGAGGTTGATCACCTGGGCCTGGATGGAGACGTCCAGCGCGGAGACCGGCTCGTCGCAGATGATCACGTCGGGTTCCAGCACCAGGGCGCGGGCGATGCCGATGCGCTGCCGCTGACCACCGGAGAACTCGTGGGGGTAGCGGGAGAGGGCGTTGGCGGGCAGGCCGACCCGGGCGAGGACCTCCTTGATCTTCGCCCGGCGCTCCTCGCTGTCGGCACCGATGCCGTGCGCGGCCATGCCCTCGGCGAGGATCGACTCGATGTTCTGCCGCGGGTTGAGGGAGCCGAGCGGATCCTGGAAGACCATCTGGAGCCGGCGGCGGACCCTCCGCATCTCCTCGCCGCTGAGCTTCGCCAGGTTCGTGCCGTCCAGCACGACCTCGCCCTCGGTGATGTCGACCAGCCGCAGCACGGCCCGGCCGAGGGTGGTCTTGCCGCAGCCGGACTCGCCCACGAGACCGTAGGTCCGGCCCGCCTCCACCTTCAGTGAGACACCGTCCACGGCGTACACATGACCCACCGTACGGTCGAAGAGGACGCCCTTCCTGACCGGGAAGTGGACCTTCACTCCGTCGAGTTCGAGCAGGCTCATGCCGGGACCTCCTCGGTCGGCGTGTCCGGGGCTGAGGGCTCGTCCGAGGACCCTGATGCCGTGTCGGATTCGGCGGTGACGACGGGCGGTGCCTCGGGGTCCGCCATGATCGGGTTCACGCAGCGCACCTGGTGGCCTGCCGCCCGCGGTTCGGCCAGCTCGGGCGTGCCGGTCAGGCACTCCATCGTGTAGTGATCGCAGCGGGGAGCGAAGGCGCAGCCGTCGGCCCAGGCGATCTGGTCGTTGATGGAGCCCCGGATGGGGGTGAGCGGGGTGCCGCGCGGGGCGTCCAGCCGGGGGATGGAACCGAGCAGCCCGTTCGCGTAGGGGTGCGTGGGATGCGCGAACAGCTCCCGCCGCCCGGTGGACTCCACAACCTTGCCCGCGTACAGCACGTTCACCTGGTCGCACAGCCCGGCGACGACCCCCAGGTCATGGGTGATCATCAGCAGGGCGGTGCCCTGCTGATCCACCAGTTCCTTGAGCAGTTCCAGGATCTGCGCCTGGATGGTCACGTCGAGGGCCGTGGTCGGCTCGTCGGCGATCAGCAGCCGGGGGGCGCAGGCGACCGCCATGGCGATGAGGGCGCGCTGCCGCATACCGCCGGAGAGCTGGTGCGGGTACTCCTTGAGCCGTCGGTCCGGGTCCGGGATACCGACGCGGTCCAGCAGGTGGGCGGCTTCCTTGCGCGCGGCCTCTCCCTTCATGCCCCGGTGCCGGGCCAGGATCTCGGTGACCTGGATCCCGATGGGCACCACCGGGTTCAGGGAGGACAGCGGGTCCTGGAAGATCATGGCGATCTTCCTGCCGCGCATGTCCCGCATCCGGCTGGGGGCGAGGGTCAGCAGGTCGGTGCCGTCGAAGTCGGCCCGGCCTCCGGTGCGTACGCCCTTCTTCGGCAGCAGGCCCATCAGGGCGAGGGAGGTGACGGACTTGCCGCAGCCCGACTCGCCGACCAGGCCGACGACCTGGCCCTGGTCGACGTCAAAGGAGACGCCGTTGACGGCCTTGGACTCCTTGCGGCCCCGACCGCCGCCGAAGGTGACGGTGAGTTCGTCCACGGAGAGCAGTGGCATGACGGCATCAACCTCGCAGCTTCGGGTCGAGGGCTTCGCGCATGGCCTCACCGAGCAGGGTGAACCCCAGGGCCGTGATGATGATGCCCACCGCCGGATAGACCGACATCATCGGTGCGTTGTCGAAGAATCGCTGTGCCTGGGACAGCATGACGCCCCATTCGGGGACCGCGGGGTCCGGGTTGCCGAGCCCGAGGTAGGACAGGGCGGCGGCCTCGATGATCGCGGTGGCGAGGCTCAGGGTCGCCTGGACGATCACAGGGCTGAGCGAGTTGGGCAGGATCTGGGTGAGCACGATCCGGCGCCTGCGCACGCCCAGGGCACGGGCCGCCAGGACGTAGTCGGAGCCGCCCTGGGCGAGCATCGAGCCGCGCAGCAGACGGGCGAAGACCGGCACCTGGACCACGCCGACGGCGATCATCACGGTGGTCAGGGACTGGCCCATGACGGCGGCGATGGAGACGGCCAGCAGCAGCGAGGGCAGCGCCAGCAGCATGTCGGTGACGCGCATGACGAAGGAGTCGAGCCGCTTGCCGGACGCGCCGCCCAGGGTGGCGGCGGCGCCGGAGAGGGCGCCGACGAGCGCGCCCACGACCAGGCCGATGAGCATGGAGACGACACCTACGAGCAGGGTCTGCCGGGCCCCGACGAGCATCCGGGAGAACTCGTCGCGGCCCAGGTGGTCCAGGCCGAACCAGTTCTCGCCGCGGGGCCCGACGAACCTGCCCTGGTTGGGGAAGACCTCGCCCCGCCAGGCCTGCTCGGTGGGCCCGTACGGGGCGATCCACGGACCGATGACCGCGAGTACGACGAAGACGGCGATGATGACGGCACCGATGACGGCCATCTTGCTGGCGCGGAGCCGGCGGAACGCCTCCCGCCACAGGCTGGCGCCGCCGTGGGCCTCCTGCTGGGCGGTGAGTTCCGCGAGCCGGTCGATCTTGTCGGCCCGTGTGGTGGTGGAGGCCATGTCAGTGCACCCGCACTCTCGGGTCGATGAGGCTGTACGCCAGGTCCACGAACAGGTTGATCAGGACGTACACCATCGCGATGAACATGATGAAGCCGACCAGTACCGGGTAGTCGCGGGCGTCGATCGCCGTGCGGATGAAGGAGCCGATGCCGCCGAAGGAGAAGACCGACTCGGTGAGCACCGCTCCGGAGAGCAGGCTGCCGGTGAGCAGGCCGACCGCGGTGACGACCGGCAGCAGGGCGTTGCGCAGGATGTGCCGGACGCGCACCACCCGCTGCTCCAGGCCCTTGGACTCGGCGGTGCGGATGTAGTCCTCGCCCAGCACCTCCAGCACGCTGGCCCTGGTCATGCGGACGATGACCGCGAGCGGAATGGAGGCGAGGGTGACGGCGGGCAGCACCAGGTGCGTGATGGCGTCCCAGGAGGCGTCGAACTCGCCGGTGAGGATGCCGTCCAGGATGGCGAAGCCGGTGACCTCGGTGGCGTCGATGCCGGTGGACTGGCGGCCGTAGCTGGGGAAGACACCCAGGTTGACGGCGAAGATGCCCTTGAGGATGAGGGCGAGGAAGAAGACCGGGACGCAGATGCCCAGCAGGGAGCCGGAGACCGCGGTGACGTCCAGCCAGCCGCCGCGGCGCCGGGCCGCGAAGTAGCCGAGCGGGATGCCGACCGCGATGGCGATGAGCATGGCCGCGATGGAGAGCTCCACCGTGGCGGGGAAGCGGAGCGTGAACTCCTCCCACACCGGCTGGCCGGTCTGTGTGGAGGTGCCCAGGTCGAGCTGAACGACACGCTTGAGGAAGCGTCCGTACTGAACCCACACGGGCTGGTCGAGGCCCAGGGCCCTGTTGATACGTGCTACTTCGGCTTCGGTAGCCCGCTCGCCCAGGATCGCTGAGGCGGGTCCGCCGGGCAGCCGGTTCAGCCACAGGAACAGCAGAACCGACAGGCCGAGCAGGGTGGGAATGAGCTGGAGCAGTCGTCGTACGACGAGTCGCAACACCCCGCGTGCCCCTTTCTGACTAGGTCGTGGTGCGGGTCCGCCCGGCCGCGGGTGGATCGGGGCGGCCGGGCGGACCCTGCGTGATGCGCGATTACTTGAAGGAGACCTCGGCGAAGTTCTCCTGCGTCAGCGGGGAGACCTTCGGCGGGTTGACGTTCTTGGCGAACGCGATGGCCGGCGGCGAGGAGGAGATCGGGACACCCGGCAGGTAGTCCATGATGACCTCGTTGGCCTTCTTGTAGGCCTCGACGCGGGCGGCCGGGTCGGTCTCCTTGGAAGCGGCGTTCACCGCGTCGAAGACCTTGTCCTCCTTGAAGCCCCACTGCTTGTCGTACCCGGCGAACCAGGTGCCGATGAAGTTGAAGCCGTCGTTGAAGTCACCGGTCCAGCCCAGCATGTGCAGGGCGCAGGAGCCGGCCTCGGTGGCGTCCAGGTAGTCCGGGGCCCACTTCATGGGCTTCGGGGTGACCGTGATGCCGGCCTTCTCCAGGTCGGACTTCATCAGCTCGAACATGTCCTGCGGCGCGGGCATGTACGGACGGGTGACCTCGGTCGGGTAGCAGAACTCGACCTTGAGGTTGCTCTCCCCGGCGTCCTTGAGGAGCTGCTTGGCCTTGGCCGTGTCGAACGGGTAGGTCTTCACGTTCTCCGAGAAGCCGGCGACCGTGTCGGGCATGAACTGCGTCGCGACCTTGCCGCCCTCGGGGAGCTGGGTCTTGACGAGGTTCTCGCGGTCGAGGGCGTGCGCGATGGCCTGGCGCACCTCGGACTTCTGCAGCGCCTTGTTCTTCTCCTGGGTCATGCCCACGTAGAAGAGGTTGAAGACGTCACGGGTAGGAACCTGGAAGCCCTCGTCCTCAAGGGTCTTGATGTCCGCGGGGGCGACCAGGTCGTAGCCGTCGATGTCACCGGCCTGAAGGGCCTGGCGACGACCGTCCTCGGTGTCGATGGTGCGGAAGACGAGCTTGTCGACGCCGGCCTTCTTGCCCCAGTAGTCGTCGAAGCGCTCGAGGGTGACTTCCTTGTTGCCCTTGTTCCACTTGGTGATCCGGAACGGGCCGGTTCCGGCCACCGTGCCGGCCTGCTGGCTGTACTTGGGGTACGTGATGGCGTCGCCCTTGGCGGTCGCCTCCTGCTTCTCGTACTCCTTGATGGCCTTCGGCGAGTGAATCGCCAGGGCCTGGAGGGAGAAGCCGCCCGGCAGGTTGGCGGAGGGCTCGTTGACCTCGATGACGGCGGTGTTCTCGTCCTTCGCGGTGCAGGACTTGTAGTTCGCCTCGGGCGCTTCCTTGTCCTCGTTCTTCGCGAAGCCCCCCATGATGGTCTGCCAGTAGTAGGAGACCGCGCTGGACTGGTAGGTGCCCGTCCAGTTGAACCAGTGGTCGTAGTTCGCGCAGACCGCCTCGGCGTTGAAGGTCTCGCCGTCGTGGAACTTCACGTCCTTGCGGAGGTTGAAGGTCCAGACGGTGCCCGCGTCGTTGCTCTCCCAGGACTCGGCGAGGCCGCCGACCAGCTTGGAACCGCCGGGCTCGTGCTCCAGGAGCGCCTCGAATGCCTGGCGGGTGACACGGAACGTTTCGCCATCGCTGGCCAGTGCGGGGTCGAGTGACGCCGGGTCACCCGCGCCACCGAAGACGAACGTGTCGCCCGCCTCACTGTCGCCTTCTTTGCCGCGCTCGCTGGAGCAGCCGGCCGCGAGCAGCGCGACCGCGGCGGCAGCCGTGACCGCACGTGCGGTACGACTTCTGATTATTCGCATGGTCCACCCCTGAATTCGGCAGCGCCGAGCATCATGAACTCGCCGAACCCTACAGTCACCGCTCAGCATCCAGAACGTTCCGGATAGCGGTGATACACAGCTGATACCCAGCAGTACGGCAGCCGGGGGTCCACAATGCGGACACAATGTTACCTACTGGTTCACTCCCACCGGGGGAAGTGACGGTGCATCAACTCGGTGTGACGGTGGAAAGTTGGGCGCTCAACTCCCACGAACGCTCCGAAGCGGCAGGCCTCGCGGTCACAAGGAGGGGCGGTAGCTGACGCGCAGCCACATCACGACCGGGTCGAACTCGTCGGACATGGCCACGGTCGACACGGGCAGCCCGTCCGGAACGGCGCCGATGGACTGCCGCATCATCGCCCGCACCGAGTACGGGCACACCGTGAAGGCGTTACGGAGGCGCCGAAGCGGCCGGCGGTCAGTACCCGCCCGGGTAGCCGAACCCGCCCGCCACGGGAGCCTGGGCCGGGGCGGCGTGGGCCTCACGGTCGTAGAAGGGGCGGGCGTTGGCGCGCAGCCACATCACGACCGGGTCGAACTCGTCGGACATGGCCACGGTCGACACGGGCAGCCCGTCCGGAACGGCGCCGATGGACTGCTGCATCATCGCCCGCACCGAGTCCACGGCCGGCGGCGAGGTGTCGTACACGTCGAGCCCGACGGCCAGGTACGGCGCGCCGAGCGCGGGCTGCACCCAGGCGCGGCGCAGGGAGCGGACGGCGGGGGTGCGGTGCGCGTTCTGCGTGAGCAGTGCGTAGAACTGCGGGATCTCGATGCCCGGTTCGGAGAGCCGGAGCGGGCCCGCGGGCTGGCGCTCCAGTCCGGTGGCGATCCGGCGCAGGTCGAGCCAGGGGATACCGACACCGCCACCCGGCGCGTGCGGGTTCAGCCACAGGCCGTAGTGGTCGGGATAGAGGGTGCGGGCCACGTCCAGGCCGTCGACCACCTCGTAACTGCGGTTCCAGCCACTGGCCGAGAGCTCCTGGGCGGAGGTGACACACGGTGCGTAGCCGTGGCCGTCCACTTCCATGTTCCCGTACTGGGCGTCCGGAGAACCGGCCTGGCCGTGCCACAGCAGCATCCAGACCTGGCCGGAGGACGGCGCCGCGAGCGCGCGCAGCAGCGCCTCATAGGCGTCGTAGCGCCCGGGCGTCACCTGGCGCAGCATGTGCTCGACCTGCCCGGCCGCGATGCCGCTGGCGCTCACCTGTACCGCCCTCTCGAGAAAGTCCTGAACGTGGATATGAAACCAGCTTAGAGGTGGCTGTGCGGACAGCGACCGCCCCGGAGCCCGGGGCTTGCCGCCGCCCGCTGTCACCCGGCGACCGCAGGTCCGCGATGGTTGTTCTCAGGCACGCAACGAGCCGCACATAGTGGCACGGCCCCGCGGGGGCGCGCCCTCAGTGACCGTACTGATAAAAGGGCCGCACCCGCTCTCGCATCCAGTCCCCCACCGGATCCTGCGCCACGTCCAGGAACACCGTGTTCACCGCGTATCCCATCGGGGACTTCGCCAGTGCGCGGCCCAGCGCCTCCAGCGGGAGGGCGCGGTCCGCCTCCCAGGACATCAGCTCGACCCCGATGAACATCACGGGCTCGGCGGTCTCGATGGCGGCCAGGCAGCGGCGGGCGGTGAGCACGGCTCCGGTCCCGGCGAACTCGGCGGAGGCCGCGGCGAGGAAGTCCACGGGGTCGTCCTGCCAGTCCGGCTCGAACAGTCGTACGCGCCCTCCGCTCGCCCCGCCGTCCAGCGGGGTCCGCCCGGCCCGGCACAGCTGGGCCACGGCGGGCGGCGGCAGCGGCACACCGACCACGCCGTCCGGGTTCACCACGATGCCGACCTGCGGCGGAAGCCCGCGCGCGAACTCGACGGCGGGCGCCACCGTGTACGACATATGGCTGCCGGCGACCTGGCGGAGCTGTTCCTCGGAGCTGAAGACAGGGACGTACGCCTGCCCCTCGATCTCCATCGACGGGAGGCTGAGGGAACCGCTGTGCGGGCCGCCGCCCTCGGGCAGGGGCACCCAGAGGAAACTGCGGCCGAGGACCTCCACGATCCGTCCGCCCGCGCTCGGCTGCCCGAGGGACGCCGAGAGCACCTCCTCCAGCTCGTTACCGGGCCACCCACCGTGCCCGTGGGGGTGCGCCTGTGCGGGGAAGTCCGCCGGGAAGTCCATCGCCTGCCTACCGCTTTGCTCCGTGTCGCTGCCGTGTCTGAACCCTAAAGGGGTGTGGGGAACCGCGCGACCAGCCACCGGCTCCTCGCGGTTCCCCGACGACGTCACGGGGCCGTCACCCGCCGGGGGATCCGGGGCGCAGCCCCGGAAGGAGCCCGGTCAGTCGAGGAAGTCGATCCTCTTCAGGACGTCCGCCGCCGCCCGGTCCACCAGCACCGCCGACCCGCACCCGTCCGGCAGCCGCCCCTTCTCCACCGCCCGCAGCAACCGCGCCATGGCACCGCGGTGCCGGGCGAAGGCGTAGTGGGAGACCCCGCGGCCACGCTCGCGCTGACCCTCACGGGCCTCCGCCGGAGTGACGTCGAGGAGCAGCAGGTGCAGCATGCCGCCCCGGCGCCGGGCCTCGCGGGCGAGCCAGCCGCGCACCCAGGCCTGCGTACCGCAGTCGTGCACGACGACTCCGGTGCCGGAGCGCAGGGCGCGGCGCAGTCCGGCGTAGTGGGCGATCCGCACCAAGGGCCGGTAGAGGGCGTACGGCAGGAAGCGTGCCAGGCGCGCGTCCCAGCGGTCGCGGGTGTCCTGTGAGTCGATGCGCCGGCCGCTCACGGCACGCCGCATGAGGGTCGACTTGCCGCTGCCCGGGAGTCCGGTGACCACGACCAGGTCGCGGGCACCGAAGGAGAGTCCGTGGGGGCTGCGTCCCGAGCGTTCCCGCAGGTCGCGGACGACCGCCGTCGGGAAGGGGCCGCACGCCTCCCTGCCCGGGGCGGTCGGCTGCTCGGGCAGCGCGATGCCGGAGGTCGTCGCGTACGCCGTGGTCCTCTTCACCGTGTTCGTCCTCCCCAGGGGGTATGGAGTCCCATCCCCGTTGAGTGTAAAGAGAAGGTAATTCCGGGTCTCTCGTGTTTCCGTTCTCGTACTGCCACAGCCCTGCAACAGGACGCTGTGCGTCCCCGTCGGTCCGGTGCGGTGCCTGAGTGGGGGCCCCTGCCGTGCCCGACCGATGCGTGCGATGATGTGCGCGCCAACTGCATACCGGCCGCTTGAATCCGCGCGGGAGAGTTCCCGGTGACGTGCGACATGATGTGTACGTGCCACTGGGGCGCCGAAGGAGCAAGTTCCTCCCTTGAATCTCTCAGGCCCCGTTACCGCGCGGGCGAGGCACATCTGAAAAGCGGGCCGCCTCCCGGACTCCGGGGTGCGGCTCCACCCAAGGTGCAAGCCGTGATCACCCGGTTCTCCGGTGGCCACGGCGAACCTCTCAGGTTCCGATGACAGATGGGGAGGAACGACCTCGCCTTTCATGCCCTGGGAGCAGAACCGATGAGCAGCACCCCCTTGCGTCGTACCGCGCTCGATGCCCTGCATCGCTCGCTCGGTGCGACGATGACCGACTTCGCCGGCTGGGACATGCCCCTTCGGTACGGCTCGGAGCGCGACGAGCACAACGCCGTCCGCACCGGAGCGGGCCTCTTCGACCTCTCGCACATGGGCGAGATCACGGTATCCGGACCGCAGGCCGCCGCGCTGCTGGACCACGCGCTGGTCGGCGACCTCGGGGGCGTCGCGCCGGGCCGCGCCCGCTACACCATGATCTGCCGCGAGGACGGCGGCATCCTCGACGACCTGATCGTGTACCGGCTCGCCGGGACGGAGTACCTGGTCGTCGCCAACGCCTCGAACGCCCAGGTGGTGCTGGACGCGCTGGTGGAGCGGGCCGCGGGTTTCGACGCGGAGGTGCGGGACGACAGGGACGCCTACGCGCTGATCGCCGTCCAGGGCCCCGAGTCCCCCGGCATCCTCGCCTCCCTGTCGGACGCCCGCCTGGACGGCCTGAAGTACTACGCGGGTCTGCCCGGCACCGTCGCGGGCGTCCCGGCCCTCATCGCCCGTACCGGCTACACCGGTGAGGACGGCTTCGAGCTGTTCGTGAAGCCGGAGCACGCCGTCGAGCTGTGGCAGGCGCTGACCAAGGCGGGCGAGGGCGCCGGCCTGGTCCCCTGCGGGCTGTCCTGCCGGGACACGCTGCGCCTGGAGGCGGGCATGCCGCTGTACGGCCACGAGCTCTCCACCTCGCTCACGCCCTTCGACGCGGGCCTCGGACGGGTGGTGAAGTTCGGGAAGGAGGGCGACTTCGTGGGGCGGGCGGCGCTCACCGAGGCCGCTTCCCGGGCCGCGACGAACCCTCCGCGTGTCCTCGTCGGGCTCGTCGCCGAGGGGCGTCGCGTCCCGCGCGCCGGGTACGCGGTCGTCGTCGGCGGCGAGGTGATCGGCGAGGTCACCTCGGGGGCACCCTCCCCCACCCTCGGCAGGCCGATCGCGATGGCGTACGTCGACGCCGCGCACTCCGCGCCCGGCACGCCCGGTGTCGGTGTGGACATCCGGGGCAGCCACGAACCGTACGAGGTCGTGGCGCTGCCGTTCTACAAGCGTCAGAAGTAACACTGACGTCAGAAGTGGCACTGACGCCGAAGGCGGCACTGACGCCACAGGCGGCACTGACACCACAGGCGGCACTGACGCCGAAGGTGTCACCGAGCACATCCGTGGGAGCCGGTTCGCGCTGTTCAGCCACCGTCTCCGCAGTCCCTCACTCACCAGCACTCCCCGCGTACAGGAGAAATCAGGCCATGAGCAACAACCCCCAGCAGCTGCGCTACAGCAAGGAGCACGAGTGGCTGTCGACCGCCGAGGACGGCGTCGCGACGGTCGGCATCACGGAGTTCGCGGCCAACGCGCTCGGCGACGTCGTCTACGCCCAGCTCCCCGACGTGGGCTCCACGGTGACCGCGGGCGAGACCTGTGGCGAGCTGGAGTCGACCAAGTCCGTCAGCGACCTGTACGCCCCGGTCACCGGTGAGGTCACCGAGATCAACGAGGACGTGGTCAACGACCCGTCGCTGGTCAACTCCGCCCCGTTCGAGGGCGGCTGGCTGTTCCGGGTGCGGGTCACGGAGGAGCCGTCCGACCTGCTCTCCGCCGACGAGTACGCCGCCTTCTCCGCCGGCTGAGGAGGCGCACCCCATGTCTGACATGCCCCTTCTCACCCTGCCCCTGCACGAGCTGGACCCGGACGTGGCCGCCGCCGTCGACGCCGAGCTGCACCGCCAGCAGTCCACGCTGGAGATGATCGCCTCGGAGAACTTCGCTCCGGTCGCGGTCATGGAGGCCCAGGGCTCGGTGCTGACCAACAAGTACGCCGAGGGCTACCCGGGCCGCCGCTACTACGGCGGCTGCGAACACGTCGACGTGGTCGAGCAGATCGCCATCGACCGCGTCAAGGAGCTCTTCGGCGCCGAGCACGCCAACGTCCAGCCGCACTCGGGCGCCCAGGCCAACGCGGCCGCGATGTTCGCGCTGCTCAAGCCCGGCGACACGATCATGGGCCTGAACCTCGCGCACGGCGGGCATCTGACCCACGGCATGAAGATCAACTTCTCCGGCAGGCTGTACGACGTGGTCGCCTACCACGTCGACCCGGAGACCGGTCTGGTCGACATGGCCGAGGTCGAGCGGCTCGCCAAGGAGTCCCGGCCGAAGCTGATCGTGGCCGGCTGGTCGGCGTACCCCCGGCAGCTGGACTTCGCCGCGTTCCGCCGGATCGCGGACGAGGTCGGCGCGTACCTCATGGTCGACATGGCGCACTTCGCGGGCCTGGTGGCGGCCGGGCTGCACCCCAGCCCGGTCCCGCACGCCCATGTCGTGACGACCACGACCCACAAGACGCTGGGCGGACCGCGCGGCGGTGTGATCCTGTCGACGGCCGAGCTCGCCAAGAAGATCAACTCCGCGGTCTTCCCCGGTCAGCAGGGCGGTCCGCTGGAGCATGTGATCGCGGCCAAGGCGGTCTCCTTCAAGGTCGCGGCCTCCGAGGAGTTCAAGGAGCGGCAGCGCCGCACCCTGGAGGGCGCCCGCATCCTCGCCGAGCGTCTGATGAGGGACGACGTCAGGGCGGCCGGTGTGGACGTGCTGTCGGGCGGCACCGACGTCCATCTGGTCCTGGTCGACCTGCGGAACTCCGAGCTGGACGGGCAGCAGGCCGAGGACCGCCTCCACGAGGTCGGCATCACCGTCAACCGCAACGCCGTCCCGAACGACCCGCGCCCGCCGATGGTGACCTCGGGGCTCAGGATCGGCACGCCCGCCCTGGCCACCCGCGGCTTCACGGCCGAGGACTTCGCCGAGGTCGCCGATGTCATCGCCGAGGTGCTGAAGGCGGCTTCTCCCTCCGGGAAGGCCGACGTGGAGGTGCTCAGGGCCCGGGTGACCGCGCTCGCGGAGCAGCACCCGCTGTACAGCGGCCTGAGCGGGTAGGTCACCTCTCGTCGTCCACCTCCTGTAGTCCATCTCTCGTAGTCCGCCTCCCGTAGTCCGTCGCTTCGGGGGAACCGCTTCAGGGGCACCGCGCACACTGAAGGACGAGCGCGGTGCCCGTCCCCCGCACCACCCCCGTAGTGAGGAGTCGCCGTGGCCATCTCGGTCTTCGACCTGTTCTCGATCGGTATCGGCCCGTCCAGCTCCCACACGGTCGGCCCGATGCGCGCGGCGGGCCTGTTCGCCCGCCGGCTGCGCAACGAGGAGCTGCTCCCTGCGGTGGCCTCCGTCCGCTGCGAGCTCTACGGCTCCCTGGGTGCGACGGGGCACGGGCACGGCACCCCCAAAGCGGTGCTGCTGGGACTGGAGGGCGCCTCGCCGCGCACGGTGGACGTGGAGTCGGCGGACGAACGGGTGGCGCTGATCAGGGAGTCGGGCCGGATCGGGCTGCTGGGCGACCACGAGATCGCGTTCGACTTCGACAAGGACCTGGTCCTGCACCGCCGCAAGACGCTCCCGTACCACGCGAACGGCATGACGCTGTGGGCGTACGACGCGTCGGGCGCCGAACTGCTGACGAAAACGTACTACTCCGTCGGCGGCGGCTTCGTCGTGGACGAGGAGGCGGTGGGCGCGGACCGCATCAAGCTCGACGACACGGTCCTCAAGTACCCCTTCCGCACGGGCGACGAACTGCTGCGCCTGACGAGGGAGACGGGCCTGTCCATCTCGTCCCTGATGCTGGAGAACGAGCGGTCCTGGCGCACGGAGGAGGAGATCCGTGAGGGCCTGCTGGAGATCTGGCGGGTGATGCAGGTCTGTGTGTCGCGCGGCATGTCCCGCGAGGGCATCCTGCCGGGCGGCCTGAAGGTCCGCCGCCGCGCGGCCGTCTCCGCACGACAGCTCCGCGCGGAGGGCGATCCGCTGGCCCGCTCCATGGAGTGGATCACGCTGTACGCGATGGCGGTGAACGAGGAGAACGCGGCGGGCGGCCGTGTCGTCACGGCCCCGACGAACGGCGCGGCGGGCATCATCCCGGCGGTCCTGCACTACTACATCAACTTCGTGCCGGGCGCGGACGAAGAGGGAGTCGTCCGCTTCCTGCTGGCCGCCGGCGCCGTCGGCATGCTCTTCAAGGAGAACGCCTCCATCTCCGGCGCGGAGGTCGGCTGCCAGGGTGAGGTGGGTTCGGCC
>NZ_VJZE01000198.1 GCF_009377205.1 Streptomyces phyllanthi
CCCCCACACAGCCGCCCCCCTTCTCACGTCAACCGCCCCCCTTCTCACGGCCAGCACCACCAGGAGGCACACGATGAAAGATGCCCGGATCGACCGCAGACTGTTCCTGCGCGGAATAGGCGGGGTCACGGCCGGCGTCGCCGCCGCGACCGCCCTCAGCGCCTGCGGCACCGGCACCAGCCGCAGCACGAGCGCCGGCGCCGGTGGGAAGAGCGGCAAGACGGTGGTCGTCCGCGACAGCGGCGGTTCCTACGGCGCGGCCCTCCAGAAGGCGATCTACACGCCGTTCACCCAGGAGACCGGCATCAGCGTCAAGGTGCTCAACCTGGACGACGCCCCGCTGCTCGCCCAGATCAAGCAGGGCCGCCCGCAGTGCGACCTCATCAACAACTCGATGATGTCTCACCTCAAGTACGTTGCCCAGGACGCCCTGGAGGCGCTCGACCGAGACCGGCTCAAGAGCCTGAAGAGCGCGAAGATCCCCCAGAACCAGATCACCGACCATGCCATCGGCCACAGCTTCTACGGCCAGTGCATCGGGTACCGCACGGACGCGTTCGGGGGCAGGAAGCCGGAGTCGTGGGCGGATTTCTGGGACACCAAGGCGTTCAAGGGCAGCCGCGCGATGGTTCACCCGGACGGTGACCTGCCGGAGCTGGAGTTCGCGCTGCTGGCCGACGGTGTCCCGATGGACAAGCTGTACCCGCTCGATGTGGACCGTGCCTTCAAGGTGCTGACCCGGCTGCGGGGCGACATCAAGAAGTTCTGGGACAGCGGCCCGCTCCCCGGTGTGCTCCTCAGCCGCCAGGAGGTCACGATGTCGACTGTCTGGGACGGCCGGCTCGCCGATCTGGAGAAGCAGGGTGTCCCGGTCACCCGGCAGCTCAACGGTATGCGCCGCCAGTTCTCGGGCTATGCCATCGCCAAGGGCGCGGCCAACGCGGACGCCGCCTACCAGCTCATGGACTACTCGTTGCGTGCCGAGGTCCAGGCCGCCCTGGCCAAGGCCTTCCCGTCGAACCCGTCGTCCCCGCTGGCCTACGCCAAGCTCAGCGAGGACGAGCGCAACGCGCTAGCCGGTGCGCCGAAGTACTACGACAAGGGCTTCGACGCGGATGTCGACTGGTGGCTGAAGAACGAATCGGCCGTCACCAAGCGCTGGCTGGAGTGGGCTCGTGGCTGAATTCGGTGTCGCCACACCGTCCGTCAAGGTGGCCGGCGGCAAGCCGGCCACCGCGACCGGCAAAGCGCTGTCGGTGGTGGCCCTGCGCAAGACCTACGGCGACGTCGTCGCCGTCGACGAGGCGTCCATGGAGATCGCGGCGGGGGAGTTCGTCACCTTCCTCGGCTCCTCGGGGTCGGGCAAGACCACGACGCTGATGATGATCGCCGGTTTCTGCGAACCGGACTCCGGCACCATCACCGTCGGGGACCGTGACGTGACCCGCCTCGCCCCGCAGAAGCGGGGCCTGGGCTTCGTCTTCCAGCAGTACCTGCTCTTCCCGCACATGACGGTCAGTGAGAACGTCGCCTTCCCGCTCACGCTGCGCGGTGTGGGGAAGGACGAGATCCGCCGTCGGGTGGGGGAGACGCTGGAGATCGCGGGCCTGTCCGGGTTCGGCGGCCGCAAGCCGCGCGAGCTGTCCGGCGGCCAGCAGCAGCGGGTCGCCCTGTGCCGGGCCCTGGTCTACCGCCCGCCGGTCATCCTCATGGACGAACCGCTCGGCGCCCTGGACAAGAAGCTCCGTGACCAGCTCCAGGTCGAGATCAAGACCATCCAGCAGGAACTCGGCCTGACCGTCATCTATGTGACGCACGACCAGGAAGAAGCGCTGGTGATGTCGGACCGCATCGCGGTGATGCGCAACGGCCTGATCGAGCAGTTCGACACCCCCCGCGAGCTGTTCGAGCGGCCCAGGACCCCCTTCGTGGCGGACTTCCTCGGCGCGGCCAACTTCCTGCCCGGCCGCATCGAGCAGCACACCGACGCGCACACCCTGGTCCGCCTCGACAACAGCGGCGGCCTGCTCAAGGCGCGCCGCCACGACCTGGCCCCCGGCACCCAGGTCAAGGCCGCCGTCCAGCCGGGCCGGCTACGGGCCTCGGCCAGCGACGACGGCTTCTGTACCGGCACGGTGGAGACCGCCACGTACGTGGGCACTCTGGTCCGCGCGGGCGTGCGCATCGACGGCGGTGACGCGCCACTGCTGCGCCTGGAAGTACCGGCCGGCCGCGGACCCGTCGCGGGCGAGCGGGTCGGGATCACCGCCGACCCGGACGACGTCAACCTCTTCGCCGGCGAACAGGCAGGGTGAGCCATGGCCGCCACCCTCACCGCGGGGGCCCCCGCCCGTCCGCGCAAGCTCCTGGCCTCGCGCCGGACCCGGGCCGGAATCCTCTACGCCCTGCCGGTCGTCGTCTACCTGCTGGTGCTGTTCGTCTACCCGATCTTCAGCACGCTGCTGCTGAGCCTGAAGGACGCCGACGGCTCGTTCACGCTGCACTGGTATGCCGACGCGCTGACGGGCGTCAACCTCTCCGTCCTGATCACCACCCTGCGGATCTCCGCCGAGACGGCGGTGCTGAGCCTGGTCTTCGGGTTCGTCCTGGCCCAGGCGATCTCCCGGCTCAAGCCCATCCTGGCCGGCCTTGCGATGCTGGTCGTGGTCGTCCCGCACTTCGTCAGCGCCCTGGTGCGCACCTACGGCTGGATCATCATGCTCGGCGACAAGGGCCTGGTGAACGAGACCCTCACCGCCATGCCGGTCCCCGGCGCCCCGTTCCAGCTGCTCTACAACGAGCTCGGCGTGGTCATCGGCACTACCTCGATGATGCTCCCGTACACGGTGCTGCTGCTGTACGGCGTGATGCGCGGCGTGGACCGGCGGCTGCTCGCCGCCGCGGCCAGCATGGGCGCGGGACGCGTGACGATCTTCCGCCGGGTCTACCTGCCGCTGGTCGCCCCCGGCCTGGCCAGTGCCGGACTGCTCAGCTTCATCCTCTCGCTGGGCTACTACATCACCCCGGCCCTGATGGGCGGACCCAACCAGACGATGATCGCCACCCTCATCAACCAGCAGGTCACCAAGGAGAACCAGTGGAACGGGGCGGCCGCCCAGGGCGTCATCCTGCTGGTCCTCACCCTTGCCGGACTGCTGCTGGTCAAGCTCGTCAGCTCCCTGGGTGCCAGCCGTAAGAAGAGGAACGCCTCATGATGGAGCTGCGCAAGACCCTCACCGGCCGGATCGCCCTGACCGCCGTCGCCACCGTGATCCTTTTGTTCCTGGCGCTGCCGATCGTCGTCATCCTCGTCACCTCCTTCAGCAACAACGCCTTCGCGGCCTTCCCGCCCGAGGCGTGGACGCTGAACTGGTACAAGGCCCTGTTCGCCGACGGCAGCAAGTGGCCGGCCGCGCTCTCTCTGAGCGCCTTGGTCGCCGCTCTGAGCACCGTGTTCTCGCTGATCATCGGGGTGACCGCGGCGACCGCCCTGGTCCGCAGCGAACTGCCGCTGCGCTCGGCGGTCTTCGCCCTGGTGCTCGGACCGCTGGTGATCCCGCAGATCGTCACCGCACTGGGCCTGTTCCTGCTCTTCGAGCCGGCCGCGATGCTGGGCAGCCCGATCGCGATCGCCCTGGGGCACACCGTGCTGGCCTCGCCGATCGCGGTGCTGATCCTCATCGCGACCCTGCGCGGGATCGACGAACGCCTCGAGGACGCCGCGGCCAGCATGGGCGCCGGCCGGCTGACGATCGCCCGGAAGATCACCTTCCCCCTCGCCGCGCCGGGAATGATCGCGGCAGCGATCTTCTCCTTCATCACCAGCTTCGACGAGTTCTACATCTCCCAGTTCCTCTCCTCGGTCGACACCGTCACCCTGCCGGTGCGGGTCTACAACTCACTGACCTTCGAGATCGACCCCAGCGTGACCGCGGTCAGCGCGATCCTCATCGCCTTCGCGATCCTCGCCCTGGGCCTGGTGGCCCTGGTGCGCTGGCTCGGTTCCGGGCGGCAGGACTCCCTGCTCTCCGTCGAGACCGCGACCGGGATCGCCACCCCGGGAGGTGAAGCCGTATGACCGCCGCCACCACTCAGCCGGCCGCCGCCACCGCTCAGCGGCACCTGCTGCTGAACATGACCGCCAACGGATCGCTCGCGACGCCGGGCCAGGAACTGTTCGTCGTCCGCCGCGGCGAGGGCCCGTACGTCGACGACGCCGACGGCAACCGCTACATCGACGGCCTGTCGGGGCTGTACTGCTGCCAGCTCGGCTACTCCTACGGTCCCGAGTTCGCGGAGGCCGCCGAGCGGCAACTGCGCGAGCTGTGCTACAGCCCGCTGTGGACCGGCTCCGCGCACCCCACGGCCATAGAGCTCGCCGAGCGGCTGTCCCGGATCGCCCCCGTCGACATCGAGCACACCTTCTTCTCGAGCGGCGGCGCCGAAGCCGTCGAGACCGCCTGGAAGATCGCCCGCCGCTACCACGCCCTGCGCGGCGAGCCGGGCCGCACCAAGGCCATCGCCCGGCGCGGCGCCTACCACGGGCTGACCGTCGGCACGCTGTCCCTCACCGACGACCCCGGCCTGACGGAGCCGTACGGCCCGCCGGCGATCGACACCCGGTTCGTGTCGAACACCAACCGCTTCGGCCTCGCACCGGAGTTCGCGGACGACGAGGTCCACACGGCATGGCTGCTCGCCGAGCTGGAGGCCACGATCCTGGCCGAGGGCCCGGAGACCGTCGCGATGCTCATCGCCGAGCCCGTGCAGAACCGGGGCGGTTGCATCACCCCGCCCGAGGGCTACTGGCAGGGGTTGCGGGCGCTGGCCGACCGGTACGGCTTCCTGCTCGTCGCCGACGAGGTGATCACGGCGTTCGGCCGGGTCGGGGAGTGGTTCGGCGGGGACCGCTACGGCGCCCGCCCGGACATGGTCACCGTCGCCAAGGGCATCACCGCGGGGTACGCCCCCCTGGGCGCGACGTTGGTCGGCACCAAGGTCACCGAGGTCATCAACCGGCCCGGCGCGGTCCTCAACCACGGCTACACCTTCGCCGGGCACCCGCTGAGTACGGCCATCGCCCTGCGCAACCTCGAGATCATGGAGCGGGACCGGATCCTGGACAACGTCCGCGGCCTCCAGGACGACCTGGGGGCGCGCATGGCGGCCCTCAAGGACCTGCCGATCGTCGGCGACGTCCGCGGCACCGGGTTCTTCTACTCCTGCGAACTCGTCGGCGACCTCGACGGCGGCGGCTTCAGCGACACCGCCCGCACCGAACTGATCGTCGACCTGATCCCGCGCCGACTGCGCGAGGCCGGCCTGCTGGCCCGCGTCTACAACCGCTCCGCGCCGCTGGTCCAGATCGCGCCGCCGCTGATCAGCGACCGCGCCGTCCTCGACCGTATCGCCGCGATCATCGCGGGCACCCTCGCCGAGGCGTCGGCCCGCATCTGATCCACGTTTTGGGAAGGAACCACATGTACTCCATCGGTCCGCTGACCGTCGCCCCCGGCGAGCGCGCCCAGGGCCTCATCCCGGTCGGCACCAGCAGCTACGGCGTGGAACTCGGCATTCCGCTGATCGTCGTCAACGGCGCCCAGGACGGCCCGGTCCTGTGCGTGGACGCGGGCGTGCACGGCGACGAGTACGACGGCCAGGAGGCCGTCCGCCGGGTCCTCGCCGAGATCGACCCGGCCACCCTGCGCGGCACCGTCGTCGGCATCCCCTGCCTGAACACCCCGGCCTTCGAGGCGGCGGCCCGCGCGAGCGGCATCGACCACCTCAACCTCAACCGGATCTTCCCGGGCGACGCGGAGGGCTCGTACTCCCAGCGCCTGGCCGCCACCTTCGTCGAGAAGGTCGTCCCGGCCGTCGACGCCGTGGTCGACCTGCACACCGGCGGCGCCTACGGCGAGATCGCCCCGCTGGTCATCCTCCAGGGCGGCTACGAGGAGCTGGCGACGGACCTCGCCCTGGCCGCCGGGCACGAGCTGGTCTGGAAGGGCGGCAAGTGGGGCGGCACGGTCCGCCACCCGGCCCTCGCGGCCGGCAAGCCCGCCATCACAATCGAGGTCGGCGGCGGCACCTACCGCGAGGCCAACGTCGAGACGCACATGAACTCGATCCGCAACGTCCTGCGCCAGTTCGGCATGATCGACGGCGAGGTGAAGCTGCGGGACTCCTACACCACCGTCTCCGGCACCTTCGCCCGCTCCGCCTCCGGCGGCTTCTTCGTCGCTCGCGCCGAGCCCGGGGAGACCTGCAAGGAAGGCGACCTGATCGCCACCATCACCGACCACTACGGCAACACGCTGGAGGAGGTCCTCGCCCCGCAGGAGGGCATCGTGCTCTGGGTGCGCCGGATCCGTACGGTCCGTCCGGGCGACGAGGTCGTCATCTTCGGTGAGGTGCAGGGGGAGATCCGGCCGTGAGCGCCGAACTTCAGCTGACCGAGCTGCTGATCGACGGCAAGCAGAGACCGGCCGCCGACGGACGCTCCTTCACCGTCCTGGACCCCTCCGACGGGACGGCCATCGCCCAGGTGGCGCTGGCCGGCAAGGCGGACGTGGACCAGGCGGTGGCGGCGGCGCGCTCGGCCTTCACCTCTCCCGCGTGGGCCCGCATGCGTGCCGCCGACCGGGGCCGCATCCTGTACCGGATCGCCGAGGCCATCCGCTACCAGGGCGAACGGCTGGCCCGGCTGGAGAGCCAGGACGTCGGCAAGCCGCTCCGCCAGGCCAAGGCCGATGTCGAGGCGGCGGCCCGCTACTTCGAGTTCTACGCGGGCGCCGCCGACAAGCTCGGCGGCACGACGATCCCTCTCGGCCCCGGCCTGATCGACTACACGGTCCGTGAGCCGATCGGCGTCTCTGGCCAGATCATCCCGTTCAACTACCCGCTGCAGAACACCGCGCGGGGCTCGGCTCCGGCACTGGCGGCGGGCTGCACGGTGGTGCTCAAGCCGTCGCCGGAGGCGCCGCTCACCCCGCTGGAGATCGGCAGGATCGCCCTGGAGTGCGGTCTTCCCCCGGGCGTCCTCAACGTCGTCCCCGGCGACGGGGAGACGGGCGCGGCCCTCGCCGGTCACCCGGACATCGACCAGGTCACCTTCACCGGGTCGGTACCCACCGGCATCAAGGTCGCCCAGGCGGCCGCGGCCAACGTGGTGCCGTCCGTCACGGAGTTGGGCGGCAAGTCCCCGGTCGTCGTCTTCGCCGACGCCGACTTCGACCTGGCGCTGACCGCCATCGCGGCCTCGGCCTTCGGCAACGCGGGCCAGACCTGCTCGGCCGGCACCCGGCTGCTGCTCCAGCGCGGCGCCGAGGAGTTCCTCGACAAGCTGGTCGCGCACGCCGCCTCACTGCGCGTCGGCCCGGGGCTCACCGACCCGGACGTCGGCCCGCTGGTCGCCGCCCGGCAGCGCGACCGGGTGCTGAGCTACCTGGACCTGGCCCGGCAGGAGGGCGCGACGGTCCGCGTCGGCGGCGCCCCGTCCGATCCGGCCCTGGCCGACGGCTACTACGTCGAACCGACCGTCCTCACCGGTCTGACGAACGACGCCCGGTGCGCCCGCGAGGAGATCTTCGGCCCCGTCGTCACCGTCATCGAGTTCGACGACGCCGACGAGGCCCTGGACATCGCCAACGACA
This sequence comes from Streptomyces phyllanthi, assembly GCF_009377205.1. Classification (GTDB taxonomy): domain Bacteria; phylum Actinomycetota; class Actinomycetes; order Streptomycetales; family Streptomycetaceae; genus Streptomyces; species Streptomyces phyllanthi. Next base: position 7,653 of record NZ_VJZE01000198.1, read on the forward strand.
GCCCGTACGGCCTCGCCTCGTACGTCTGGACGCGCGACATCGACAGGGCGATGCGGCTGGCCGAGGGCATCCGGGCCGGTCAGGTCTACGTCAACGCCACCGGTGTCGGCACCGGCGTCGAGCTCCCCTTCGGCGGCTACAAGCACAGCGGCTGGGGCCGGGAGAAGGGCCTCGCGGGCCTGGACAGCTACCTGCAGACCAAGAACGTCTGCATCGGGTTCGGGAGCCGTTCATGAGGTACCGCACCCTGGGCGAACGCGGCCCGGCCGTCTCCGTGGTCGGCGTCGGCGGCAACAACTTCGGCTCCCGCCTCGACGAGGAGGGCACGAAGGCGGTCGTCCACGCGGCCATCGACGCAGGCATCACCCTGTTCGACACGGCCGACATGTACGGCGGGTCCGGGGAGAGCGGCAGCGGGCGCGGCGGCTCGCGCGGTGACGGCGAACGGCTTCTGGGTGCCGCCCTGAAGGGGCACCGGGACGATGTCGTCCTGGCCACCAAGTTCGGTATGGAGATGGGGCCAGAGGCCGACCGGTACGGCCGGCGGGGTGCCCGCCCCTACATCCGGTACGCCGTCGAGGCGTCCCTGCGCCGGCTCGGCACCGACCGGATCGACCTGTACCAGTACCACGAGCCGGACGGCGTCACCCCGCTGGAGGAGACGGTGGCCGCGCTCCAGGAACTGGTGGACGACGGCAAGATCGGTTTCATCGGCTGCTCCAACCTGCCGGCCGAGCACCTCACCGGCGCCTTCGTGTCCACCCAGGCCCGCTACCACCTCCTCGACCGGAGCGTGGAGCAGGACCTGATCCCCGCGTGCCTGCGCCACGGCGTCGGCCTGCTGCCGTACTACCCGCTGGCCAACGGCCTGCTCAGCGGCAAGTACCGGCGCGGCGAGCAGCCCCCGCCCGGCAGCCGCCTGTCCTGGCGGCAGGGCTGGCTCACCGACGCGGCCCTCGACAAGGCCGAGGCGCTCACCGAGTACGGCGCCGAACGCGGCCTGACCCTCCTCCAGGTCGCCGTGGGCGGACTGGCCGCGCTCCCCGCGGTCGGCTCGGTCATCTGCGGCGCCATGAACCCCGAACAGGTCACCGCCAACGCGGCCGCGGCCGACTGGATCCCCGACGCGGCCGACCTGGCCGCCCTGGACGCGATCGTCACCCCCGGCGAACGCGTCGTCTGAAGTCCCCGCCCCTTCTGGAAATTCTGGAAACCCGCGAGACAGAGGCTGAACACCATGCGAGAGATCGTCACCTTCGACGCCTATGGAACCCTGGTCGACTTCCAGCTCGGCCCCACCACCCTGAAGATCCTTTCCGACTCCGGCCGGCTGGACCTGGACAACCTGGACGTCGACGAGTTCCTCGACGACTTCCGCGTCATGCGCTTCCAGGCCGTGCTGGAGGCCTACCGCCCCTACCACGAGATCCTGCCCTCCAGCCTGAAGAACGCCATGCGCCTGCACGGCCTGGAGTACCGCGACTCCGACGGCGAGGCCCTCGTGGACGCCGTCCCCACCTTCGGCCCCTTCCCGGAGGTGCCGGAGGCCCTGCGCGCGCTGAAGACCAAGTACGAGATCGCCATCATCTCCAACACCGACGACAACCTGATCGCGCGGAACGTCGAGAACATCGGCGTCGAGTTCGACTACGTCATCACCGCCCAGCAGGCCGGCGCCTACAAGCCGGACCGCCAGACCTTCAAGCACGCCTTCAGGACCATGGGCGTCGAGCCGTCGCAGGTCATCCACACCGCCCAGGGCTGGGAGTACGACCACATCCCGACCCGCGACCTCGGCCTGAAGCGCCGCGTGTGGATCAACCGCTACGGCCGCCCCGGCAGCGCCGACTACCAGCCGTACGACGAGCTGCCCGACCTGTCGGGCCTGCCGAAGCTCCTCGGCTGCTGACACCAGGCGACACGGCGACACAGGACTGAGAAGACAGAGGACGCACGCCATGAAGCAGATCCCCTACTGGCTGGACACAGCCCCCGCCCTGCCCGACCGTTCCGGAAAGGACCTGCCCGACGAGGCGGACGTGGTGGTGATCGGCGGCGGGCTCACCGGTCTGTCCACCGCCTACCACACCGCCCGCAAGGGCGCCCGGGTCGTCCTCGTCGAGAAGGACAAGGTCGGCTCGGGCGCCTCCGGGCGCAACGGCAGCATGTGCACCCAGGGCATCACCATCAGCCCCGCCGAGGCGCGCAAGCGCTACGGCCAGGAGCGCGCACTCGAGCTGTACAACGCCTTCCGCGAGGCGGTCGACGTCGTCGAGGACCTCACGCTGAAGGAGCAGATCGACTGCGACTTCAACCGCTCCGGGCGCCTCGGCGCGGTCTGCAAGCCCGGGCACTTCGAGGGCCTGCGGGCCAAGCAGCGCGATCTGGCCGACAACTTCGGCCACGAGACGATCGTCCTGAGCAAGAGCGAACTGCGGGCCGAACTCGGCACGGACTACTACCACGGCGCCCTGCTCGACCCGCTCAGCGCGGGCCTGCACGTGGGCAAGTTCGTCGTCGGCCTGGCGGACGCCGCCGAGCGTGCCGGCGCCGAGATCCACGAGCGCAACGCCGCCACCGGCCTCACCCGCCTGCCTGGCGGCGGCTTCCTGGTGGAGACCCTGCACGGCACCATCCGTGCCAAGCAGGTCATGGCGGCGACGGATGCCTACACCGACAAGTCGATGCCGTGGTTCCGGAAGCGGCTGATCAACGTCGGCAGCTTCATCATCGTCACCGAGCCGCTGGGGGAGGCGCGCGCCAAGGAACTCATCCCGAACGGCCGCCTGCTGGTCGCCCACAAGAACGTCGGCCACTACGTCCGCCTCACCCCGGACAACCGCCTCGCCTTCGGCGGCCGGGCCCGCTTCGCCCCCTCCAACCCGGCTTCCGACATCAAGAGCGGCGACATCCTCAAGCGGGAGATGACCGAGATCTTCCCGCAGCTGGCCGGCGTGCGCATCGACTACGTGTGGGGCGGCATGGTCGGTTTCTCCTGGGACCGCGTCCCGCACGCGGGCGAGGTCAACGGCCTGTACTACTCGATGGGTTACTGCGGTCACGGCGTCCAGATGGCCACCTATATGGGCCGAGCGGTCGCCGAGATGATGGACGGCCGCCCCGAGGCCAACCCCCTGCGCGGCCTCGGCTTCCCGAAGGTCCCCGTCCCCTTCTACAACGGCACCGCCTGGTTCCTGCCCTTCGGCGGCGCCTACTACAAGGCGAAGGACAAGCTGCTCTGAGCCGACGTCGACGCCGACGCCGATGGCGATGGCGATGACGCTGCGGGGACTTCGCACGAAGTGGTCGTGGGAAGTCCCCGCAGCGTCGCCGTCGCCTCCCCACCGCGTATCCACGCCCGAACCCGCTCCGAGAGAAGGCCCGCACACCGCCATGACCGCCGCAGCCACCCGCAGCGAGCACGACCTGCTCGGCGACCGCGACGTACCCGCCGAGGCGTACTGGGGCGTGCACACGCTGCGCGCCATGGAGAACTTCCCCATAACCGGCACGCCGATCTCCGCCTACCCGTACCTGATCGAAGCCCTGGCCGCCGTGAAGGAGGCCGCCGCCCTCGCGAACGAGGAGCTGGGCCTGCTGGAGCCGGGGAAGGCGGCCGCGATCGTCGCGGCCTGCCAGGAGATCCGCGGCGGCAAGCTGCACGACCAGTTCGTGGTCGACGTGATCCAGGGCGGCGCCGGCACCTCGACCAACATGAACGCCAACGAGGTCGTGGCCAACCGGGCGCTGGAGCTGCTGGGCCACGCCAAGGGCCAGTACGCGTTCCTGCACCCCAACGAGGACGTCAACCTCGGCCAGTCGACCAACGACGTCTACCCGACCGCCGTCAGGATCGCGACGGTGTTCGCGGTGCACGGCCTGCTCAGGGCCATGTTCGTGCTCCAGGACGCCTTCGCCGCCAAGGCGGTCGAGTTCCGCGACATCCTCAAGATGGGCCGTACCCAACTGCAGGACGCGGTGCCGATGACGCTCGGTCAGGAGTTCTCGGCGTACGCGGTCATGATCGAGGAGGACCGCAGCCGGCTCGCCGAGGCCGTGGAGCTGATGCACGAGATCAATCTCGGTGCCACCGCGATCGGCACCGGCCTCAACGCCCCGGCCGGATACGCCGAGTCGGCGCGCCGCCATCTCGCCGACATCACCGGGCTGCCGCTGGTCACCGCCGCCAACCTGGTCGAGGCGACCCAGGACTGCGGCGCCTTCGTACAGATGTCGGGCGTGCTCAAGCGCATCGCCGTCAAGCTGTCCAAGAGCTGCAACGACCTGCGCCTGCTCTCCTCCGGTCCGCGCGCCGGGCTGGGCGAGATCAACCTGCCGCCCGTACAGGCCGGTTCGTCGATCATGCCGGGCAAGGTCAACCCCGTCATCCCCGAGGTCGTCAACCAGGTCGCCTTCGAGGTGATCGGCAACGACGTCACCATCACCATGGCCGCCGAGGCCGGACAGCTCCAGCTCAACGCCTTCGAACCGATCATCCTGCACTCCCTGTCCGAAGGCATCACGCACCTGCGCAACGCATGCCTGACGCTGGCCGAGCGCTGCGTGTCCGGCATCACCGCCAACACCGAGACGCTGCGCGCGACCGTCGAGAACTCCATCGGCCTGGTGACCGCTCTCAACCCGCACATCGGCTACTCGGCCGCCACCGACATCGCCAAGGAGGCCCTCGCCACCGGCCGGGGCGTGGCCGAACTCGTCCTGGAAAAGGGCTTGTTGCCGGCCGAGACGCTCGCCGGCCTGCTGCGGCCCGAGGTCGTGGCCGGCAGTGGCCAGGCGCCGGTCTGACGGGCCGGCGACACCGGGACCGGAGCGGAACTCCGGTACGAGCACCTAGCAGCCGACCATCACACTTGCCGAGGACCGAAGATGAGACTCCAGAACGTCAACGCCGTGATCACCGGAGCATCGAGCGGGATCGGTCAGGCAGTCGCCTCCCGCTTCCGCCGCGAGGGCGCCAACCTCCTGCTCACCGGGCGGCGACCTGACCTGCCCGAGGACCATCCGGAGGATCTCTACCTCGCGGGGGACCTCAACGACGAGACCTTCGTCTCCGAGCTCGCCGCCCGAGCGGCGGACCACCTGGGGGACGTGGGCGTGGTCGTCCTCTGCCATGGACTCCAGCGGTCCAGCCCGCTCGAAGAGACAACCTACGACGACGCGCGCGACGTGCTGCACAGCAACCTCCTGAGCACGTTCCTGGTCATGAAGCACCTGATGCCGCTGGCCCCCGGGCCGGGAGCGTCGATGGTGTGCGTGAGCTCGCGCCTCGGCATGGTCGGCATGCCGAACCAGACCCTGTACTCCGCCGCCAAGGGCGGCCTCATCGCGCTCGCGCGCGGCGCTGCCGTCGAATGGGCGCCCCGCAACATCCGCGTCAACGTGGTGGCGCCCGGCCTGACGGTGACGCCGGTCATCGAGGCCTCGTTCCAGCGACGTCCCGATCCCGCCGCCTACCGGCGCACCAGAGAGGACTCCATCCCGCTCGGCCGGCTCGCCACGCCCGAGGAGGTCGCCGATGCGGTTCTCTTCCTCGCCTGCCCGGAGTCGTCGTACATCACCGGTGCCGTCCTTCCCGTGGACGGGGGCTACACGGCCTTCTGACGCTGGTCCAAGCCCTGGCCTCGCAGCCAACAGATTCCGGTCAGGTCCCACCCATTGACTTTTGCGTGAACAATGACCAACCATAATCATGCCGCTATGCGGCATTACGTGCCACATGGTGGCACGATCGCCCCCGAGGGGAAGGCCCCCCGGGGCAGCGGCGAAGCCCCTCGCCGACGCCGCCCAGGAGGCCCGCGATGTTGCCAAGACCCGAAGCCACCCTGACCACCCCGGCCCCGCAGAGACCCCGACCCGACACCGTCCCACCGGGCACGGCATACGTCTGTCCGATCTCTCACATCCCCGAGGCCGTCCGCACCCTGCGCCATCGCGCACACGCCCTGCTCACCCGCTGGGGCCTCTCCCACGACGCGGTCGACGATGCCGTCCTCGTGATCTCCGAACTGGCCACCAACGCCATCGACCACGCCCTGCCGCCGGCCGAACTCCGCCTGTCCATGCCCGAAGCCGACGGTCGTCGCGTTCTCCGCATCGAGGTCAGTGACAGGGGCCCAGCCCCTCGGCCGTCCTCATTCCCTGACCGCCCGGACCCCGATGAGAACGGCCGCGGACTGAGCATTGTCGCCGCCCTGTCCCTCCGGCACGGCACATACCTCGCCTCCGGGCGGGCAACCCAATGGGCAGACCTGCCGGCGCCACCCCACAACGCCCGCCCCGCCGCACCCGGTGCAAAAGGCGCCGGCGTCTAGGCCGAGGCGATCAGGCACCGAGGGATTCGAGCAGTGCGGCAACGGGGCCCGGAACGGAGATGATGCCGTCATGGTCCCCTGGGAGTTCCACGAATCTCCAGTCGGCTCGGCCACGTGCGTAGGCGGCATACGGATCCACCCCGGGAAACGCGGGTTCGGTGAAGCGCGCGTAGGTGCAGGGCAAGCCGTTGCCGATGTCGTTCTTCAGCGGTAGCGGTGACGCCTCCACACTGAGCGGCTGTGGTGTCAGGCGCCTGTTCACCCACGCGATGTCCTGTGGATCGGACAACCCGAAGGCCTCTGCCGGAGGGAGCGGAACGCCGAGCCCGCCGCTGAACCGTTCCGCCGAGGCGATGCGGGCCGCGCGGGCAATGCGGGGTCATCCCGTCCAGCCGGCTCGATCCGCCGAAGGGGAAGCCTCCGTCGAGGAAGACCATCGCCGTCCAGGTCGGGCCACGCGGGGGTGGGCGCGGCCTCGTCGAAGCGGATGGTCACACGCCGCACACGCGTGGAGTCCTCGATCGTGCCCTCCGCGTAGGCGCTTCCCTGCCCGCTCGCCTTCATCCCGCCGAACCAGAGACCCGGGTGGTACAGGCGCATGGTGTTGCCCCAGATGGTCCCCGCCTGTACACGCTCCGTCATGCGGAGCATGCGCCCACCCGAGATCCATGGCCATGGCTACTCGCCCCTCTCCGCCGCGCCGGCCTCCTCGCGCGCGCCGATGAGCACCGCCATCAGCGTGGCGGGTTTGTCGCTCTTGTTGCGCCACGCGTGCCGAGTGCCGTGCTGGACGACGACGTCCCCCGCGGACAGGCGCACCTCCCCGTCATCGAGGGCCAGCCAGAGCTCACCGTCCAGTACGACGTCGTAGTCGACGGTCGGAGTGGTGTGCATGCCCGGGTCGTCCGGCTCGAACAGCTCCGCTATTCCAGGGCTGTTGCGTGCCGCCTCGGCGGCAGCCGCAGCCGGATCGAAGTCGGGAGCGGCGTACACCGCGTCGGGCGGGAAGGTGAGGATGATGAAGCTCGTGCCGCCCGGTTCGGGCAGCAGGGTTCGCGTCACGACGGTCGGATCGGTTCCCGGGTATGCGGATGCGGGGACGGGCGGTGTGCACCAGACCAGGGTCTGCTCGAAGCCGGGAGTCTCGACGGCGACCGTCGCTCTGGGAGGCTCACCGTCCTCGATGACGCGGCTGGTGCCCTCGGAACGCGCTACGAGGACGCGGCGGACCTTCATGACCTACCTCCATTGGTGGGTACGGATC
>NZ_VJZE01000199.1 GCF_009377205.1 Streptomyces phyllanthi
GCACTGGTCCCGCCAACAGCCGCTGCAACGTGCCCTCACTCACGTCGGCTTCCCCGCCCCCGACTCCCCGGGAGTGCACCGCACGCTCGGCTGGCGGGCCCTGGACGCCCGCGCCCGCGCCGTCGCCCACCACCTCGCGACCGTCACCTCACCCGGTGACCGCGCGGCCCTCGTCCTGCCCCAGGGCCTCGACTACGTGGCGGCGTTCCTCGGCTGCCTGTACGCACGGGTGATCGCCGTACCCCTCTTCGGCCCCCAGCTCCGCGGGCACGACGGCAGACTCGCGGCCGTCCTCGCCGACTGCGAACCCGCCTGCCTGCTCGCCGACACGGCGACCGCGGACCCGGTACGGGACTTCGTACGCGGCCAGGGCCTCCCCAAGCCCCCGGTCGTCGCCGTCGACCAGCTCCCCGTACGGCGCCCCGGACCCGACGACCCGGGCCCCTTACCCGGCGACGCGTCACCGGGTCCCGACGACATCGCGTACCTGCAGTACACCTCCGGCTCCACCCGCACCCCCGCCGGCGTGATGATCAGCCACGCCAACGTCGTCGCCAACGCCCACCAGGCCATCGAGGCCTTCATCGCCGACCCGCGCACCGCCACCACGGTCGGCTGGCTGCCCCTCTTCCACGACATGGGCCTGGTCCTCAGCATCGCCGCACCGGTCGTCGGCGGCTTCCCGTCCGTCCTCATGGACCCCGTCGCGTTCCTGGAGGACCCCTCCCGCTGGCTGCGCCTGCTCGGCGGTTACGACGGCACGGTCAGCGCCGCGCCGAACTTCGCGTACGACTACTGCGTGGCCCGCACCGACCCGGCCCTGGCCGAGGAGCTGAACCTCGAACGCGTACGGGTGCTGATCAACGGCAGCGAGCCGGTACGCCCCGGCACGGTGGACCGCTTCCAGTCCGCCTTCGGCCCGGCCGGACTCGACCCGGTGGCCCACTGCCCGGCGTACGGGCTCGCCGAGGCGACCGTCTTCGTGACGGCGGACCGGCGCACCGCCCCGCCGACCAGGCTGGCCTGCGACCCGGACGCGCTGGCGGCCGGTCGGATCGAGGAGTCCCAGGACCCCGGGGCGGCCGTGCTCGTCTCGTGCGGTGCCCCCGTCGGGCAGGAGGTACGGATCACCGGGCCCGACGGCAGCGAACGGCCCGAGGGCCACATCGGTGAGATCCGCCTGCGCGGGCCCAACGTCGGGCTCGGCTACTGGAAACGCGACGCGGACGACACCTTCGGCGACCCCGAGGGCTGGCTGCGCACCGGCGACCTGGGCGCCCTGCACGAGGGGCGGCTCCTCGTCACCGGCCGGCTCAAGGACGTACTCGTCGTGGACGGCCGCAACCACTACCCGCAGGACATCGAGGAGACCGTCCAGACAGCCCTCCCCCTGGTCCGCAGGGACCGGCTCGCCGCGTTCGGGGTGTCCCGGCCGGACGACGCGGACGGCACCGACGGCGCGGGCGAGGAACTCGTCGTGGTCGCGGAACACCGCAGGGGGGCCCACCTCACCCCGGGCGACCGCCGGGACGCCGAGGCCACCGTGCGGAGCGCCGTGTCGGCACGGCACGGGCTGCGCCTTGGCACCCTGCTGCTGGTCCCACCGGGCACGGTGCCCAGGACGAGCAGCGGAAAAGTGTCGCGCGCCGCCAGCCGGGCCCGCTTCCTCGACGGCGGGTTCGACGGCGGGCCGGGGCCCCGGTGACCGCCATGAGCCTGACCCGGACGGAGATCCGCGCCGTGATCGTCGAGCGGCTGGGCGCCTGGTACGGGCTCGCCGCGAACGAGATCGCCGACGACCGGCCCCTGACGGAACTGGGACTCACCTCACGGGACGCGGTCGCCCTGGCCGCGCTGCTGGGAGACCGCGCCGGGCGGCGGCTGCCCAGCACGCTGCTGTGGGAGGCGGGGACGATCGACGCGCTGGCCGCGCGGCTGGGGGAGGAGCAGGCGGGAACCGCTGCCGCGGAGCCCGCGGCCCCGGCCGCCGCCGAGCGGCCCCGGACCGCTCCCCGCACGGCTCCGGACCTGGGGGACGACGACACCCGGAACGCCCCCATCGCCGTCATCGGCCTCGGCTGCCGCTTCCCCGGCGGCGCCGACTCGCCCGACGCGTACTGGCGGCTCCTCACCGAGGGCCGGGACGCCGTCGGCACGGTCCCGGAGGGGCGGTGGGAGCGGTTCCCCGGCGCGGCGGAAGCCCCCCGGCACGGTGCCTTCCTCGCCGACATCGCCGGTTTCGACGCGGAGTTCTTCGGTATCGGCGCGCACGAGGCCGCCGCCATGGACCCGCAGCACCGCATGCTCCTGGAGGTCACCCGCGAGGCGCTCGACCACGCGGCGGTCCGCGTGGCGGGCACCCGCACCGGTGTCTTCGTCGGCATCAGCGGCAACGAGTACGCCCATCTGACGAGCACCGCCCCCGACGCGTGGACCGCCACGGGCGGTGCCCTGAGCGTCGCCGCCGGCCGGCTGTCGTACGCCCTGGACCTGCGCGGACCGAGCCTGGCCGTCGACACGGCGTGCTCGTCGTCGCTCGTCGCCCTGCACCACGCGGTCCACGGCCTGCGCTCGGGCGAGTGCGACACCGCGCTCGCCGCCGGGGTGAACCTGCTGCTCACCCCGGCGGTCACGCTCGCTTTCGAGAAGACGGGCGCGCTCGCGCCCGACGGGCGCTGCAAGGCGTTCGACGCGCGCGCGGACGGGATCGTCCGGGGCGAGGGGTGCGGTGTCGTCGTCCTGAAACGGCTCGCGGACGCCGAACGCGACGGGGACCGCGTCCTGGCCGTCGTCCGCGCCACGGCGGTCAACTCCGACGGCCGCTCCAACGGCCTGACCGCCCCCAGCGCCCAGGCCCAGCGCGCCCTCCTCACCGAGGCGCACCCCGAGCCCCGGGCCGTGGACTACGTCGAGGCGCACGGCACCGGGACCGCCCTCGGCGACCCCATCGAGGCGGGCGCGCTCGGCGCGGTGCTCGGCACCGGGCGCGATCCGGACCAGCCGCTGCTCATCGGCTCCGCCAAGACCAACCTCGGCCATCTGGAGGCCGCCGCCGGGATCGCCGGGCTCATCAAGACCGTCCTGGCCCTGCACCACGGCGAGATCCCGCCCCAGCTGCACTTCACCGGCCCCGGACCGCACGCCGACCTCGACGCGCTCGGCCTGCGGGTCGTCACCTCGCGCGAACCCTGGCCCCGCTACGGCGGCACGGCGACCGCCGGAGTCTCCTCGTTCGGGTTCGGCGGCACGAACGCGCACGCCGTGCTCACGGAACACCGGCCCGCGCCAGGGCAGACACGGCAGACACGGCCGTCCCGGCCGCCGTCCCGGACCGCTCCCGCCCTGCTCCTCCTCGACGGGCCCACCCGGGACCGCGTCCGGACGTACGCGGGCGAGCTCGCCGACCGGCTGCCCGCGCGCGCCCGCGACACCGACGTGGCGTACACCCTGGCCGGACGCACCGGCCGCGGACGCCACCGGGCCGCCCTCGTCACCCGCGACCGCGCCGAGACGGCCGAGACACTGCGCCGCCTGGCCGCGGGGGAGCCGTCCCCGCACCTCGTCACGGGCGAGGGCACACACGGCGACCCCGTGTGGGTCTTCTCCGGGTACGGCTCGCAGTGGCCCGGCATGGGACGTCGACTCCTCACGGCCGAACCGGCGTTCGCGGACGCCGTCGCCCGCCTGGAGCCACTGCTGCGACGGCACGCGGACGTCTCCCTCACCGCGGGCCTCGCCCCCGACGCCGACCTCGCGTCACCCGCCGCCGTGATGCCCGTCCTGTACGGCGTCCAGGTCGCCCTCGCCGAGCTGTGGCGCTCGTACGGCCTCGCGCCCGCCGCCGTCATCGGCCACTCCCTCGGCGAGATCGCCGCGGCGGTCGTGTCGGGAGCCCTGGACGAGGAGACGGGAGCGCGGATCGTCGCCGTCCGCTCCCGGCTCCTCGACCGGCTCACGGGCGGGGCGATGGCCGTGGTGGACCGGTCGGCCGAGCAGATCCGTGCTCTGGCGGGGGACTTGGCGACCCTCGACGTGGCCGTGCACGCCTCGCCGGTGCAGAGCGTCGTCACCGGCTCGGCCGAGGACGTCGCCGGGATCGTGGCGCGGGTGACGGCCGAGGGCGGGTTCGCGCGGCCCCTGAAGGTGTCGGGCGCCGGTCACTCCGCCGAAGTCGAGCCGCTGCTGGGGGAGTTCGCCCGGGAGCTCGGTGAGGTGCGTTCCACGGCGCCCGGCTGCCGGCGCTACTCGACGGTGCTGGACGACCCGCGGGACGCGGCCGCGTACGACACCGCGTACTGGACCGCCAACCTGCGCAGGCCCGTCCGTTTCCTGCACGCCGTGCGCGCCGCCGCCGAGGACGGACACCGCGTCTTCGTCGAGGTCGCCCCGCACGCCACACAGACGCACCCCCTGACCGACACCCTGCCCGGGGACGCGCTCGTCGTGCCCACCTTGCGCAAGGACACCGACGACGCCCTCACCTTCCGCACCTCCCTCGCCACCCTCCTCGTGGGCGGAGTACCGGTGCCGGGGCTGCGCGAACGGCTCGGCGGCCGGGTCGTGGACGTACCGGCACCCCGCTGGCGGCACCGCCGCTTCTGGTTCGGGGAGCAGGCCGGGGCCGCCGCGGAGCCGGTCACCCGTCCGGCGGAACCGGGAGAACCGGCGCAGACCGGCCCCCTGCCCCGGCTGCGGAGCTGCGTGGCCGCGGTGATGGGCTACGGAGCCGACCGGCTCGACCCGGACGCCCCGCTCACCGACCTCGGCCTCGACTCGCTGACGGCCGTACGGATACGGGCCGAGGTGGAACGGGAGTTCGGCGTCACGCTCGAACCCGGCGTGATGCTGCGGCGCGGCACACTGCGGGCGGTGGCGGACCTCCTGGAGCCGTCGGAGGCCTTCCGCCGCCTCCCCGCCGGCGGCCCCGGCACCCCGCTCTTCCTCTGCCACGCGGCGGGCGGCGACTCCGACGTCTACACCCGCCTCGCCGAACGCCTCCACGGAGACCGCCCGCTGTACGGCTTCGACCGGCGGCCCGACCCCGACGACGTGCCCGGCAGGGCGGCCGAGTTCGCCCGCCGGATCCGGGAGACGGAACCCGACGGCCCCTGGATCGTGGGCGGCTGGTCGTACGGCGGTCTCGTCGCCCAGGAGACCGCCCGGCTCCTCGCCCCGCACGGCACCGTCTCCGCCCTCGTCCTCCTCGACTCGGTGCTGCCCCTGCCCCTGCCGGACGGCCTCACGTCCGCCGACGTCGAGCGGAGCCACTTCGAAGGGTTCGCCGCGTACGTGGAGCGCGCCTACGGCACCCCGCTCGTCCTCCCGTACGACGAACTCGCCGCCCTCGACGACACCGCGCGCATCGACCTCGTCCTCAAGCTCCTCGCCGAGGCCGTCGACCCGCCGCCCTCGGTGGTGGAGCACCAGCGCACCTCGTACCTCGACCTGCGCAGCGGCGAGCGGCACCGGCCGGGGCCGTATCACGGCAGGACCCTGCTGTACCGGGCGAGCGAACCCGCCCCGCACACCGTCCGCGACACCCGCTACGAGCGCGAGGACGCCGCCCTCGGCTGGGACGCGCACTGTGCTGACCTCACCGTGACCCCGCTGCCCGGCCACCACCTCGCCCTGCTCGACCCACCCGTCGTCGACACGCTGGCGCGGCTCCTGAAGCGGGACCTGAGCGACGACGGCTGACCGAACCGCCAAGGCCCATGGAACGACCGGAACGAGACGAGGACCACCCCATGCCCGTACCCCGACCCACCCGCCGCACCGTCCTCCTCGCGGCAGCCGCCGCGACCGTCACCACCGCCGTGGGCCCCACCTCCGCCGCGGGCGCGGCCACCGGCGCCCGCATCACCGGCGAGCGATGGCTGGACGCGCGGACCGTCGACCTCACGGTCGCGTCACCGTCCGTCGGCGCCTCCCTGCCAGTACGGGTCATCCTGCCGACCCGGTACGCGGCCGAGCCCACCCGCACCTGGCCCGTCCTCCACCTCCTCCAGGGGGCGCACGACGACTACACCTCCTGGACGCGGGAAACCGACATCAGCGCCTTCCTCGCCGACAAGGACGTCCTCGCCGTGATGCCGTCCTCCGGGCCCACCGGCATCCCCACCGACTGGTGGAACTACGGACGCAACCTCCCGGACTACGAGACGTTCCACGTCGACGAGGTCATGGAACTGCTGCGCACCACCTACCGGGCGGGCACCAGGCGTGTCGTCGCGGGGGTGTCGACCGGCGGCTACGGCGCGTTCGCCTTCGCCGCCCGGCGCCCCGGTGTCTTCGCCGCGGCGGCCTCGTACAGCGGCATCCTCGACACGACGGCCCCCCGCATGCCGCTCGTCATGAGCGCGATCGTCGCCCGCGAGTCCCTGATCCCGCTGACCCTCTGGGGGGCGTCGCTGCTCCAGCGCGCCAACTGGGACCAGCACAACCCCTACGCTCTGGCCGGCGCGCTCAAAGGCACCCCGCTGTACTTCTCCCAGGGCACCGGGCAGTCCGGCGGCGCCCCCGACAACCTCGAAGGGGCCCTGCTCGAAGGGACGCTGTGGGAGCAGTCGCAGCGGTTCGCCCAGCGGCTCACCGCGCTCGGCGTACCCGCCACCACCCACTTCTACAACGGCGGCGCGCACGCGTGGCCGTACTGGCAGCAGGAGTTCAGGGCGTCGTGGCCGATGCTCGCCGCGGGCCTCGGCCTGAGCTGACCGAAGGATCCGAGCCGATCGAAGGAGGACACCCATGGACCCCCTAGCCGAGGCCGTCGTGGCCGGAGCCACCGGCGCCGAACTGGAACAGCTGCCCGTGCCCGACCGGTACACCGCCGCCCACCTGCGGGAGGAGGACGTGGGCGGTTTCGCCGGGGTCGCGGACAAGGACGTCCGCAAGACGATCCATGTCGGAGCGGTACCGATGCCCGAACTCGCCCCCAACGAGGTGCTGGTGGCGGTCATGGCGAGCGGCATCAACTACAACACCGTCTGGTCGGCGATGTTCGAACCCATCCCGACCTTCACCTTCCTGAAGCACTTCGCGCAGACGGACCGCTGGGCGGCCCGGCACGACCGGCCGTTCCACGTCGTTGGCTCGGACGCGTCGGGGGTCGTGGTGCGCACCGGGTCCGGCGTCCGCAGATGGCGGGTCGGCGACCACGTCGTCGTCAGCCCCGTGTCCGTCGACGAGGAGGACCCGGCCACGCACGCCGACGGCATGATGGACGCCGGCCAGGTGGCATGGGGCTTCGAGACCAACTACGGGGGCCTCGCCCAGTACGCCGTGGTGCGCACCACGCAACTCCTGCCCAAGCCCGCCCACTTGACCTGGGAGGAGGCGGCCGCCAACCCGCTGTGCGCCGGTACGGCCTACCGCATGCTCGTCAGCGACCGGGGCGCCCGGATGACCCAGGGCGACATCGTGCTGATCTGGGGCGCGGCGGGCGGACTCGGCGCGTACGCGGTCCAGCTCGTGCGCGGCGGCGGAGGCATCGCCGTGGGTGTCGTCAGCAGTGAGACGAAGGCCGAGTACGCGCGCGGCCTCGGCTGCCACGTGGTGATCAACCGCGAGGAGATCGGCCTCACCGGCGACGCCCCGGCCGACCCGGTCGCCGTCGGCAAGCGGCTGGGCAGGCGGATCCGGTCCGAGACGGGGGAGGACCCGCACATCGTCTTCGAGCACGTCGGCCGCGCCACCTTCGGGATCTCCGTGTTCGTCGTACGGCGCGGCGGGACCGTGGTGACCTGCGGCTCCAGCACGGGCTATCAGCACGAGTTCGACAACCGCTACCTGTGGATGCGGCTGAAGCGGGTCATCGGCAGCCACGGCGCCAATCTGCACGAACAGGCCGCGGTGGGGCGGCTGCTGGACATCGGCCACCTCCAGCCCGCCCTCACCGTCACCTACCCGCTCGCGGAGACCGCGGAGGCCGCCCGGCTGGTCCAGGACAACGCCCACCTCGGCAAGGTCGGCGTCCTCGCCCTGGCACCCCGTACGGGCCTCGGAGCCACCGACCCGGAACGGCGCGAACGGCTCGCACGCGCCCAACTGTGGAGGTGAGCAGGGGCGTTCACCGACTGATTCCCCGCAACGGGGTACCCGGAGCGCACAGGCGCGGGCGGACCGCCGCCCGCGCCCGGGACCCCCGACGGAGGAGCAATGGCACTGGTACAGGCAGGAGTCGTGGTGCTGGACTGCGCCGAGCCCGAGAAGCTCGCGGCCTTCTACACGGAGCTGCTCGACGCCGAGGAGACGGACGCGAGCGCCAACCGGGTCGAGATCCGCGGAGCCGACGGCACCCGCCTCGCGTTCCGCCGCGATGTGAACGCCACCCCGCCGAGCTGGCCACGCCCCGAGAACTCCCTCCAGGCCCACCTGGACTTCCTCGTCGACGACCTCGACGAGGCGGAGCGGAAGGTCGTCTCCCTCGGCGGACGCCCCCTGGACGCGAAGGAGCCCGGCGGCGCGTTCGAGGAGCGCGGTTACGCCGACCCGGCCGGTCACTCCTTCACTGTGCGCCGCCTGCGGTCCACGGCACCCAAGCAGGGGTGAAGCCGCGAGAGGGAAGCGTTCCGGCCGTTCCGGCCCACGGCTGACGCGAGCGGGCCGGGCGGCTGTCCTACCGGAACCACGGCGGTTATAGGGTGAGCTCCGTGACCCACTTCGATGTCCTCGTTCTTGGCGCCGGCCCCGGTGGGTACGTCGCCGCTATCCGCGCCGCCCAGCTCGGAAGGTCCGTTGCCGTGGTGGAGGAGAAGTACTGGGGCGGTGTCTGCCTCAACGTCGGCTGCATCCCCTCGAAGGCTCTGCTGCGCAACGCCGAGATCGCCCACATCATCACGCACGAGAAGAAGACGTTCGGGATCAGCGGCGACGCCACGATGGACTTCGCCGCCACCCACCGGCGCAGCCGCAGCGTCGCGGAGGCCAGTGCCAAGGGCGTGCACTACCTCATGAAGAAGAACAAGATCACCGAGATCAACGGGTGGGGCACGCTGGCGGGCCCCAAGTCGGTCGACGTCAGGGACGCGAACGGCGCCACCACCTCGTACACCTGCGACAACCTCATCATCGCCACCGGCGCCCAGGTGCGGATGCTGCCGGGCATGCGCAAGAGCGCCAACGTCGTCACCTACGAGGAGCAGATCCTCGACGAGAACCTGCCGCGCTCGGTCATCATCGGCGGCTCCGGCGCGATCGGCGTCGAGTTCGCCTACGTCCTGAAGAACTTCGGCGTCGACGTGACGATCGTCGAGTTCCTCGACCGGATGGTGCCGACCGAGGACGCCGACGTCTCCAAGGAACTGCTCCGGCACTACAAGAAGCTGGGCGTCGACGTCCTCCTCTCGACCAAGGTCGAGTCGGTCGAGGACACGGGCTCGGGTGTCCGTGTCACGGTCAGCCCGGCCGCCGGCGGCGAGGCCAAGGTGCTCGAGGCCGACAAGATGCTGGCCGCGTTCGGCTTCGCGCCGCGCGTCGAGGGCTACGGCCTGGAGAACACGGGCGTCCAGCTCACCGACCGGGGCGCCATCGCGGTCGACGCCCGGGGCCGCACCAACGTCGAGGGCGTCTACGCGATCGGCGATGTCACGGGCAAGCTCATGCTCGCCCACACCGCCGAGGCGATGGGCGTCGTGGCGGCGGAGACGATCGCCGACGCGGAGACCCAGGAGATCGACTTCGACATGATCCCGCGGGCGACGTTCTGCCAGCCGCAGATCGCGTCCTTCGGCTACTCCGAGGCCCAGGCCCGCGAGCGGGGCTACGACGTGAAGGTCGCGCAGTTCCCTTTCTCCGCCAACGGCAAGGCGCGGGGCATGGCCGAGGGCGTGGGCTTCGTCAAGATCGTGGCCGACGCCAAGTACAACGAGATCATCGGCGCCCACATGATCGGACCCGAGGTCACCGAGCTGCTGCCCGCCCTCACGCTGGCCCAGATGTGGGACCTGACGGCCGACGAGGTGGCTCGCAACGTGTTCGCGCACCCGACGCTGTCGGAGGCGATGAAGGAGGCGGTCGAGGGTATCGCCGGGCACATGATCAACCTGTGAGGTCGAGCCTCTTCCGGTAGAGCACGGAGGCCGCCCGCCGGGCGTCAGTCCCGTCCGTGCGAGTCGGACGAGGGCCACACCCCCGTCGAGCGCTCGATGACCGTCGCACCCCCGCGGTCCACCGCACTGCGGACCACCGCGAAGATGGCGCCCTGGAGGGCCGCGGCCAGCAGCACCTCACCCCACTTGCGGTCCCTGTCCAGCGCGTCCGGCGCGTCGTCCTCGTGGCGGATGGCCTTCCACGTCGCGCGGAACGCCTTCCCGGCCAGGGCACCACCCACCCAGCCGAGCACGAACCCGACGGGCTTGTACGCGAGCGGGAGCTTCGTCTTCTTCTTGGCCACCTGGATCTCTCCTCTCCTCTTCACTGGTCGCGGACGCCGTGCCGGCTTCAGGGACGCCCCTGAGGC
Organism: Streptomyces phyllanthi; assembly: GCF_009377205.1. Taxonomy (GTDB): domain Bacteria; phylum Actinomycetota; class Actinomycetes; order Streptomycetales; family Streptomycetaceae; genus Streptomyces; species Streptomyces phyllanthi. The sequence goes on from NZ_VJZE01000199.1 coordinate 10,460, forward strand.
GGGACCACCTCCGACGCGCGTACCGGCCCGGGCGGGGTCCCGTCGCCGAACGGACGGCCGCCGAGGTCCTCCCGGCCGTGCGGGGAGAGCCAGCCGGACAGATCGGGGCCCAGCGGGACGATGCCGGTCGGGTTGATGCCCGTGTGCACCTGGTGGTAATGCCGCTTGATGTGGTCGAAGTCGACCGTGTCACCGAAGCCGGGCGTCTGGAAGAGGTCGCGGGCATAGGCCCACAGCACCGGATCCTCCGCCAGCTTCCAGCGGTTGCACTTGAAGTGACCGTGGTACACGGCGTCGAAGCGGACGAGCGTGGTGAACAGGCGGATGTCCGCCTCCGTGATCGTGTCACCGACCAGATAGCGCTGCCCGGCCAGCCGCTCGGAGAGCACTTCGAGGCGCCGGAACACGGCCGCGCAGGCCTCCTCGTACTCCTTCTGGCGGGTGGCGAAACCCGCCTTGTACACACCGTTGTTGACATCCTCGTAGACGCCCGCCATCACCTCGTCGATCTCCTCGCGCAGCGCGGCCGGATACAGGTCGGGCGCGCCGTCGCGGTGCAGTGCCGCCCACTCCGTGGCCAGGTCGAGGGTGATCCGCTGGTAGTCGTTGGTGACCAGCTGCCCGCTCGGCTCGTCCACGATCGCGGGCACGCTGACCCCGCCCGGATATCCGGTCTCACGGGCGTCGTACGCCTCCTTGAGGAAGCGGATGCCGAGCACCGGGTCGCGGCCGTCGGGGTCCAGGGTGAACCGCCAGCTGCGGTCGTCCTGGATCGGGTCCGCGACGGCCAGTGACAGCGCGTGGTCGAGGCCCAGCAGCCGCCGCACGATCACGGCGCGGCTCGCCCAGGGACACGCCCGGCTGACCACCAGCCGGTAGCGGCCGGGCTCCACCGGCCAGCCGTCCCGGCCGTCGGCCGTGACACGGTCCGTGAAGTGGCTCCTGGACCGCCTGAACTCCTTGTGCCCGTACGCGCTGTTCCCCTCGCCGATGGTCATGAGCCCCTTCCTTCCCGGTGTGTCGGCGGACGAGTACCCCTGGCGGACGTGGTCCGCACCTCGGTGTGAGCCCCGCCGACCGGGGCATTCGGCCGGGATGGACCGAACGGAGGAAGAGTTGCGCCCGCACGACGAGCCGTCCTGGCACGGCGGTACGCCCTCGGACGCACAACCCGCACCCGACCATGGCAGGGCACGTCGTACACGCACGACGGCCCGTGAGCGGAAGGCGCGGTCGGACCGCAGGACCCGGATCACCGTGCTGGTGGCGCTGGGGGCGAACCTCGTGATCGCCGTGGCCAAGGCGGTGGGCGGGCTGCTCGCCGGATCACCCGCGCTGCTGTCCGAGGCGGCGCACTCGGTGGCGGACAGCATGAACGAGGTGTTCCTCCTCGCCGCCCTGCGCCGCAGCCGCCGCCCCGCGGACAGCCGCCATCCCTTCGGCTACGGCAAGGAGCGCTTCTTCTGGTCGCTGCTCGCGGCCGTCGGCATCTTCGTGATGGGCGGCTGCTTCTCCTTCTTCCAGGGCGTCCAGGCCTTCACGAGCGGCGCCGAGGAGTCGTACGACGGTTATGTGGCGGGCCTGGTCGTGCTCGGCGTCGCCCTGCTGTCCGAGGGCGCCTCCCTGCTGCGCGCGCTCCACCAGGTGCACCGTCAGGGCGGCGGGGCCGACGGTCTGCGGGACCCCGCCCTGCGCACGGTCGTCGCGGAGGACGGCACCGCGGTGCTCGGGGTGACCCTCGCGATCGCCGGGATGGCCCTGCACATGGTCACGGGCCAGGTCGTCTGGGAGGCGTCCGCCTCGCTCGCGATCGGGGCGCTCCTCGTGTACGTCGCCTACTGGCTGGGCCGGGACGCCCGCGAGCAGCTCATCGGCCGGGCCGCCGACCCGGAACCGAGCCACAGGATCCGCTCGCTGCTGGAGGCACAGCCCGAGATCGACAGCGTGGAGGCGTTCCTGACCATGCAGCTCGGTCTCGACTCGATCCTGGTGGCCGCTCGCGTCGACCTGGTGCCCGGCCTCGACAGCGAGGAGGTCGAGGAGGTCGCCGTACGCATCAAGCGCTCCATCGCCCACATCGTCCCCGCGGCCGAACAGATCTTCTTCGACGTGACGGACGCGTCGGCCCGCCGGCGGAACACCACCGTCAGGACAGGAGAAAGCCCCGCCGCGACGGGGGAGCGCGGCGGGGCCTGACGTGCGGGTGCCCCGTGGGCGACGGTTCATGCGTGCCGAACCGAAGATTTTTCCGTCAGCCGCCGTCCACCGGCTCCAGCACGAAGACGGGGATCTCCCGCTCGGTCTTCTTCTGGTAGTCCGCGTACGTGGGGAACGCCGCGACCGCGCGCTTCCACCACTCGGCCTTCTCGTCCCCCGTGACCTCACGGGCCCTCATGTCCCGTCGCACCGGGCCGTCCTGGAGCTCCACATGCGGATCGGAGACGACGTTGTGGTACCAGACCGGGTGCTTGGGCGCTCCGCCCAGCGAGGCCACGGCGGCGTACCGCCCCCCGTCCTCCACGCGCATCAGCGGGGTCTTGCGGATCTTGCCACTCTTCGCGCCGCGCGTCGTCAGGACGACGACGGGAAGCCCGGTGTCCCTCAACGTCGTTCCCTCGGTTCCGCCGGAGCTCTCGTACAGCTCGACCTGCTCACGTACCCAGTCGGTCGGGCTGGGCTCGTACTCGCCCTCCAGAGGCATGGTTTCCGTCCCATCGTCGCGTACATGGTCCTTGTCAGTGTGAACAACAACCCCGCCCGTATTCATCCGCTCCGGCGGACACGGGTGGTCCGTACCGGCGTCACGGACCGGTCGAGGGTGCGTGACTTCAGGTCAACTTCCTCCTCGGTCAGGCGCGTTACCTGCCAGCTGATCGCCGCGGGCGAAGGACTCCGGCAAGGTGGTGATCGCCCCGGGGGTCGGGGCAGGTGCCGGAACCGGAAGAGGAGGGGGCGTCCGATGTCCACCCGTGCCGTGGTCGAGGAGTTGCTGCGCCGGATCGGGGAGGGCGATCCCGAGCGGATCGCCGAACTGTACGCCGAGCAGGGGGACTGGCGGCTGAGCTGGCCCGAGGGCGAGCACGGCCGTGCGGCGACCCCGTGGATCCGCCACCGGTCCACGCGGGCCGACGCCGCCGCCCACTACCGCGAACTCGCCGATCATCATGTACCCGGCGAGGCCGCCACCGGGATCGAGCGGATCCTCGTGGACGGCGCCGACGCGGTCGTCCTCGGCGTGATCCGCCAGACGGCCAAGGCGACCGGACGCCCCTACACCGCCCGGTTCGCCCTGCATCTGACGATCGAGGACGGCCTGGTCGTCCGGCACCACGTGTACGAGGACAGCCTGGCGGTGGCCCGCGCCTTCGAGCCCGCCGTCAGCTCCGGGTGATCCCCCTCAGGTAGTCCCCGTCCTCGGGTCCTGGAGGACGGGGATCTTGACGGCTCGAATGTTACCGGTAACATCGACAGCTCCGTCCACCCGAGGAGCGTGTCGCCCTGTGTCCACGGAAGCAGCACGAACGACGCAGGGCCCGGCGTCGCCCCCTGGCGCCGCGCTCTTCAGCCCGGCCGCCGTGGTCGCCTCCTGTGCGGGATTCGTGCTCATCGGCGCGCTCCAGGCGCTGTACGGCCCCGCGATCCCGGCCTTCCGCGAGGAGTTCGGGCTCTCTCCGTCGGGCGCCGGGCTGGGGCTGAGCGCCCACTTCGTCGGCGGTGTCGCCGGAGTGCTGCTCTTCGACCGCCTCTTCGGGCGTGTCGGCAACCGGCGGATCCTCGGCGTCTCGTACCTCCTGATGGCCGTCGGCGCGGCGGGCTTCGCGCTGGCGCCCAACTGGCCCGCCGGCCTGGCCGCGGCACTGCTCGCGGGCCTGGGCTTCGGCGGCATCGACTACGGCCTCAACCAGCTGTTCGCCGTCGGCTTCGGACACCGGTCGACCGCGATGCTCAACATCCTCAACGCGCACTTCGGCGTGGGCGCCATCCTCGGCCCGGCGCTGATCGGCGCGGCGGGCGCGGAGCACTACCCGGCCGTCTTCCTCGGCTTCGCCGCCGCCAACCTGCCGCTGCTGCTGTGCCTGCGGGGCGTGCGCGACCGGGCGCCCGGGCCCGCGGGCCCCGCGCCCGCGGAGGCCGGCGGGCAGGTCCTCGGGCGTAGCCTCGGCTCGGTGCTCGCCGTGTTCGTCGCGCTCTACGTGCTCCACGTGGGCATCGAGGCGGGCGTCGGCGGCTGGGAGCCGACCCACCTGGAGACGGTCGGATACGGCGCTGGGGTCGCCGCCACCGCCACCTCCGTCTACTGGCTGATGATGACCGTCGGCCGCTTCCTGGTCGCCCCGCTCGCGCTGCGGTACTCGGACCGGGCCATCGTCACCGTCTCCTGCGCGGGCATGACGGTCTGTCTGCTGCTGGCCTCGCTGCCCGGGCTCGCCCCGTACGCGTACGCGGGTGTCGGCCTGTTCATCGCGCCGATCTTCCCCACCGGCCTGCCGTGGCTCCACCGAGCGGCCCCGCGGGCCCGACGGGCGGGTGCCGTGGTCATCGCCGCGTCCATGGTGGGCGGGGTCGCGGCCGGACCGGCGCTCGGCAAGGCCATCGAGTGGTCCGGGATCCGCGCGGTCCCGCTCCTGCTGTGCGCCGTCTCCGCGCTGTGCCTGGCCGCCACGCTCTGGCTCATCCGGGCCACACGTTCCACCGCCACCACCCCCTGAACCGGAGGAGCCCGATGACACCCCCGCACGAGCCGCGCCTCCCCACGCCCTCCGTACCTCCGCAC
>NZ_VJZE01000019.1 GCF_009377205.1 Streptomyces phyllanthi
CAAGCCGGAAGTATGCCTCCCGCTCCTGGACCAGCTTCCTGGGTCCCTGCGGCCTCCGGTCCTCCCGGATCTTGAAGTCCATTGCCACCCCTGAACTGGGGTGTTGCAACGACCACTAGAACCTAAGGATCCGGTCGGGGGCCTTACTCGTGCACGCTTATAGCCGTCGGGCATGGCCGACCCTGGCACTTCGTCGCTCGGGGACAAGCCCGACCTGCTTGTGTGCGGAGCTGACGATCGGTGTGCGCTCGGGGGTCAGGACGCTGCAACCACAGATGCCGATCAGAACCTTGTGGCCTGGGACAGGCTCGTAGATCCACAGGCCGCCGTTGATCAGCGGGCCGGCCTTCGCCTCCCAGCCGGTCTCCTCCTGGATCTCCCGCGCGACCGTGGCCCGTTGGTGCCCGGAGTTCGGCGACGCGTCGACGAGGGACGCCAACGCTGGTTGCCCGGTCGGCCCCGGCGGTTGGTGTCAAAAGACCCCCGGCCCTAGTGGACCGGGGGTCTTTTCGCTGGTGGGGCTAACAGGATTTGAACCTGTGGCCTCATCCTTATCAGGGATGCGCTCTAACCAACTGAGCTATAGCCCCGCCGCGCTGTGCGGTATGTGTCCCGCGCGCTGACTCCTGAAGGTTAGCGCACGACCTGGGCAGTCCCAAAATCGATAGTCGGCGTGGACCGACAGTGCGTACGGGATGCCCGCCTAAGCGGCCCGGAGACGGAGCCAACAAACCCGGCCTCCCCGGCGCCCCTGCTACTCGTCCTCGGCCAGCGTCAGCTCCACGCCACCCACGAAGCCCGCGGAGAGGTTGTAGATGAAGGCGCCGAGCGTCGCGAGTGCCGTCGCGAGGACGACGTCGATGACCGCGATGACCGAGGCGAAGATCAGGACGTTCGGAAGGGACAGGAACGCCTGGAGGTCGAAGCCGTTCGACTCGTTCGAGCCCGTCGCCTCGGAGATGGTGCCGCCGACCGTAGTGAAGACGCCCATCGCGTCCATGACCATCCACAGCACCGCCGACGCGACGATCGTGCAGATGCCGAGCGCGATGGAGAGCAGGAAGCTGACCTTCATCACCGACCACGGGTCGGCCTTGGCCACCCGCAGGCGTGCCTTCCGGGTGCGTGGCACCGTACGCGCGCCGGTACGTGGACGGCGTACCCCACTGGCGGGAGCGCCCGCCGGAGCCCCCTGACCCGCCGCGGCAGGACCGGCGGGGCCACCCGAGGCGGGCTGGTAGGCCTGCGGCGGGTGGTACGGGCCGGCCGGCTGCTGCGGCTGCCGCTCCCCGGGCAGCGGGGAGCCGGACGGCTGGGCGGCATGGGGCTGGGGCGCGGGCTGTGCGGCGGCGGCCGCGCCCCCCTGGGCGGCCTGGCCCGCTCCAGCCGCGTACTGCTGGGTCTGCGGACCTCTGGTGTCCGTCACAGTTCCCCCCTGGGAGTCCTGAGAGTCATGGGAGGCCGTGGAGTCCGCGGCGGAGCCACGGTCCCCGTCCGTTTCCGTACCGGTCGTTTCCGTACCGGTCGATCCGGGGCCCGTGGCTCCGCTCACGATGACTCACTCCTCGCGCTACTCGGCCGAGGACGGCTCGCCCTCGTCCGTGCCGGTGGTCGTGACAGCCTCGGCCGGCTCGTCCACGGCATCCTCGCCGTCGACCTCCTCGGCCTCGCGTCCCGCCTCGGCGTTACGTGCGATACCGACGACGGCATCGCGCTTGCCCAGGTTGATCAGTTGGACGCCCATGGTGTCACGGCCTGTCTCCCTGACCTCGTTGACTCGCGTACGAATCACACCGCCGGACAGCGTGATGGCGAGGATCTCGTCGGTCTCCTCGACCACCAGCGCGCCGACGAGGGAACCGCGGTCCTCCACGATCTTGGCGGCCTTGATGCCGAGGCCGCCGCGTCCCTGGACGCGGTACTCGTCGACAGCGGTCCGCTTCGCATACCCGCCGTCGGTGGCAGTGAACACGAACGTACCCGTTCGAACAACATTCATCGAGAGCAGCTGGTCGCCCTCGCGGAAGCTCATGCCCTTGACGCCCGAGGTGGCACGGCCCATGGGGCGGAGTGCCTCGTCGGTGGCCGTGAAACGGATCGACTGTGCCTTCTTGCTGATCAGAAGCAGGTCGTCCTCGGCCGAGACGAGTTCGGCTCCGATCAGTTCGTCATCGGAACCGTCCTCCGTTTCACGGAGGTTGATCGCGATCACACCGCCCGAACGCGGCGAATCGTAATCCTTCAGAGGCGTCTTCTTCACCAGACCGCCCTTCGTGGCGAGCACCAGATACGGCGCCGCCTCGTAGTCGCGGATGGCGAGGATCTCGGCGATCGACTCGTCCGGCTGGAAGGCGAGGAGGTTCGCGACGTGCTGGCCTCGGGCGTCGCGGCCGGCGTCCGGCAGCTCGTACGCCTTGGCCCGGTACACCCGGCCCTTGTTGGTGAAGAAGAGCAGCCAGTGGTGCGTCGTGGACACGAAGAAGTGGTCGACGATGTCGTCTTCCTTGAGCTTCGTGCCGCGGACGCCCTTGCCGCCGCGCTTCTGGGCGCGGTAGTCGTCGGTCTTGGTGCGCTTGACGTAGCCGCCGCGCGAGACCGTGACGACGATGTCCTCCTCGGCGATCAGGTCCTCGATGGACATGTCGCCGTCGTACGGGACGAGCTTGGTCTTGCGGTCGTCGCCGTACTTCTCGACGATCGCGGCGAGTTCCTCGCTGACGATGCCGCGCTGGCGGATCGGCGAGGCCAGGATCGCGTTGTACTCGCGGATCTTCGCCTGGAGTTCGTCGTGCTCCTGGACGATCTTCTGGCGCTCCAGGGCGGCCAGTCGGCGCAGCTGCATCTCGAGGATGGCGTTGGCCTGGATCTCGTCGATCTCCAGGAGGCTCATCAGGCCCTCACGCGCGATCTCGACGGTGTCGCTGCGCCGGATCAGGGCGATGACCTCGTCGATGGCGTCCAGGGCCTTCAGCAGACCACGCAGGATGTGCGCCCGCTCCTCGGCCTTGCGCAGCCGGAAGCGCGTACGGCGGACGATGACCTCGATCTGGTGCGTCACCCAGTGGCGGATGAACGCGTCCAGCGAGAGCGTGCGCGGCACACCGTCGACCAGCGCCAGCATGTTGGCGCCGAAGTTCGTCTGGAGGTCGGTGTGCTTGTAGAGGTTGTTGAGGACGACCTTGGCGACCGCGTCCCGCTTGAGGACGATGACCAGGCGCTGGCCCGTACGGGACGACGTCTCGTCGCGGACGTCGGCGATGCCGCCGATCTTGCCGTCCTTCACGAGGTCGGCGATCTTCTGCGCGAGGTTGTCCGGGTTGACCTGGTACGGCAGCTCCGTGACCACCAGGCACTGGCGGTTCTGGATCTCCTCGACCTCGACGACCGCGCGCATCGTGATGGAGCCGCGGCCCGTGCGGTAGGCCTCCTCGATGCCCTTGCGGCCCACCACCAGGGCGCCGGTCGGGAAGTCGGGTCCCTTGATGCGCTCGATCAGGGCGTCCAGGAGGTCCTCGTGGGACGCCTCCGGGTTCTCCAGGTACCACTGGGCGCCGGCCGCGACCTCGCGCAGGTTGTGCGGCGGGATGTTGGTGGCCATGCCGACCGCGATACCGGCCGAGCCGTTGATCAGCAGGTTCGGGAAGCGGGCCGGCAGGACGGTCGGCTCCTGGGAGCGTCCGTCGTAGTTGTCCGTGAAGTCGACGGTCTCCTCGTCGATGTCACGGACCATCTCCATCGACAGCGGCGCCATCTTGCACTCGGTGTAGCGCATCGCCGCCGCCGGGTCGTTGCCCGGAGAGCCGAAGTTGCCGTTCGAGTCCACCAGCGGCATGCGCATCGACCACGGCTGCGCGAGGCGGACCAGCGCGTCGTAGATCGAGGAGTCACCGTGCGGGTGGTAGTTGCCCATGACGTCGCCGACGACGCGGGCGCACTTGTAGAAGCCGCGCTCGGGGCGGTAGCCGCCGTCGTACATGGCGTACAGGACGCGGCGGTGGACGGGCTTGAGGCCGTCCCGTACGTCCGGCAGCGCACGCGAGACGATGACGGACATCGCGTAGTCGAGGTACGAGCGCTGCATCTCCGTCTCGAGCCCGACGGGCTCGATGCGCATGGTCGTCTCGCCGGCCTCTTCAGGCGTGACTGGAATGTTCTCGTCGGCCATTGCTGGTGAAGATCCTTCCTGGTGCGGTCAGCTGAGACCGACTCAGATGTCGAGGAAGCGGACGTCCTTGGCGTTGCGCTGGATGAAGGCGCGGCGTGCTTCGACGTCCTCGCCCATGAGGACCGAGAACAGGTCGTCGGCCTGGGCGGCGTCGTCGAGCGTGACCTGGCCGAGGACGCGGTGGTCGACGTCCATGGTCGTCACCCGCAGCTCCTCGGCGTTCATCTCGCCGAGACCCTTGAAGCGCTGGACCGAGTCGTCCCTGATCCGCTTGCCGTTCTGCCGGCCGAGCTCGATCAGCGCGTCGCGCTCCCGGTCCGAGTACGCGTACTCGAAGTCGTCCCGACCCCACTTGATCTTGTAGAGCGGGGGGCGCGACAGGAACACGTGCCCGGCCTCGACCAGCGGCCGCATGAAGCGGAACAGGAAGGTCAGCAGCAGGGTGTTGATGTGCTGGCCGTCGACGTCGGCGTCCGCCATCAGAATGATCTTGTGATAGCGCAGCTTCTCGATGTCGAAGTCCTCGTGGACTCCGGTACCGAAGGCGGAGATCAGCGCCTGGATCTCCTGGTTCTGCAGGATCTTGTCGATCCGCGCCTTCTCGACGTTGAGGATCTTGCCCCGGATCGGGAGGATCGCCTGGTACTCCGGGTTGCGGCCGGACTTGGCCGAGCCGCCGGCGGAGTCACCCTCGACGATGAAGATCTCGCACTTGACCGGGTCGTTGGACTGGCAGTCGGAGAGCTTGCCCGGCAGGGACGCGGTCTCCAGGAGGCCCTTGCGGCGGGTAAGGTCGCGCGCCTTGCGGGCCGCCACGCGCGCGGTGGCCGCCTGGATGCCCTTGCGGACGATGTCCGCGGCCTCGTTCGGGTTGCGGTCCAGCCAGTCGGTGAGGTGCTCGTAGACGACCTTCTGCACGAAGGTCTTCACCTCGGTGTTGCCCAGCTTGGTCTTCGTCTGGCCCTCGAACTGCGGCTCGCTCAGCTTCACCGAGATGATCGCGGTGAGACCCTCGCGGATGTCGTCACCCGTGAGGTTGTCGTCCTTCTCGCGCAGCAGCTTCTTGTCGCGCGCGTACTTGTTGATCAGCGAGGTCAGCGCGGCGCGGAAGCCCTCTTCGTGGGTACCGCCCTCGTGGGTGTGGATGATGTTGGCAAACGAGTAGACGCCCTCGTTGTAGCCGCTGTTCCACTGCATCGCGACCTCGAGGGACAGGAGCTTCTCCTTGTCCTCGGCCTCCAGGTCGATCACGGTGGGGTGCACCACGTCTCCCTTGCGGGAGTTGAGGTACTTCACGAAGTCGACGATGCCGCCCTCGTAGTGGTACGAGACGGCCTTGACCTCGTGCTTCTCGTCCTCGCCCGCCTCGTCCGCACCGGCCGTGGCCTTCGCCGACTCACGCTCGTCGGCGAGGTTGATGCGCAGACCCTTGTTGAGGAACGCCATCTCCTGGAAGCGCCGCGAGAGCGTCTCGAAGGAGTAGTCGGTGGTCTCGAAGATGTCCGGGTCGGCCCAGAAGGTGACCGAGGTGCCGTGCTCCTCGGTGGCCTCGTGCTGGGCGAGCGGGGCGGTCGGGACACCGAGCTTGTAGTCCTGCGTCCAGCGGTATCCGTCGGTCTTGACCTCGACGGCGACCTTCGTCGACAGGGCGTTCACCACGGAGACGCCGACGCCGTGCAGACCGCCGGAGACCGCGTAGCCGCCACCGCCGAACTTGCCGCCCGCGTGCAGCACGGTCAGCACGACCTCGACGGCCGGCTTGCCCTCGGACGGCACGATGCCCACCGGGATGCCACGGCCGTTGTCGACGACCCGGACGCCGCCGTCGGCGAGGATCGTCACGTCGATGGTGTCCGCGTGGCCGGCCAACGCCTCGTCGACCGAGTTGTCGACGACCTCCTGCACGAGGTGGTGGAGTCCGCGTTCACCGGTCGAGCCGATGTACATGCCGGGTCGCTTGCGGACCGCGTCCAGCCCTTCGAGGACGGTGATGGCGCTGGCGTCGTACGAGGAGGCCGCGACCTCGCCGTTCGAGGAGGTGGCCTCGGCGTTCACGCCGGCGTCGGTGGACGGGATGTTCTCGATGGGGTTGCCGGAATCGGCCACGAAGCGCCCTTTCTGGCACGGCACAAGCCAGGCTCCCGGCGGGTTTGCCGGAGTGGCTGCGGCATGTTGCGGTGGAAGCCTTTGTCAGCGTTGCACAGTGTTTCCGAAGCGGTCCCCACAAGTGGGGCGGGATTGCTTCCAGTCTACCGGTAGCGCCGACAGTGATGGGCGTTTGCCGGTACCTGAGTCCGCATGTGCCGCCCTGAACCGGTCTCTCCCGACTCCCCATATGCGGAACGGGGCTCCAAGAGGCTCACGGAGGCACTCAGCGCTTCGAGGTGTCAACCCATCGCTACTTCCGGGTCAGGACGGCATTCGCAATCGTGTGCGGTTACGTGCGGCGACACGAGGGACGGTCCAGAGCCCATCAAAACGTGCACAACCAGCCCGTGACGGATTCGTCCGTGTGAATCTGGTCACCGATTGCCCGGTTTTGCCCTCGCGGCTTACCCGTACGTGTCTCCGGGACCCGTGCTCCCGGGTGCGCGCAGCGGACCGAACCGGCGGGCGGGGCCTCCGGGGCCGTTCACCCTGAGCAGCCGCACGGTGCCATGGCCGAGGTCCTCGTTGAGGCGGGCGACCAGTTGGGGCGCCAGCAGGCGCAGGTTCGTCGCCCAGGCCGTGGAGTCGCACCGCACGCTCAGGGTCCGCTCGTCCTCGTCGTACTTCTCCGGTACGCAGTGCTTGGCCACGTCCTCGCCGACGATCTGCGGCCAGCGGCCCATGACACCGCCGACAGCGGCCGGTGTCTCCCAGCCGCGCTCGGTGATCAGGCGGTTGATGGCGGAACCGAGCGCCATCGGGTCACGGCCGTCGGCGCGGGCGCCGGAGCGCAGTCCGCCACCGCGCCGGGCCTGCTTCTTCTGCTGAGCGGCATCCCCCCGCGCGCGTGCCGCCTCTTTCGCGGCCCTGAGCGCTACGCGCGCGAGGTCCACGCCGGAGGGTTCGGGGATCCTCCGGGGCGCGGGCTCCGGTGCGTCCGGGGCGGGTCCGTCGGTGCTCATACGCGCTCCACAGTGCCGTCCGACACGGCGTACCGCGTCCCTGTCAGTACGTCCGGTACGTCGTCGTCGACCGCCGCGGTGACCAGCACCTGCTCCCCCGGGGCGACGATCTCCGCGAGCCGCTCCCTCCTACGGGTGTCCAGCTCGGCGAACACGTCGTCCAGGACGAGCACCGGCTCGTTGCCCTCGGCCCGCAGCAGGTCGTACGAGGCGAGCCGCAGCGCCAGGGCGTACGACCAGGACTCGCCGTGGGACGCGTATCCCTTGGCGGGCAGCTGACCGAGCTTGAGAACCAGATCGTCCCGATGGGGCCCGACAAGGGTGACGCCCCGCTCGATCTCCTGTTTACGGGCCTCGGCGAGGGCGGCCGTCAACTGCTCGTAGAGGGCCTCGCGTGTGTGGGCCTCTCCGGGCGCGGACGACTTGTACTCCAGGGCGACCGGGCCGCCGCCGGGGGCGAGCTGCTCGTACGCCTTGTCGGTCAGCGGCTGGAGCGCGGCCACCAGGTCGAGGCGCTGGGCGAGCAGTTCGGCGCCCGCGCGCGCGAGGTGCTGGTCCCATACGTCGAGCGTGGACAGGTCCGCCCCCGTCCGGCCGCCGTGGCGACGGGCCAGGGCGGCGGTCTTGAGGAGGGTGTTGCGCTGCTTGAGGACCCGGTCGTAGTCGGAGCGGACGCCCGCCATGCGTGGGGAACGTGCGGTGATCATCTCGTCGAGGAAGCGGCGCCGCTCACCGGGGTCGCCCTTGACCAGGGCGAGATCCTCGGGCGCGAACAGCACGGTCCGTACGATGCCGAGCACATCACGGGGTCTGACCTGCGAGGACCTGTTGATGCGGGCGCGGTTGGCCTTTCCGGGGTTCAGCTCCAGCTCGACCAGTTGCTGACGGTCGCCCTGCCTCACCTGTGCCCGGATGATCGCGCGCTCGGCGCCCATGCGGACCAGGGGCGCGTCCGACGCCACCCGGTGGCTGCCGAGGGTCGCGAGATAACCGATCGCCTCGACCAGGTTCGTCTTGCCCTGCCCGTTGGGGCCGACGAACGCGGTGACGCCCGGGTCGAGCGGGACCTCGACCCGGGCGTACGAGCGGAAGTCGGCCAGCGACAGGTGCGTGACGTGCATGGTCGGGTGCCGACCTCCCCCAACGTGGTGCGTGCGCGGCCCCGGCTGACCGGTCCGCCGTGGCTTTCGGGTTTTCCCCCGGCCGTCCACGGCTTGTGGACAACCGGGCTGTTCCTGGGGGTGCCATGACGGTGTCACCCCCAGGCTGTGGACTACTTCTTCTCGACCGCGTGGCCGCCGAACTGGTTCCGCAGCGCCGCGATCATCTTCATCTGTGGGGAGTCGTCCTGCCGCGAGGCGAACCGCGCGAACAGCGACGCGGTGATCGCCGGCAGCGGGACGGCGTGATCGATGGCGGCTTCCACAGTCCAGCGGCCCTCGCCGGAATCCTGTGCATAACCGCGCAGCTTCTCCAGGTGCTCGTCCTCGTCGAGGGCGTTGACCGCCAGGTCCAGCAGCCAGGAGCGGATGACCGTCCCCTCCTGCCAGGAGCGGAAGACCTCGCGTACGTCCGTCACGGAGTCGACCTTCTCCAGCAGCTCCCAGCCCTCGGCGTACGCCTGCATCATGGCGTACTCGATGCCGTTGTGGACCATCTTCGCGAAGTGCCCGGCGCCCACCTTGCCCGCGTGCACCGCGCCGGAGGCGCCCTCCGGCTTGAGCGCGTCGAAGACGGGCTGCACCTTGGCGACGTTCTCGGCGTCACCGCCGTACATCAGCGCGTAGCCGTTCTGCAGCCCCCAGACACCGCCCGAGACACCGCAGTCGACGAAGCCGATGCCCTTGGCCGCCAGCTCCTCCGCGTGCTTCTCGTCGTCCGTCCAGCGCGAGTTGCCGCCGTCCACCACGACGTCACCGGGCTCCAGGAGCTCGGCCAGATCGTCGATCGTCGACTGGGTCGGGGCACCGGCCGGGACCATCACCCACACCACGCGCGGGCCCTCGAGCTTGCCCACAAGCTCTTCGAGGCTGTGGACATCGGCGAGGTCCGGGTTGCGGTCGTATCCGATCACGGTGTGGCCTGCGCGGCGTATTCGCTCGCGCATGTTGCCGCCCATCTTGCCGAGGCCGACGAGACCGAGCTCCATCAGTTGTTCCTTAGGTTGCGACGTGGCATGAGGGCACCTTCGTACCCGCGTACGAGCCTAAACCCGGACGCTCATGCACATCTGTGGGCATAGGCGCTCAGCCGTATGCCCCGACCTGCGGCTTCGCCCTGGGGCCCGGTGATCCACCGGGCCCGTCCGGCACTGTGGACAGCGGTCATGGCGCCTGTCGCCCAGCCGCTCGAGCGGTCAGCCGCTGAGGCGCACCGGCATGATCAGGTACTTGTAGGCCTCGTCCGCCTCGGCGTCGACCGCGGGCTTGCCACTGAGCAGCGCCGGCTTCGTGGACGTCGTGAAGGACAGCTGGGCCACCGGGGAGTCGATGGCGCTCAGGCCGTCCAGGAGGAACGTCGGGTTGAAGGCGATCGAGATCTCGTCGCCCTCCAGATCGGCGTCCACCCTTTCCACAGCCTGTGCGTCGTCGCTGGAGCCGGCCTCCAGGATGAGCACGCCCTTCTCGAAGCTGAGCCGCACCGGGGTGTTCCGCTCGGCGACCAGGGCCACGCGCTTGACGGCTTCCACGAAGGGGGCGGTCTCGATCACGGCCACGCTGTTGAACTCCGTCGGGAACAGCGTGCGGTACTTCGGGAGGTCACCCTCCAGCAGGCGCGTCGTCGTACGGCGGCCCGCGCCCTCGAAGCCGATCAGGCCCTCGCCCGAGCCCGAGCCGGACAGCGCCAGCGTCACGCTGTCGCCGCTGGTGAGCGCCTTGGCGGTGTCCAGGAGCGTCTTGGCGGGCACCAGGGCGACCGCGGACGCGTCCGGGTTCTCCGGCTTCCACAGGAACTCGCGGACCGCGAAGCGGTAGCGGTCGGTGGACGCCAGCGTGACCGTGTCGCCCTCGATCTCGATACGGACACCGGTGAGGACGGGCAGCGTGTCGTCGCGCCCGGCAGCGATGGCCACCTGGGCGGCGGCGGAGGCGAAGACCTCGCCGGGGACCGTGCCCGTCGCGTTCGGCATCTGCGGCAGCGCCGGGTACTCCTCCACAGGCAGTGTGTGGAGTGTGAACCGCGAGGAGCCGCAGACCACCGTCGCCCGTACACCGTCTGTGGAAATCTCCACCGGGCGGTTGGGGAGGGCTCGGCAGATGTCCGCGAGGAGGCGGCCGGAGACGAGGACGGTGCCCTCCTCCTCGACCTCCGCCTCCACCGACACGCGCGCGGAGACCTCGTAGTCGAAGCTGGACAGGCTCAGCTGGCCGTCCTCGGCCTTCAGAAGGAGGCCGGCGAGGACAGGTGCCGGCGGACGGGCCGGGAGGCTGCGCGCTGCCCAGGCCACTGCCTCCGCGAGTACGTCGCGTTCCACCCGGATCTTCACTGTTGCCGCCTCCTGCTGTTGCCGGCGCTTCTCGGCCTGCCTGGCTTCGTCGTCTGACTCGGTGTCCTCAGCCCCTGTGAGGGGAAGGACGCCGGGAACAGTCTGACGCACCCCACTGACAGTAAGTGCCTCTCGGGGTCAAGTCGTGATGAGGGGCAGCCGGGCGCCGGAGAGCGAGTTGTGCACAGGGCCCCCTTCGAAACGAATTCCCAGCTCTCTCTAGTTGGGAGTAGTAGTAGGGCCTGTGGAAACCGTGGATAACCGCGTTTGAGCAGCTCAGGGCGGAGATTTTGTCCACGGGTCCTGTGGGTGGCGGCAGTGGACAACCCGGTGTCTCTGTGGAGAACAGAAAGTTCTGCACATCCCGTGCACAGCTCCGGGCCACTTCTCCCCAGCGGCGTCCCCAGGTTTACCCACCTTGCCCACAGCCCAACCCGGCAGCTTCATGTGACGCCTTTCACTCGACGCGGTGAGAAGGCGCGCGGCGTTGCCGAACAGTGGACAGGCATGTGGAGAAGCCGGAGCTCACTGGGGACAACCTGCCACAGCCTGTGGGTTGTCGGTGGACAACTCCGTGCACAGCCTGTGGATCATCTCGTCGTCCACAGTCTGTGGAGATCTTCCGTCCACGAATCCACAAGTCCCTGACCTCGCATGATGGTTGCTCACAGGTGGCCCCTGTGGACATGATCTGCATAACTTCCCGGTCCCCAGGGTGTGGACGGGAGAAAGTCCCCAGATCTGTGGAGAGTGGCCGTAACGCCACGCATATTCGAACAGCCGTTGGCGGGGAGGGGGTACGCAACCACGACGGTGGTCCGTCGGTGTGCGTCGGGAGCAGCGGTGGGCGCCTGTGGCCAGGCGGTGGGCGATGGACGGTAGGCGGTGGGTGCTTTTCCGAGCCCTACGGGAACGCCGAAGGCGCCCTCGGGAAGCTCGTCCCGGGGGCGCCCTCGGCGGCGTACGGCGTGGGTCGTCAGCCGTTCTTGATGCGGTTCGTGAGCTCGGTGACCTGGTTGTAGATCGAGCGGCGCTCGGCCATCAGGGCCCGGATCTTGCGATCGGCGTGCATGACGGTCGTGTGGTCGCGGTTGCCGAACTGGGCGCCGATCTTCGGCAGCGACAGGTCGGTCAGCTCGCGGCACAGGTACATGGCGATCTGCCGGGCGGTCACCAGGGCGCGGCCGCGCGAGGTGCCGCACAGGTCCTCCACCGTCAGACCGAAGTAGTCGGCGGTGGCGGCCATGATGGCGGTCGCGGTGATCTCGGGTGCCGCGTTCTCGCCGCCCGGGATCAGGTCCTTGAGGACGATCTCGGTCAGTCCGAGGTCCACCGGCTGGCGGTTGAGCGACGCGAAGGCGGTCACCCGGATCAGAGCGCCCTCCAGCTCGCGGATGTTGCGCGAGATACGGGAGGCGATGAACTCCAGGACCTCCGGAGGGGCGTTGAGCTGCTCCTGCACCGCCTTCTTGCGGAGGATCGCGATACGCGTCTCCAGCTCGGGCGGCTGGACGTCGGTGATCAGGCCCCACTCGAAACGGTTCCGCAGCCGGTCCTCCAGGGTCACCAGCTGCTTGGGCGGCCGGTCGCTGGACAGGACGATCTGCTTGTTGGCGTTGTGGAGCGTGTTGAACGTGTGGAAGAACTCCTCCTGCGTCGACTCCTTGTCCGCCAGGAACTGGATGTCGTCGACGAGGAGGATGTCCATCTCCCGGTAGCGCTTGCGGAAGCTGTCGCCCTTGCCGTCGCGGATGGAGTTGATGAACTCGTTGGTGAACTCCTCGGAGCTCACGTAGCGCACGCGCGTGCCCGGGTAGAGGCTGCGCGCGTAGTGCCCGATCGCGTGCAGCAGGTGCGTCTTGCCGAGCCCGGACTCCCCATAGATGAAGAGGGGGTTGTACGCCTTGGCCGGCGCCTCGGCGACGGCCACCGCGGCCGCGTGCGCGAAGCGGTTGGAGGCACCGATGACGAACGTGTCGAAGAGGTACTTCGGGTTCAGCCGTGCCGTGGGCTCGCCCGGGCCCGTCGCCGGCGCGGGCTGCGCGGCCAGTGGGCCGGGGGCGCCACTGGGGGCGGGCAGGTTCGAGCCCACGGGCCCGCCGCGGTGCACGTGTCCCGAGCCCGGAGGGGGATCGGGCAGCTCACGGCGGTCGGGGCGCTGATCGTAGTCGCCGCCGTGCCGGTCGTAGTCGGCACCGTGACGGTCGTAGTCAGGGCGGGCCTGGTCGTAGTCGGCGCGCGTGACGTCGTACTCGGGCCCCTGCTCGTACGACGGCCGCTCCATGGGCTGCGGGCGGTAGTCCTGCGAGGGCGAGGCATACGGGTCGCGCTCCGGGAAGCCCAGTCGTTGCTGGTGCCAGCCGTAGTCGTCCTGGGGCTGCCTCGGCCAGGCGCCGGGCTCGGGGCGCTGGTAGTCCGACGGGTAGGCGGGGCGGACGGTCGGGAGCTGCTCCGTACGCGGGTGCGGCAGCTGGTCGCCGGGGCCGCCGGGGACCTGGTCGGAACGGCCGGGCGCCCGGCCGTCGGAGCGATGGCGCCCGTAGCCCTCGTACGGAGCCCGGGGCCAGCTGTCGTAGGGGTCCGCCCCCTGGCTGTCGTAGCTGTCCCGGTTCTGGGCCGGTACGGACGGGAGCTCGGGCTCGTCATAACGGGGCGCGGGCGCCGGCGGCGGGGCGGGAGCCTCGCCGACCGAGTTGTCGACGGTGATCGCGATACGGATCGGGCGGCCGCACTCCCGGCTCAGGGTCTCGCTGACGACGGGAGCCAGACGGCCTTCCAGTACGCCCTTGGCGAACTCGTTCGGGACGGCGAGCAGCGCCGTGTCCGCGACCAGCGCGAGGGGCTGGCAGCGCCTGATCCAGCGTTCGTCCTTGGCCTCGACACCCTGCCCGCGGCCCTCACCGAGAAGCTGCTCCACTACTCGTGGCCACACTGCGGCAAGATCGGCAGGTAGGTCAGCCACAGGGCACGCTCTCTCACGGGTCCCACGAACGTGTGGTTCTGGGACGGGTTGGGATTCGATTTGGGAGGAACTTCAGTTCCGGGCGGTCGGGCCGGCACAAGGCCGCTGGGGCATGGAGGAAAGACTCGGAGTCCAGTCACGGTAGTCAGGGCGACCGCTGCGGTTCAAGTTGTTGTCCCCAGGCTGTGGACAGTGTGCCTCCGTGACCCCTGGTTTGACCGGATGGCGCGGCCCCGCGTACCGTAACCAGGTCGAGTTGTCGATGGCTGCTGCCGCCTGCCTCCGATGGGCACAGATCGCATTTGGGTGATCGGTAAGCGGTGCACTCGGGCGTTAACGCGAGCTACTCGTGGGCGCACGGTGACAGCCAGGACGGCACCCCGCCAACCATCGAATCTTTCTGGAGCCCCCGAGTGAGCAAGCGCACCTTCCAGCCGAACAACCGTCGTCGCGCGAAGACCCACGGCTTCCGGCTGCGTATGCGCACCCGTGCCGGCCGCGCGATTCTCGCGTCCCGCCGCAGCAAGGGTCGCGCCCGTCTGTCCGCCTGATCCCGGTCAGGTCATGACGTCGTGCTGCCCACCGAGAACCGGCTGAGGCGGCGCGAGGACTTCGCGACCGCGGTACGACGAGGTCGCCGGGCCGGACGCCCGCTCCTCGTCGTCCACCTTCGAAGCGGTGCCACGGACCCGCACGCGCCTGGGGAGAGCGCTCCCCCGACGCGTGCGGGTTTCGTCGTGAGCAAGGCCGTCGGAGGCGCGGTGATACGCAACAAGGTGAAGCGCAGACTCCGTCATCTGATGCGGGAGCGAGTGGCCCTGGTGCCCCCCGGTAGCCTGGTAGTCGTACGAGCGCTGCCCGGTGCGGGCGACGCCGAGCACGCAGAGCTGGCCCGAGACCTGGATGCCGCCCTTCAGCGGCTGCTGGGAGGGGGCGCGCGATGAAGTACCCGCTGCTGGCGCTGATCAAGCTGTACCAGTGGACCATCAGCCCGCTGCTCGGGCCGGTGTGCAAGTACTACCCGTCGTGCTCCCACTACGGCTACCAGGCCATCGACCGGCATGGTGCGATCAAGGGCACGGCACTCACCGCCTGGCGCATCCTCCGGTGCAATCCGTGGTCACTGGGCGGTGTGGACCATGTCCCGCCGCGCAAGCGCCCGCGGTGGCACGAGATGCTGCGCAATGCCTGGCGCACACGCAAGGGCGGGCCCTCCGCCGCCGAACCGGCCACTGAGGGGCACGGGGTGCCCGACCGTCCCTCGAGCCCGGCCGCCGAGACCCCGTCCCATGTCCAAGGAGCATGATTAGTGGACACGATTGCCAGTCTCTTCAGCTTCATCACAACGCCCGTCTCGTGGGTCATCGTGCAGTTCCACTCGCTGTACGGTGCGATCTTCGGTCCCGATACGGGCTGGGCCTGGGGCCTGTCCATCGTGTCCCTGGTGATCCTGATCCGCATCTGCCTGATCCCGCTCTTCGTGAAGCAGATCAAGGCGACCCGGGCCATGCAGACGCTCCAGCCCGAGATGAAGAAGATCCAGGAGCGTTACAAGAACGACAAGCAGCGTCAGTCCGAAGAGATGATGAAGCTGTACAAGGATACGGGCACCAACCCGCTCTCCTCGTGCCTTCCCATCCTGGCGCAGTCACCGTTCTTCTTCGCCCTGTACCACGTGCTCAACAGCATCGCGAACAACGACACCATCGGTGTCATCAACGAGAGCCTGCTGCAGAGCGCGCAGAAGGCGCA
Source organism: Streptomyces phyllanthi (assembly GCF_009377205.1). Lineage (GTDB taxonomy): Bacteria > Actinomycetota > Actinomycetes > Streptomycetales > Streptomycetaceae > Streptomyces > Streptomyces phyllanthi. Next base: position 15,477 of record NZ_VJZE01000019.1, read on the forward strand.
CATTTTCGGTGCCCCGCTCGCCGCGACCTTCACGGACAGCGCCGCGGACGTCGCGAAGCTCGACGCCTCGATCACCACTGTCCGCATCGTCACCGCGATCATGATCGTCCTGATGTCGCTGTCGCAGTTCTACACGCAGCGCCAGCTGATGATGAAGAACGTCGACACCACGGTGAAGACGCCGTACATGCAGCAGCAGAAGATGCTCATGTACATCTTCCCGGTCATGTTCGCCGTCTTCGGTATCAACTTCCCGGTCGGTGTCCTCGTCTACTGGCTGACCACCAACGTGTGGACCATGGGCCAGCAGATGTACGTCATCCACAACAACCCGACTCCGGGTTCCAAGGCCCAGGCCTCGTACCTGGAGCGTCTGTCCAAGCACGTCACGCACCACGGCAAGACCCGCAACCGCCGTGAGCGCGCCATCGTGAAGGCGATCGTCGTCAAGGGCCGCGACCGCAACGAGTTCGAGCGCAAGTTCATCAACGGTCTGAGCAAGGCGGGCCTCGCGGCCCAGGCCGACGGCACCGTGGTGCAGAGCGATGCCTCGACCGTGGCGATCGCCGAGGACGGTACGCCGACCACCGGTACCCCCAAGCGCCAGCAGCCCAAGCGTCAGAGCAAGGCCCAGCGCCAGTCCGGCGGAAGCAAGCCGGCGGGCGGCACCGAGCCGGGGGCTTCCTCTCCGTCGCTGAGCAAGTCGGACGAGTCGCACGAGTCGTCGGAGGAGCCCGAGGACGCCATGCCTGCCGGCTCCGCCGGTACCAAGAAGGCGCCTGCCAAGTCCGGCTCCGGCACCCGCAGCAAGGCCCAGTCCGGTCAGCGCAAGGGCCAGCAGCGCTCCAAGTCCCCGTCCAAGAAGTAAGAAGGAGTCCATCCCGTGACGGAAGGCACCACCTCCGCCGCCACCGAGGGTGGCGACACCCTGACCCGCCTGGAGCAGGAGGGCGAGATCGCGGCGGACTACCTCGAAGGCCTGCTGGACATCGCGGACCTCGACGGTGACATTGACATGGATGTCGAGGCCGACCGCGCCGCTGTCTCGATCATCAGCGACGCGGGAGGCCGTGACCTCCAGAAGCTGGTAGGCCGGGACGGCGAGGTGCTGGAGGCCCTCCAGGAGCTCACGCGCCTGGCCGTGCACCGGGAGACCGGGGATCGCAGCCGCCTGATGCTGGACATCGCGGGCTACCGCGCCAAGAAGCGCGCCGAGCTCTCGGAGCTGGGTGCCAAGGCCGCAGCCGAGGCCAAGAGCTCCGGTGAGCCGGTGAAGCTGAAGCCGATGACGCCCTTCGAGCGCAAGGTCGTGCACGACGCGGTCAAGGCCGCGGGCCTGCGCAGCGAGTCCGAGGGCGAGGAGCCGCAGCGCTTCGTCGTCGTGCTTCCCGCCTGATTCGCTACGTAGGTTCCTCCGGCCCCGTCTGTTGCGTCTGTTGCACAGACGGGGCCGAGCTTTGTCAGCCTGATAATTCCTTGTGAGCTGCCACGGACGGTGGTGGCTGGATCCCTGATGGTCCTGGTGGTCTGCGCCCAGTGCGCCTGTGCGGTACGGAAGGACGGTCCCTCGTGACGGAGGCAGCGGAGCTCCCCCCGGCTCCCGAGCAGGCCCGGGCGGTATTCGGTGATCGCTTCGCGGACGCGGTCCGATACGCGGAGCTGCTGGCCGAGGCAGGAGTGCAGCGAGGTCTGATCGGCCCTCGCGAGGTTCCCCGGCTGTGGGAGCGCCACCTGCTGAACTGCGCGGTGCTCTCTGAGGTCGTCCCCGAGGGCGTGACCGTGTGCGACGTCGGCTCGGGCGCTGGGCTGCCGGGGATCCCCCTGGCGCTGGTCCGGGAGGACCTGAAGATCACCTTGCTCGAGCCGCTGCTGCGGCGCACGAACTTCCTCACCGAGGTCGTCGAACTGCTCGGCCTCGACCACGTCACGGTGGTGCGTGGTCGCGCTGAGGAGGTCATGGGTCAGCTGCCGGCTGTCCATGTGGTCACGGCCCGTGCTGTGGCGCCACTGGACCGGCTGGCGACCTGGGGCATTCCCCTGCTGCGCCCCTACGGCGAAATGCTCGCCCTCAAGGGAGACACCGCCGAGGAGGAGCTGAAGAGCGCGTCCACCGCTCTGAGCAAGCTGGGCGCGGTGGGGACCTCCATCCTCCATGTGGGCGAGGGCGTGGTGGAGCCGATGTCCACCGTGGTGCGGGTCGAGGTCGGGGAGAGCCCTGGCGGTGTGAGGTTCGCTGCCAAGCGCGCCAAGGCGGCTCGAACAGGGCGGGCTCGTCGGCGCCGTTAGGTGAGACGGAGCTGTCAGGTGAGGCGGCGCCCGTGAGGTGGGGCGGGGTCGGCGTCGTTGATCCGTCCTGACGACGAGACGTACTCCACACAAGCAGGCCAACCTCCGCAGGCCGGAGTGTCGCGGCATCCCGGTTGCCAGCGCTGTGCATCGTGTTTCACGTGAAACGTCGCTCACTCCTGCACGGCATTATCAGTCGTGGTCGCGCTGCTGCCGAACCCCGCGACCGTAAGCCTCTCGGTTCACTCCGAGAGGTATCGGAGTTGTCCACAGAGGTGGATTTCTCCACAGAACACCAGGCCTCACTGGTTCGCGACCCCGAAGACATGGGAGGCTCTGTTCATTGCGAGCCTGAAGTCGAGGAGAGTGAATCCTTGCGGTCCGACGCCAACATCGCGGGACCGATGACCGATCCGGTCCCCGGTCCCCGTACCGAGTCGATGGGGGAGGATGTTTCACGTGAAACACCGCCTCCGATGGACGACACTCCCATCGGTCGTGCTGCCCAACTGGCGGTGGAGGCTCTAGGCCGCGCCGGTGAGGGCCTGCCACGGCCCGAGCAGACCCGTGTCATGGTGGTCGCCAACCAGAAGGGTGGCGTGGGGAAGACCACGACGACGGTCAACCTCGCTGCTTCGCTGGCGCTGCATGGTGGTCGGGTCCTGGTGATCGACCTCGATCCGCAGGGTAATGCCTCCACCGCTCTGGGGATCGACCATCACGCCGAAGTCCCCTCGATCTACGACGTGTTGGTAGAGAGTAAGCCGCTTGCTGAAGTTGTCCAGCCTGTCCCCGATGTCGAGGGGCTCTTCTGCGCTCCCGCCACGATCGATCTCGCCGGCGCGGAGATCGAGCTGGTGTCCTTGGTGGCACGGGAAAGCCGACTGCAGCGAGCGATTCAGGCGTATGAGCAGCCTCTCGACTACATCCTGATCGACTGCCCGCCCTCACTCGGCTTGCTGACGGTCAACGCGTTGGTCGCCGGCCAGGAGGTGCTCATCCCGATCCAGTGCGAGTACTACGCACTGGAAGGCCTCGGACAGTTGCTCCGCAATGTCGATCTGGTGCGGGGGCACCTCAATCCTGCCTTGCATGTGTCGACCATCCTGCTCACCATGTACGACGGCAGGACACGCCTTGCCTCCCAGGTCGCCGAGGAGGTGCGCACTCACTTCGGCGATGAGGTACTGCGGACAAGTATTCCGCGCTCGGTCCGAATCTCCGAGGCGCCGAGTTACGGGCAGACGGTGCTGACTTACGATCCAGGTTCGAGCGGTGCCCTCTCCTATCTGGAGGCGGCACGAGAAATCGCGCTGAAGGGTGTCGGTGTGGGGTACGACCCGACGCACGCCCACATCGGCGCACAGAGCAATCAGAGTTTGGTGGAGGGGATCCAGTGAGCGAGCGACGGAGGGGGTTGGGCCGTGGTCTCGGCGCACTGATCCCAGCAGCTCCGACCGGGGAGCAGGCGGCACCGCCCACGGGGGGTGGAGGGCCGGCATCACCCGCGGCCGCGCCCCTCCTGACGACGGACCGGGGAGTGGCCGCGGCGAAGGTGGCGACGCTGCCACATGTTTCACGTGAAACAGAGGAGCCTTCGCCGAACGGTGCTGTGGAGATGCCTTCGGCACCCCTCGGCGCCCACTTCGCCGAGTTGCCGTTGGACTCCATCACGCCGAACCCGCGCCAACCCCGGGAGATCTTCGACGACGATCTTCTTGCTGAGCTCGTCACCTCCATCCAGGAGGTCGGTCTCCTCCAGCCTGTCGTTGTACGGCAGCTGGGTCCGGGCCGCTACGAGCTCATCATGGGTGAGCGGCGTTGGCGTGCCTGCCGCGAGGCGGGTCTGGAAAAGATCCCGGCGATCGTGCGGGCCACAGAGGATGAGAAGCTCCTCCTGGACGCACTCCTCGAGAACCTGCACCGAGCTCAGCTGAATCCGCTGGAAGAGGCGGCCGCCTACGACCAGCTGCTCAAGGACTTCAACTGCACGCACGATCAGCTCGCCGATCGGATCGGCAGGTCACGCCCGCAAGTCTCCAACACCCTGCGTCTGCTGAAGCTCTCGCCCTCGGTGCAGCGCCGTGTGGCTGCCGGTGTCCTCTCAGCGGGGCATGCCCGAGCGCTGCTTTCCGTGGAGGACTCGGAGGAGCAGGACCGGCTGGCTCATCGGATTGTTGCCGAGGGGCTGTCGGTGAGGGCGGTCGAAGAGATTGTCACCCTCATGGGCTCGCGGCCCAAGAGCACCCAGCGATCCAAGGGACCGCGCGCGGGCAGTCTGGTGTCTCCAGCGCTGGGCGACCTTGCGACCCGGCTCTCGGATCGCTTCGAGACACGGGTGAAGGTCGACCTGGGGCAGAAGAAGGGCAAGATCACCGTTGAGTTCGCCTCAATAGAGGATCTTGAGCGTATCCTCGGAACTCTCGCTCCCGGTGAGGGATCAGTCCTTCAGAAGAGCCTCTTGGAAGACAAGTCCGACGAGACTGAGTCCTGAGCGCCTTCGTGCTGTGGGGACGAATCTGGGCCTAACGAGCAGCAGAGCGGGCCGTGTCCGGTGTGTACCGGAACACGGCCCGCTCTTTGCTTTCAGTCGGTATCGATGGAATCGCATCGTGGATACGATGCGTTCGGATATGGCGCATCTACCTGGCGGCACCTTGATTGGGGAGGCGGGGGCCATGCGAACCATGAGCCGTTCCGGACTGGTGACCGCGGGCCTGGGACTAGGGGTGGTCGGCGGTTTTGTCGGCAGCCTTCTCAGAGAGCGGAGCGCCCTGACAGCCGCCCGTGACGCTGCGGGCGAAGGAAGCGAGGAACAGCCTTCATGGGGCGTCGGCTTGTACCGCTCACGCTGGACAACCTTAAGGACCTTCCCAAGCGCTGTCGCTCGTGTGTCTTCTGGGAGTTGGACCCAGTCAGCGGTGAGGCCGCGGTAACTGCGGGCACGCCTGCACTGGAGAAGGAGGCGTGGATCTCCGCCGTCCTGCTGGACTGGGGATCCTGCGGCCGTGTTGTCTACGTGGACGAGATGCCGGTGGGGTTCGTGCTCTACGCGCCGCCCGCCTATGTCCCGCGCTCGACGGCGTTCCCTACCAGCCCGGTGTCTCCCGATGCCGTCCAGCTGATGACTGCCTTTATCGTGCCGGGTTATCAGGGGCAGGGCCTGGGCCGTGTGATGGTCCAGACGGTGGCCAAGGATCTGCTGCGACGGGGCTTCAAGGCCATTGAGGCCTTTGGCAACGCCCGTTGGAAGGAGCCGGCGTGCGTTCTCCCGGCTGACCATCTGACGGCGGTGGGCTTCAAGACAGTTCGCCCTCACCCTGCTCACCCTCGGCTGAGGTTGGAACTCAGGACGACGCTCTCCTGGAAAGAGGACGTCGAACTGGCGCTGGACCGTCTCCTGGGCGCCGTACAGAAGGAGCCTGCTCTGCGGCCGCTGTGATCATGTCTGCGGTACCTCACACGATTGGGCCAGCCCTCATGGGCTGGCCCAATCGTGTTTCACGTGAAACATCGCCGCTGGCGTGAAACGGCGTGCTGACTACTTAGCCGGGTCAGCGATGAAGTCCTCGAGGTCGCGCACGATCGCGGCCTTCGGCTTCGCACCAACGATGGTCTTGGCGACCTCGCCATCCTGATACACGTTCAGGGTCGGGATGGACATGACGCCGTACTTGGCGGCCGTACCCGGGTTCTCGTCGATGTTGAGCTTGACGACCTCGATCTTGTCGCCGTACTCGGCGGCGATCGCCTCAAGCGACGGTGCGATCTGGCGGCAGGGACCGCACCAGGCGGCCCAGAAGTCCACCAGGACGGGCTTGTCACTCTTGAGGACGTCCTGCTCGAAGGAGTCGTCGGTCACGTTCTTCAGGGTGCCGGCCACGGAAGGGCTCCTTACTGGTTGTGCGGTGGGGCGGATGGGGGATCAGACGGTGGTCTTCTCGGGCTCAGCGGTCTGCTCGCCGTCCGCGAGGGCGGCGAGGAAGCGCTCGGCGTCGAGAGCGGCGGAGCAGCCGGTACCGGCCGCAGTGATCGCCTGACGGTAGGTGTGGTCGACGACATCGCCCGCGCCGAAGACACCGGTCAGGCTCGTCCGGGTCGAGGGCGCCTCCACCTTCAGGTAGCCCTCCTCGTCCAGGTCGAGCTGACCCTTGAAGAGCTCAGTGCGCGGGTCATGACCGATCGCGATGAAGAGACCCGTCACCGGCAGCTCGGACGTCTCGCCCGTCTTCAGGTTGCGCAGTGTCAGACCAGCCAGCTTCTGGTCGCCCTTGATCTCGGCGACCTCGCTGTCCCAGACGAACTTGATCTTCGGGTCGGCGAAGGCGCGCTCCTGCATGGCCTTGGAGGCACGCAGGGTGTCCCGGCGGTGGACGACCGTCACGGACTTGGCGAACCGGGAGAGGAAGGTGGCTTCCTCCATGGCCGTGTCGCCGCCGCCGATCACGGCGATGTCCTGGTCCCTGAAGAAGAACCCGTCACACGTGGCGCACCAGGAGACGCCTCGACCGGAGAGAGCGTCCTCATTGGGCAGCCCCAGCTTGCGGTGCTGCGAGCCAGTGGTGACGATGACCGCCTTGGCCCGGTGGACCGTGCCCACGGTGTCTGTGACGGTCTTGATCTCACCGCTGAGGTCGACGGCAACGACGTCGTCGGGAACGAGCTCGGCACCGAAGCGCTCGGCCTGGGCACGCATGTTGTCCATGAGCTCGGGGCCCATGATGCCGTCCCGGAAGCCGGGGAAGTTCTCCACGTCGGTGGTGTTCATCAGTGCGCCACCCGCGGTGACAGCACCCTCGAACACCAGCGGCTTGAGCGACGCGCGTGCGGTATAGAGCGCCGCCGTGTAGCCGGCGGGCCCAGAGCCGATGATGATCACGTTACGGACGTCGCTCACGGCTTGATTCCTTGTCTCTGGGGACTGCTGCGTACTGCTGCCGGTGGGAGCTTCTCTCACAACTCTCACCCCACCCAACGGATCCTACGGGGCGTGCATTCCCGGTGTGTCCGGGCACACGGTGTCGTGGCACCGCACAGGGAAGCCATGGGTTGGCAGGTGACCGAAAGCCAAGCTCAGCGACTGGCGCTTGCTGTTATGGCTAGGAGCGGGGGAAGGAGTGCTTCACCAGGACGTCACCCGGGGACGCCGATTTCTTGGTCACACAGGTGGCGTCGACGACGTACGCGGTGACGCGGCTGGTGTCGTCGGTGTCGGGCAGCACCACAAGATAGGCGGGAGCCTCCTCGTACTCGCCCTTTCTGTATGCCAGCGGGGCCTCGCTGCGGCCGATGCCCTGAGCGATACAGGGGGGCACGTCGACCACGCCATAGATGTTGTGATTCGGCTCGTTGGTGGAGCCCGGTGGTTTGGTGGCGGTGCCCCAGGTGTCCCTGTCGCCAGAAGTGCTGCCCTCGCGGTTGGTTCCGGCGAGGAGATCCGCCACCTGGTTCTTCAGCGTGTCCCCGGAGAATGTGCTCGTGGACACGTCCTGGCTGTATGTCTCCGCTGGGGTGTCAGCGGAGTTCGTCCCCATCGACTGCACGAGCAGACTTCCGAACCCCAAGGTGGCTGCAGTGAAGACCGCGCCCACGACGATTGTCCTCCGACGAGCGCGGCGCTTGCGGTCCGGACGACCGGGGCCCGTGGAGGCGCGGGAGTGGCCTGCGGGCCTGTCCGCCGCGGTCGATGTTTCACGTGAAACATGCACGCCGCTGTCCTCATCGCTCTCCCGGCGCGAGGCCCTGACCGATGTAGGAGTCGTCGTGGCCTCGGGGGCGGGTGCCGTGGCGTCCAGCAGAGCTTCGGCGGCCAGGGCTGCGTCGATGCGGCCGGCGATGTCGGCGGGCATACGCGGTGCGTCCGGCAGGGTGCCGAGCATGCCGCGGATCTCCTCCAGGGAGGCGTACACGTCGGCGCAGAGGGGGCACTCGTCCAGGTGCTGTCGCAGGTCCGACATACGAGAGGGGGGGAGCAGACCTTCGGTGAGGTCGGAGAGTTCCGTGACCTCCGGGTGCTCGGCCGTGTCGGTCGTGGATGTCACGCTCGCCCACCTCCGCCCTTCACAGCTGCTGAATCGCTTGGCCCCGCATCATGTGGTCCTGCTGCGGGTGGGACGGATGTCCCTCCCGTCCGGTTCCTTCTCCCCGCCGACTTCTTGCCGCCCCTGTCTCCGCCGTCCGTACGGAGATGGGTGAGGAGAGGAAGAAGTCTGGCCCGGCCACGGGCACAGCGGCTTTTCACGGTGCCGGTGGGCACGTCGAGGATCCTGGCCGCCTCTGCCACCGGGTAGCCCTGCATGTCCACCAGGACGAGTGCGGCGCGCTGGTCGGCGGGCAGGGTTCCGAGCGCTTCCAGGAGCTGGCGGTGCAGGTCGTTGCGCTCCGCCGGAGCCGACGCCGACTCGTGCGGCTCCAGGAGCTGCTCCAAGCGCTCGGTGTCGTCGACAGGTGAGGTCTTCCGGGAAGCGGCTTTGCGGGCGCGGTCGAGGCAGGCGTTCACCGTGATGCGGTGCAGCCACGTCGTGACGGCCGACTGGCCCCGGAAGGTATGGGCGGCCCGATAGGCGGAGACGAGGGCGTCCTGGACCGCGTCGGCTGCCTCCTCGCGGTCCCCCAGGGTGCGCAGAGCAACGGCCCACAGCCGGTCGCGGTGCCGCCGCACGAGCTCTCCGAAGGCGTCGGGATCACCCTCGACATGGCGCGCGAGGAGATCCTGATCGCTCGCCATGCCGTGTGCGGCGTCGTCTGCCATCGGACCCCCTCCCCTGGGTCGAGCCGTCAGCCCTTGAACGTCACATCGGTGATGGCCTGCTTGTAGCCCTGACCGCTGTAGTCGTCCCTGGGGGCGAAGGGTACATCCGTGATCCACAGGAGCACGTACCGAGTCTTCACCGACTTCGACGCCTTCACGCCGATGGTGGTGCCGCTCGTCGTGTTGGATCCGATCTTCTTCATCCCGTCCACGGATGTCGAGGGGGTCAGCGAATCGGCGGCGTAGAGATGGACGGTGGTGTGGTCGCCGCCATAGCGGAGCCCTATCGACGCCGTCGAGACGTCCTTGGCCGAGCCGAGGTCGTAGACGATGCCCACACCGGGCTTGTACGGCGCGAGTCGAGGGCCGTCCGCGTAGCTCTTGGTGCGCCAGAACGTGGAGGCCCTGCCGTCGTACGTGTTGTCCGCGTCCTCCGCCGCCTGGGCGGAGCCCTCGATCACGTACTCCTCGGCGTCCTTGATCGCTATGGTCTTGACCGGCTTGGTCTCGGGAGCCTTCTTGTCGTTCTCGTCCGTCGTCTGGGTCTTGTCCGTGTCGCCGGACGAATTGCCGCCCTGGTCCATGAGGGCGTCCGCGAGCTGCCAGCTACCGAGACCCAGAGCGGCGATGAGAAGCGCCGACACGGCCCACTTGAGGGCTTTGCCGGTACGACTCTGCAAGGGGGGCGGGGGCGTCGGGATCGGCTGGGTGGCGCCGGGGTGGGGCGTCTGACGGCCGTAGGTCCCCTGTTGGTACGTCGTGCGCTGGTACTCGGGCGGCGCGGTGAACGCGGGCTCCGGCGGGCGGATGCGTGGCATGTCACCGATCGCCTTGACCAGTTCCTCCGGCGTGGTGCACGGAGACTCGTGACGGGAGGCGGTCGCGCCGTCGTTGACCAGCGCGCGCATGGCGAGCTCCGACAGACCGCGGTGAACGCCTGCCCGCACCTGGTCGGGGGCGATGAGCCCGACGTCCTTGGGCAGCCCGGAGAGACCGTATGCGTCGTCCTCGTACGGCCAGCGCTGGGTGAGAGCGGCGTACAGGAGGGCGCCGATCGCTTCCGTGTCGGTGCGCTGGGGGGTCTCGGAGCTGATCCCGCGCAGCGCGGCGTTCACGGCAAGCCCGCGGATGCGCCACTGACCGGAGCTGGAGCGGAGCACGGCGGCGGGGTTGAGCCGCAGATGGGACAGACCCTCACGATGCGCCGCGGCCATGGCGTGAGAGATCTGGGTGACCATCTGATAGGCGTCGTGGGGCTCCAGCGGGCCTGAGGCGAGCAGCGCCGTCAGTTCCGTGGCGTCCGGGAGCCACTCGTGCACCACGTAGACGAGGTCGTTCTCCTCGACCGCATCCAGGACCTGGACGAAGCGGGGATCGCCCAGCAACGCCGAGGAGCGGGCCGCGGCCAGCACGGAGCGGGCCCGTGCGTGGTCGGCCGGCAGGATGTGCACGCCGACGGCGCGGCGGAGTTTCTCATCCACCGCACGCCAACTGCTGAACCCGTCCAGACGGGTGACGCACTCTTCAAGGCGATAGCGTCTGGCGAGCTTGTGGCCGCTGTGCAGTTCGGGCGGCGTGGCCTTTCCGGCCTCGGTTCCGCCGCTCCCCTGTGCCTCTTCACTCGCCGAGCTGTCCGTGTCCCGCTCCCGGTTCTGGGCCACCCCGTCGGCCGTGGACTGGTCCGCCTGTGCGGTCAGCGGCTCGTCACCGCTGTTGTCTGCCACGTCGACGGCAGCCGTGCTCCGTTCCGCCACCGTCGTTCCTGCCTCCCCATCCATTACGCGCTGTCCGACGCCAAAGCCAATTGTGCCCACAGTCCGCCGCTATGAGCGACACACGGCGGCGGACGATGGTTGTGCGCGTACCCCGCCTCAGCGCCCGAGGCGCCCACGGACCATGCCGACCATTGAGTTGAGCTCCTCGATGCGCATCCGCCGCGCCGCGACGTAGAAGACACCAAGAAGAACGATTCCGCCACCCACAAGCGCGAGCATAGAGCCGCCGACGCCCTGTCCCAGACTGCGGCTGATCCCGAAGCAGGCCGCACCGCTCAGCATGGCCGCGGGCAGCGAGGCGATGCTCAGCCGCGCGTAAGTCCGCAGCACCCTGGATCCGTCCAGGTCACCGCCCAGCCGCTTGCGCAGCCGCCGCCAGGCAATGCCGACACCGATCACGTACGCCAGCCCGTACGAGGCGGCCATACCGACGACGGCCCACCGGGCCGGCAGCACGAAGTAGCAGAGCCCGGATGCCGCGGCGTTGACGACGGCCACAATGACCGTGTTGTAGAAGGGAGTCCGGGTGTCCTCGTACGCGTAGAAGGCGCGAAGCACCACGTACTGCACGGAGTACGGGATCAGACCGAGGCCGAACGCCATCAGCATGAAGCCCATGTTCGTGGCCGCGCTGGTGCCGGAGGAGCCGAAGATCAGGGTGCACATCGGGATGCCGAGTGAGACGAAGCCGAAGGCGATCGGCACGATCGCGACGGCCGTCGTACGCAGGCCCTGGGAGATGTCATCGCGGACGGCGCCCGCGTCGTCCTCGGCGGCCGAGCGAGAGATCCGTGGCAGCAGGGCGGCCATCAGGGAGACCGTGATGATCGCCTGCGGCAGGCCCCAGATGAGCTGGGCGTTGGCGTAGGCGCTGAAACCGGTGCCTGCGATGTTCGTGTCCGCGACGGAGGCGGTGGCGAGCTGGGTGACGACGAGGGCACCCGCCTGGTTGGCGAGGACGAACAGGATCGTCCACTTGGCCAGCATCGCGGCCTTGCCCAGGCCGTGGCCCTTCCAGTCGAAACGCAGGCGCAGTTTGAATCCGGTCTCCCGCAGATACGGGATCATCGCGAGGGCCTGGACGACGAGGCCGAGGAGGACACCGACACCGAGGAGCCGAAGCCCCTCCGGCGGGATGTTCTCGACTTTCATGTGCGAGTTGGCCGCGCTGCCGTACACCCAGAGGAACGCCCCGAGAGTCACGATGATGACGATGTTGTTCAGGACCGGGGTCCACATCATGGCGCCGAACCTGCCGCGGGCGTTGAGGATCTGCCCCATCACCACGTGGATGCCCATGAAGAAGATCGACGGCAGGAAGTACCGGGTGAAGGTGACGGCGACCTCGTTGGCCGAGGCATTGGTGGCGAGAGGGTTCGACAGCGCACGGACCAGGAGTGGTGCGGCGAACCAAGCCGCCACGGTGAGCCCGCCAAGAGCCACCATGACCAGAGTCAGCAGCCGGTTGGCATAGGCCTCTCCGCCGTCGTCGTCCTCCTTCATGGCCCGCACGAGCTGAGGCACGAAGACGGAGTTGAGCCCGCCGCCGACGGTCAAGATGTAGATCATCGTCGGCAGCTGGTACGCCACCTGGAAGGACTCGCCCAGGAGGTTCAGGCCGAGCGCGGAAACGATCATCGCCGAGCGGATGAACCCTGTGAGGCGCGACACCATGGTGCCGGCCGCCATCACGGCGCTGGACTTCAGCAGGCCCGAGGCGCGGCCGCTCTTCTTCGCCGGAGGGGCGGGAGCGGGTGCTGCGGCAGATCGTGGCGGTTCGGAGTCCTGGCCGGGCATCGGAGGCTGGGCCGGACCCGGTACGGACGCCTGTTCCATGGCCGCGTGTCCGCCGCCCTGCTGCTGGTCGCGGAAGAGGTGGGCGAAGGCGTCCGGCTCGTGACGCTGCTCACCGGCCTCGGAGACCAGGTCGTCCACGCCCACGAACTGCGTCGTACGGGGGTTGTCGCCGTAGGGGAGATGCCGCGTCGGCCCCTCCGGCTCGGGCGGCGGTGTCTGCGCCCATACGCGAGGGTCGGGAGCGTACGGGGAGGCGGGCGGCTGGGCGTAGAGCGGCTGCTGCGGCTGGTACGTGCCCGGAGGCGGTGGGGGATGAGCGGCGCGGTCGTAGAGCGCCTCGGTGACCGGGTCCTGAGCCGACAGGTCCTGCGCCCGGTAGGGATCCTGGCCGAAAGCATCCTGTCCCTGGGCATCCTGGAGGTACATGTCTGTGTGGGGCTGAGGCGGAACCTGGCCCGGACCCGGCTGCGGGTGCTGGGGGCGGCCCGAGTCGGCCGCCCCCTGCCCGCGGTCACCGTCGTACGGCGCGTTCATCGTTACCCCACCTCATCGTCCCCTGGCCCACGGGGCCACGACATCGCTCAACGGTCCACTCTCTCACCCGTGCCGGACGGGTCGGTGCTTTCCCGTGCGGTGTCCGGTGCCGGGTCACTCGGGTGCTCCGGCTCATCTGCCCCGGACCGTCCGGGGGACTCCTCCCCGGACTCGTGTGCCAGGGGAACGTCGGCGTCGCTCGCCTCTTCGGCGGTGGCCTCCTCCTCGGCCTGCCGGGCCGCAGCGCGCTTGCGCTGCGTGTACATCCGGAACCCGGCGAGCACGAGCAGCAGGACGCCGCCGGCGATCACCAGCATCACCGTTGGGGTGAGTTCGGTGACGTTCACGTCGAACCTGACGGGGTCACCGTACTTCTGGCCGTCCTCCGTGTAGAGCTGGGCGACCACCTTGACCTCGCCGTTGGCGTGGGCGTTGGTGTCGAACTTCACCGACTGGCTGTGCCCGCCCGAGACCGTGATGGTCTGCTCCGCGTAGTCCTCACCATCGATCTCCAGACGCGTGGGCTGCATCGATGTGAGGCGCAGCACCAGCTTGTCGACGTCCTGTACGAGGTTGTTCTGTACCGTCACGGGGATCGTGGCGCTGCGGCCCGAGAGCTTCGTCTCGGACTTTTCGATCAGCCTGACCTGGTCGGTGAGGGTGTCCAGGTACGACTGAACGCTGTCGCGGTAGGTCTTGGCCTCGGCGGCCCGTCCACGCCAGGAGGCGGACATCTCGCGGTTCATGGCGCGCCCGAAAGGCGTGACGACGCGGGACTGGTCGCTGAGGATCACCTTGAAGCGGTCGAGGACGCTCTGCGTGTACTGGGTTTCCTCGAAGGCCGACCTCGGCAGCTCCTGCTTGCGCAGCGAGGAGGGGTACGCGGAAGCGCCGGGGACCTTGGTGGTGGCACCCGGGTCGGGCTTGGCGTCGGCGGCCGCGGAGAGCTTCTGGAACTGGGACCAGTTCCCGCCCTGGAGAGCGGTCAGCGCCTGCGCCATGGTCTGGGCCTGGCTCGGGGAGGGCATGCGCTGCGGGGCAATCACGATGCTGCGCTGCCTGTCCGCGTCCTGGAGCTGGGTCATCAGGCTCTGGCCGAGGAACTTCTGCACGGCGAGGGTCGAGTTGTCGGCCTGTGTCATGTCGCCCTGGAACGCCGTCGACAGCCGTGCGTCCGCGACGACCGCCGTGGTGCCGCCGCCGATGGGGCGGGCCGCGTTAGGTGTGTACGCCAGGCTCCCGGTCTCCTTCAGGCTGTCGCTACGAGCGATCACCTTGTCGGCGCCCGCCGAGGTGGCGATCTTGATGATCGACGGGTCGACGGCGCCGTTCACGGGCCAGGAGAAGTCCGTTTCCGGTTCCACGTGGAGCACCGTCTCGACGGTGATGGCGGCCACATCGGTGGCGTCCTGGAGGTGGCTCAGGGAGCCGGTGACGTTCTTGCCGGTGTGTGCCAGGGAGGCCAGGTCGGGGTCGGCGAAGGGCAGAGCGACGACCTCCTCGCCCTGGACGGCCTCCTCCAGCTGGGCGAGCCACCGTTTGGCGACCGCCTGGTTCTTGCCCGGGGTTGTGTCGCTTTCCCCTGCGGTGTCACTTTCGGTCTTGACCTGGTAGCTGCGCGTCATCGCATCGACGGAGGCCAGCAGATCCGGGTCGATCACCCAGGTGATGTTGAGTTCCTTGCCCAGGCTCAGCATCTGGTCCAGTCGGCCACCCGGGGAGATCTCCTCGGCCAGCTCCTCGTCCTGGAATACCGGCGGCTGCTGCTCGCCGGCACCTGTCTCCGCCGTGAGATGGGCGGTGGAGATCAAGGGCCATAGGTATGTCGTCTTCGTCCTGGTGTCCGCCATGTCCGGCTGCCAGGGCAGGAAGGTCCGCTGGATGCCGAGCACCTGGTCGTACGGTGCGGCCGCGGTCCGGCCCGAGAGCGAGACTCCGAGCTGGTAGACACCGTCGGCGCCGAGATCCAGTTTCTTGACGGGCACCGAGATGCTGAAGGACTGGGCGATGCCCGGGACGAGCTCGGAGAACTCCTCGACGTACTTCCCGCCGATCTCGCTCCCATCGGCGTACGAGTCGAAGCCGGTGCGCTTGGTGGCGTCGTCGAGGGCCGTGCGGCTGGGCAGGGCCTCGCCCACGCGGAGGCCCACATGGGCGCTCTTGACCGTCTGCTTGCCGTTGTTCCTGACCGTGCCGGAGACGGTGAGCGTGTCGTCGTCGGTGGGAACGCTCGGGGTGAGCGAGCTCAAGGAGATGTCGACCGTGTTCGACCCGGTGGCCTTGGCAACGGAAGACTTGCCGACCGAGTGCGCGTCCGGGGCGGCGGACAGCTGGAGCAGACCGGCGAGCAGGGGCGCCCCGGCGAACAGCGCTCCGGTACGCCGGAGCCACCGGCGGGCAGGTGAGGAGCTTCTCCCCTGGTTGTCTGCCGCCTCGGCCACGCGCTCGCCCGTCCCTCGTCGTGTCAGTGGTCGTCGGAATGTGCGTCCAGGCATGGTAACGATGCGCGCCGAGGGGAAGTGCCGCGGTCCGTCCCGCAAGATCGGCGGACAGGGGCGGCGTGTCCCGTATGTACACGTATTGAGCGGAGCACCCACGCGCAACGTCTGTGCACGTTCAATGGAGGCGCTCGCGGTGGCCGGGGGCACGTACCCTTTTCTGTTGTGCCGAACGCCCACGAAGACAATCCCAGTGCCCTGAGTCAGGTGCAGCGCCGCGCGGTGAGTGAACTGCTGCGGGTGTCCCCTGTCGCCGACGATCTTGCCCGCCGTTTCCGGGAGGCCGGGTTCTCGCTCGCCCTCGTCGGCGGATCGGTTCGGGACGCGCTCCTCGGCCGGCTCGGCAACGACCTGGACTTCACGACGGATGCCCGTCCCGAAGACGTGCTGAAGATCGTGCGCCCTTGGGCCGACGCGGTGTGGGAGGTCGGCATCGCCTTCGGCACCGTGGGAGCGCAGAAGGACGCCCGTGTGGGAGATGCTGTTCAGCGCTTCCAGATCGAGGTCACCACCTACCGGTCGGAGGCGTACGGCCGGACCTCGCGCAAGCCGGAGGTTTCATACGGTGACTCCATAGAAGAGGACCTCGTACGGCGTGACTTCACGGTGAACGCGATGGCCGTGGCGCTCCCCGACAAGGAGTTCATCGATCCCCACGGAGGCCTGCAGGATCTCGCGGAACGTGTGCTGCGCACGCCCGGCACTCCGGAGGAGTCCTTCTCCGACGATCCTCTGCGGATGATGCGGGCCGCGCGGTTCGCCGCGCAACTGGACTTCGAGGTGGCCCCGGACGTCGTCTCGGCGATGACCGAGATGGCCGGGCGGATCGAGATCGTCTCGGCCGAGCGGGTCCGGGACGAGCTGAACAAGTTGATCCTCTCCGCGTACCCGCGCAAGGGCCTGACGCTGCTGGTCGACACGGGGCTCGCGGCCCATGTGCTGCCCGAGCTTCCGGCTCTGCGGCTGGAGCGCGACGAGCACCATCGACACAAGGACGTCTACGACCACACTCTGATCGTCCTGGAGCAGGCGATGGAGCTGGAGGAGGCCGGTCCCGACCTCACTCTCCGGCTTGCCGCGCTGCTGCACGACATCGGTAAGCCGAAGACGCGTCGCTTCGAGAAGGACGGCCGGGTCTCCTTCCATCACCACGAGGTGGTGGGTGCCAAGATGACCAAGAAGCGGATGATCGCGCTCAAGTACTCCAATGACCTCGTCAAGGACGTCTCGCGCCTGGTGGAACTCCATCTGCGATTCCACGGGTACGGCACCGGCGAGTGGACGGACTCGGCCGTCCGTCGGTATGTACGCGACGCGGGGCCTCTTCTCGACCGGCTCCACAAGCTGACCCGTTCCGACTGCACCACGCGGAACAAGCGCAAGGCGAACGCCCTGTCCCGCGCGTACGACGGTCTGGAGGAGCGGATCGCTCAACTCCAGGAGCAGGAGGAGCTGGACGCCATCCGTCCGGACCTCGACGGCAATCAGATCATGGAGATCCTGGGCGTGGGACCCGGTCCGGTTGTCGGCCGGGCGTACAAGTACCTGCTGGAGTTGCGGCTGGAGAACGGCCCGATGGAGTACGACGCTGCTGTGGCGGCGCTCAAGGAGTGGGGTGCCGAGCAGGGCTGAGTCTGCGGTTGAGCGGGGCTGTGCTGTGAAACGGGTTCATGTTTCACGTGAAACATGAACCCGAGGAACCGGTCCCGCACACGACGAGGGGCGGTGTTTCACGTGAAACACCGCCCCTCGTCGTGTTCTGGGGTCCGCCTCACACGGACTTCAGGCAGAGCACCACGTCGTGGTTGTCGCCCACCTGGTAGTACGAGATCTCGGCTTCCTTGACCGCCTCGCACTTGCTGCTGTCGCTGGTGTTGTCGAACTTCTCGACGACCTTGTACTCGGCGTCGCTGGAGGAGCAGTCGACCGTCTGAAGGTCCGGCGAGGACTGCGAGCCCTCGTTGTGCATGCAGCTACCCACAGAGGTGGTCTCGGCGTCGCTCTGACCCAGGTACCACTTGCCAAGGGCGATGACTATCGCGATGACGATGAAGCCGCCGATGCGCAGAAGCGTCTTGCTGAACCGCTTCGCCGGCGCGGGCGGCGGGACCGGAGCCCCGAAGGAGGCGCCCTGCTGGGGAGCCCCCGGCTGATCGGGCTGCGAAGCGAACGGGTTCTGGCCCTGGGGCGGCGGAGTGGTCACTTTGGGGTCCCCCTCGGATGTGGGTTGCGCATGGCGCGAAGTAAGACCCCCGTAAGCTACCGGCCTCCACAGACAACTCCGTCCTTCAGGAAGGCTCTGTGGCATTGATGTGACACTTACTGCCGTTCAAAACGGGCCATAGCAGTAGCAATCGCTGCGTAGATAACGGCAATTGTTATCACCAGTGGAACGGAGCGACCGTCAGGAGGCAGCATCAGGGCGGCGACACCGGCGGCGCCGACGAAAGCGACATTGAACAGCACGTCGTAAACGGAGAAGATCCGGCCACGGAAGCCGTCGTCGACGGCGGACTGCACGATCGTGTCCGTGGCGATCTTCGCGCCCTGGGTGACGAGCCCCAGGACGAACGCCGCGGTCAGCATCGGGACCTCCGTGAACGGCAGGCCGAGCGCGAACTCCAGGACGGCGGCGGCAGCGGCGCAGGTGACAATCCACCAGCCCGGGCCCAGCCGGCCGACCGCCCATGGCGTCACCACCGCCGCTGTGAAGAAGCCCGCCCCCGAGATCCCCACGGCGAGCCCCAGCAGGGCCAGCCCGTCATCGGTGTCGGACGACCAGGCGTACCGGCAGAGCATGAGCACCATGACTGTCAGGGCCCCGTAGCAGAACCGCATCAGCGTCATCGAAGCCAGCGCCCAGGCGGCCTCCCGGCGCGGAGGCTCCGCGAGGTGCCGTACGCCCGCCACGAGGTCGCGAGCGGTTCCGGTGAGCGCCGCCTTCAGCCCTGGCTGCACCAGGTCGGGCTCGGGCCCGAGCAGTTCCGGTGCCATGCGCAGCGAAGCCAGGGCCGAACACAGGTAGAGGGCCGCGCCCAGGAGAACCACCGCGGCATCGGAGTCCGACACCACCAGCCGTACGACGAAGGCGAGTCCGCCACCCGCTGTCGCGGCGAGGGTTCCGGCCGTGGGCGAGAGGGAGTTGGCCATCACCAGCCGGTCCTCGTCCACCACGCGCGGCAGGGCCGCCGAGAGCCCCGCGAGGACGAAGCGGTTGACCGCGGTGACGCAGAGCGCGGAGACGTAGAAGAGCCAGTCAGGCACGCCGCTCAGCATCAGGACGGCCGTCACGCCGGCCAGCAGGGCGCGCAGCAGGCCGCCGTACAGGAAGACCTGGCGGCGTCGCCAGCGGTCCAGCAGGACGCCGGCGAAGGGGCCGACGAGCGAGTACGGGAGGAGCAGGACGGCCATCGCCGAGGCGATCGCCGCCGCCGACGTCTGCTTCTCCGGGGAGAAGACGACGTACGTGGCGAGCGCGACCTGGTAGACGCCGTCGGCGCCCTGGGAGAGCAGTCGTACGGCGAGCAGGTGCCGGAAGTTCCGGAAGCGGAGCAGGGCGCGCAGGTCACGCACGACGGACATGGACCACAGCCTCACATACGAGGAGGTCCCCGGGCCGACGACCCGGGGACCCGAACAGCAGAGCGTGGCCTGGGGGCCTAGCGCTCGACCTCGCCCCTGATGAACTTCTCGACGTTCTCGCGGGCCTCGTCGTCGAAGTACTGGACCGGCGGGGACTTCATGAAGTAGCTCGACGCGGAGAGGATCGGGCCGCCGATGCCGCGGTCCTTGGCGATCTTGGCGGCGCGCAGGGCGTCGATGATGACGCCCGCGGAGTTCGGGGAGTCCCACACCTCGAGCTTGTACTCCAGGTTCAGCGGCACGTCGCCGAAGGCACGGCCCTCCAGACGGACGTACGCCCACTTGCGGTCGTCGAGCCAGGCCACATAGTCCGACGGGCCGATGTGGACGTTCTTCTCGCCGAGCTCACGGTCGGGGATCTGCGAGGTCACGGCCTGTGTCTTGGAGATCTTCTTGGACTCCAGGCGCTCGCGCTCGAGCATGTTCTTGAAGTCCATGTTGCCGCCGACGTTCAGCTGCATCGTGCGGTCCAGGATGACGCCGCGGTCCTCGAACAGCTTCGCCATGACACGGTGCGTGATGGTCGCGCCGACCTGGGACTTGATGTCGTCGCCGACGATCGGGACACCCGCCTCGGTGAATTTGTCCGCCCACTCCTTGGTGCCGGCGATGAAGACCGGGAGGGCGTTGACGAAGGCGACCTTGGCGTCGATGGCGCACTGGGCGTAGAACTTCGCCGCGTCCTCGGAACCCACGGGCAGGTAGCAGACGAGGACGTCGACCTGCTTGTCCTTGAGGATCTGGACGATGTCGACGGGGGCCTCGGCGGACTCCTCGATGGTCTCGCGGTAGTACTTGCCGAGGCCGTCGAGCGTGTGGCCGCGCTGAACGGTGACACCGGTGCGCGGCACGTCGCAGATCTTGATGGTGTTGTTCTCGGAGGCGCCGATGGCGTCCGCGAGATCGAGGCCGACCTTTTTCGCGTCCACATCGAAGGCGGCGACGAACTCGACGTCACGGACGTGGTAGTCACCGAACTGCACGTGCATGAGGCCCGGGACCCTGGACGCCGGGTCGGCGTCCTTGTAGTACTCGACTCCCTGCACCAGCGACGCGGCGCAGTTGCCCACGCCGACGACGGCTACGCGAACCGAACCCATTCCGGTTGCTCCCTGTGTGTACGAGTGAGGTCCTGGCAGGGACCTCACGTGGTGGTGTCGCCGGGCGTATCCGGCCCGGGGGTGGTGTCCCCGGGCCGGGGCAGGACGCCCGGCGCTCCCTCTGTGGTGTCGCGAGCGGGTTCTCCGTGGGCGGGGCCTTTCAGGTCCCGGCCCGCCCGCTCGCTCTCGATGAGCTCGTTCAGCCAGCGCACTTCGCGCTCCACGGACTCCATCCCGTGGCGTTGGAGCTCAAGCGTGTAGTCGTCGAGGCGCTCGCGGGTGCGTGCCAGGGAGGCACGCATCTTCTCCAGTCGTTCCTCCAAACGACTGCGACGGCCCTCCAGGACGCGCATGCGCACATCACGGGAGGTCTGCCCGAAGAACGCGAAACGAGCGGCGAAGTGCTCGTCCTCGTACGCGTCGGGACCCGTCTGCGAAAGCAGCTCCTCGAAGTGTTCCTTACCTTCCGCCGTCAACCGGTAGACGATCTTGGCCCGGCGCCCCGTGAGCGGAGCGGCGGCGGCGTCCTCCTGGGCGCCCCCTGATTCCTCGATCAACCAGCCGTTGGCGACCAGCGTCTTGAGGCAGGGGTAGAGCGTCCCGTAGCTGAAGGCGCGGAACACGCCCAGTGACGTATTGAGGCGTTTGCGCAGCTCATAGCCGTGCATCGGGGATTCGCGGAGCAGGCCGAGTACGGCGAACTCGAGGATTCCGGAACGCCGGCTCATCGTCGCCTCCTCCCTGCCACGGGCTTGCAGCCACGTCTTTATGCCGCGCTGATGTATCGACTCGATACATCACGACGATAGAACGCGCCTCCGGATGCGACAAGAGGAGTCATGGTGAACGGGGTCACATCACCGATTCATCACCGAATCGTGGGAAGCAAGTTGCCTGTTATGGGGTGAAGTTAGGTGCTCGGAGGGATTTGGCGGTGCGTAGTCTGTGCGGTGCACACCACCGGGAAGCGAGTGACCGCTGAGCATGTCGTTGCCCTGGGTGCAGTACGGATGAGTGCCAACACGACCGCATCCGTATTTCGGGGGGACCGGAAACCAGCCGCCGTTTCCAGGCGCGCAAAGGTGCGCCTGCCCGAGGAGTAGTCGTTCGATGAGCGAGCATCGTCGCAAACCGCCGCAGCCGCAGGAAGGCGGACGTGCCGCGGCCCGACGCGGCCAATCGGCGCCCTCAGGCCGCCGCGCGTCACCGCGAGGCGCCACCGGGTCTCTTTCCGGCACCTATGGCTCGGGGGGTGAGGAACGCGCATACGGCGGCCGTGCCGAGGCCCGGCGTGCGGCCCAGAGGAGCGGAGGGGGCGGCCGCCGCAGAGCGGCTCCCGACAGCGCGGGTCGTGGTCCCGGACGCGGCAGGGGCCGTGCCGCCCCGCCTTCCAGGACGCGGATCATCGACTACCCGCGGGCCGGGAGGTACGGGGCCGCGCGCTGGGTCCCGTCGTGGCGGCTCGTGACGGGGCTCTTCATCGCGTTCTTCGGAAGCCTGGTGGCGGTGGCGGGGATCGGTTACGCGCTCGTGGGCGTTCCCGACCCGGCCAAGACGGCCCAGGCGCAGAACAACGTCTACTACTGGGACAACGGCAGCCAGATGGTCTCCACCGGTGGGGAGACGAACCGTCAGATCATCCCGTACTCGAAGATCCCCAAGGAGATGCGGTACGCGGTCATGTCGGCCGAGAACAAGACGTTCGAGACCGACAGCGGCATCGACCCGATGGGTATCGCCCGGGCCCTCTTCAACATGGCCAAGGGTGGCGAGACACAGGGTGGCTCGACCATCACCCAGCAGTACGTGAAGAACGCGATGCTGGACGACCAGTCGCAGACCCTGTCGCGGAAGTTCAAGGAACTCTTCATCTCCATAAAGGTGGGCGCTCAGGAGCCCAAGGAGGAGGTGATGGCCGGCTACCTGAACACCGCCTACTTCGGGCGCGAGGCCTACGGGATCCAGGCCGCCGCGCGCGCGTACTTCAACAAGGAGGCTGACAAGCTCAACGCCAGCGAGTGCGCCTTCCTCGCGGCGGTGCTCAAGGGCGCCACGTACTACGACCCGGCGGGCGCGCCCGAGATCGACCCGGTGGCCGCCACTGCGGAGAAGAACCGCAAGCGGGCCACGGAGCGCTGGCGCTGGATTCTCGACGAGATGGTCAAGGACAAGCGCATCAGCGCCGCGGAGCGGGCCAAGTACACGACGTTCCCCAAGATCGAGAGCCCGCGGTCGAACACCGCGCTGGGCGGCCAGGTCGGCTACCTCGTCGCTCTCGCCAAGGCGTACATCATCAAGAACACCGACATCACCGAGAGCCAGCTGCGGCAGGGCGGCTACGAGATCCACACCACCTTCAGCAAGAAGAAGGTCGACCAGCTCTCGAAGGCCGTGGAGAAGGTCCGCAAGGAGAACATCAAGCCCAAGCTGCGCCCCAAGACGGACACCCACGTCGAGTTCGGCGGGGCCTCGGTGGACCCGGACAGCGGTGCGATCAGGGCCATCTACGGCGGTTCGGACGCGACCAAGCACTTCACGAACAACGCCGACCAGACCGGTGCGCAGGTGGGTTCGACGTTCAAGCCGTTCGTCCTGGCAGCCGCCATGAAGTGGGGTGTGCGGGACAAGGACGGTGACCCGGTCCAGGCTCAGGACGAACGGACCATCGTCTCCCCCAAGAGCCTGTTCAGCGGCCAGAACGATCTGAAGATCAGGAACTACGACGGGACGGTCTGGCAGAACGAGGACGGGGAGGAATGGCTGCAGGCCAACGACGGGGACGAGTCGTACGGCACCCCGCCGAACTACAACATCGACCTGCGTGAGGCGATGAGGGTCTCGGCGAACTCCGCGTTCGTCCAGCTCGGCATGGACGTCGGTCTGGACAAGGTGAAGGAGTCCGCCGTGGACGCAGGCCTCCTGCAGGACAGCCTGACGGGCACCGGCTTCCCCTCCTTCTCGATCGGTATCTCCGACCCCAGTGCGATCCGCATGGCGGGGGCCTACGCCACCTTCGCGGCCAGCGGCAAGCAGCGCGATCTCTACTCGGTCAAGGAGGTCGAGGACAAGACCGGCGTCGTCTTCCAGCACCAGGACGTCGCCAAGACCAAGCAGGCCTTCACCTCCAAGGTCGCCGACAACGTCACCGACGTCCTGAAGACCGTGGTCGACGAGGGAACCGGTACCGCAGCCCAGCTGACCGGCCGCGACGTGGCCGGCAAGACCGGTACCACCGACGGGAACAAGTCGGCCTGGTTCGTCGGGTACACCCCGCAGCTGTCGACGGCGATCGGCATGTACCGCATGGACGACGACGAGAAGCAGAAGAACCGCCAGTTCCTCGAGATGTACGGAACGGGCGGCCAGCAGTCGATCCACGGTGCATCGTTCCCGGCGGAGATCTGGCACGACTACATGGAGCAGGCGCTCAAGGGTGAGGAGAGCGTCGACTTCCCCGAGCCCGAGCCCATCGGTGTGATCGTCAACGACGATCCGGACCCGACTCCGACCCCGACGGTCACCGAGTCCGACGACGAGGACACCGAGCCCAGCCCGACTCCGACCGAGACGGAGAGCGAGCCCTCGCCCACGCCGAGTAAGCCCTGCAACAACCCCTTCGATCCGACCTGCAACACCGACACGGGTGGCACCGACACGGGTGGTACGGACACCGGAGGAACGGACGGCGGTGTGACGGCCACACCAACCGAAACCGAGGGCAGCAGCAGAGGCAATGGGAACGGTGGAGGCCTCTTTGGAGGAACGGACGGATAGGCCAGTGGACGGACACCGCCATGGGTGTTTCACGTGAAACACCCGCCGTGAGGTGTTTCACGTGAAACGAGGGCCGCTCCACCCGACCGGGTGTGGCGGCCCTCGGTCGATTCCTAGGCGCGTACGGCAGGATGTGCGGCATGCCCCATGCAGACACGACGCGAGTGAGCGTGGACGAGCCGGAACCGGTGCGGCCGACCAAAGAGGACGAGGTCGCCGCGACCGGCAGTGAGCTGATCGGTGGGCCCATCGGGCGGCGCGCACTGCTCGGGACGTCCTGGTGGACCCCGGTGCGGGTGGTCGCGCTGGTCGCGATCGGCATGTTCGCCCTCGGTATGGTGCAGAAGCTGCCCTGCTACGACGGCGCCTGGTTCTTCGGGGCCAGCTCCCAGTACACACACGCGTGCTACTCGGACATCCCGCACCTTTACCAGGGGCGCGGCTTCGCCGACGGACTCGTGCCGTACTTCGACAAGCTCTCCGGCGACATGGAGTACCTCGAGTACCCGGTGCTCACCGGCGTGTTCATGGAGGTCGCTTCCTGGCTCACCCCGGGCAGCGGCAGTATCCAGTACCAGGAGCAGTGGTACTGGATGGTCAACGCGGGGATGCTGATGGTGTGCGCGGCCATCATCGCCGTCTGCACCGTACGCACGCAGCGTCGGCGCCCCTGGGACGGTCTTCTGGTCGCCCTCGCGCCCGCCTTCGCGTTGACGGCCACCATCAACTGGGACCTGCTCGCTGTCGCCCTGCTGGCCGCCGCGATGCTGATGTGGTCGCGGAAGCGGCCTCTGGCGTTCGGTGTACTGATCGGGCTCGCCACGGCTGCGAAGTTCTATCCGTTCCTGCTCCTGGGGCCGCTCCTCGTCCTTTGCTGGAGGGCCGGCAGGTGGCGGGAGTTCGGTACGGCGCTGCTCGGCGCCGTCGGTGCCTGGCTCGCCGTGAACCTGCCGGTGATGCTCCTCGCGCCGGAGGGATGGGTGAAGTTCTACAGCTTCAGCCGTGAGCGCGGAGTCGACTTTGGCTCGATCTTCCTGATCATCACGCAGCGGACGAACATCCAGATCACTGCGGACACGGCCAACACCTACGCGATGATCATGATGCTGCTCGCCTGCGCGGGTATCGCCGCGCTCGCGTTCACCGCCCCGCGCCGACCACGCTTCGCCCAGCTCGCCTTTCTGATCGTCGCGGCCTTCATCCTCACCAACAAGGTCTACTCGCCGCAGTACGTGCTCTGGTTGGTTCCCCTCGCCGTGCTTGCCCGGCCACGCTGGAGGGACTTCCTGATCTGGCAGGCATGCGAGGTCGGGTACTTCCTCGGGATCTGGATGTATCTGGCGTACACGACCAGCGGGGACGCCCACAAGGGACTGCCGCCCGAGGGCTACCAACTCGCCATCACTGCCCACCTGCTGGGGACGCTGTACCTGTGCGCTGTCGTCGTGCGGGACGTCTACATGCCGGAGCGGGACGTGGTGCGCCGGGCCGGTGACGATGATCCGGCGGGCGGGGTGCTGGACGGCGCGGCGGACGTCTTCGTGCTGGGCGGGGCGGCCCGTCATCCTGCGCGGCACGCGGCGCAGCTCGACGGGCCGCCCGTGGAGTGGGGTAGCCGCGGCCCCGTGGAAGGTTCGCCCTGAGCGAACAAGGAGCAGAAGACAGAAGGCCGTACACGATTCCGTGTACGGCCTTCTGTCTGGAGCGGCAACCGCGGGCGAAGGTCGCCTCGGGGCGCTCCGCGCGATCGGTGGGGTCAGGCGGTCAGCGGTCGACGAGCCGGTCGAACTGCGTGGTGGTGTGCCGCAGATGGGCCACGAGTTCCTCGCCGACCTTGGGCTCCGGAGCGTCCGCGGGCACGAAGAGGATCGACACCTGCATGTGCGGCGGCTCCGCGAACCAGCGCTGCTTGCCGCCCCAGACGAATGGGGAGAGGTTCCGGTTGACCGTCGCCAGGCCGGCACGGGCGACGCCCTTGGCGCGCGGCATGACGCCGTGCAGCGCCTTGGGGGCCTCCAGACCCACCCCGTGCGACGTACCGCCCGCCACGACGACCAGGAAGCCGTCGGAGGCCGCCTTCTGCTGGCGGTAGCCGAAGCGGTCGCCCTTGGAGACGCGGGTGACGTCCAGGACGGACCCGCGGTACTCGGTTGCCTCGTGGTCCCCCAGCCACAGCCGCGTGCCGATGCGGGCGCGGAAACGGGTCTGCGGGAACTGCTGCTGCAGGCGGACGAGATCCTCGGCCTTGAGGTGGCTCACGAACATGGTGTGCAGCGGCAGGCGGGCCGCGCGCAGGCGGTCCATCCAGCCGATGACCTCCTCGACGGCGTCCGAGCCGTCGGTGCGGTCCAGCGGCAGGTGGAGGGCGAATCCCTCCAGGCGGACGTTCTCTATGGCAGCGTGGAGCTGGGGCAGGTCCTGCTCGTTCACCCCGTGCCGCTTCATCGAGGACATGACCTCGATGACCACACGGGCGCCCACAAGGCCGTACACGCCGTCCACGGACGACACGGAGCGGATGACCCGGTCGGGCAGCGGCACCGGCTCCTCACCCCGCCGGAACGGCGTGAGCACCAGCAGGTCGCCGCTGAACCAGTCCTTGATCCGGGCGGCCTCGTAGGTGGTGCCGACGGCGAGGATGTCCGAGCCGAGGCGCGTGGCCTCCTCCGCCAGCCGCTCGTGGCCGAAGCCGTAGCCGTTGCCCTTGCAGACGGGGACGAGTCCCGGGAACTGCTCCTGCACGTGCTTGTGGTGTGCCCGCCAGCGCGCGGTGTCGACGTAGAGCGTGAGCGCCATGGCCGGTCCCGGAACCTTTCTCGTGGCTGCGGTGTATCAGAGGTGTGAAACGAAATTGTGGTGCATCCGCCGGACCGGCGGGGCGATACGGGGCCGGGTCAGCGCCGCGACATGTAGATGTCGAGTGCCTTGTGGAGCAGCTTGTTGAGCGGAAAGTCCCACTCGCCCAGGTACTCGGCGGCCTGCCCGCCCGTTCCCACCTTGAACTGGATCAGACCGAAGAGGTGGTCCGTCTCGTCCAGCGAGTCGGAGATACCGCGCAGGTCGTAGACAGTCGCACCGAGGGCGTACGCGTCGCGGAGCATCCGCCACTGCATCGCGTTCGAGGGCCGGACCTCACGTCCGATGTTGTCCGAGGCACCATACGAGTACCAGACGTGCCCGCCGACGACCAGCATCGTCGCCGCCGAAAGGTTCACGCCGTTGTGACGGGCGAAGTACAGCCGCATGCGGTTGGGGTCCTCGGTGTTGAGGGCCGTCCACATGCGCTGGAAGTACGACAGCGGGCGGGGCCGGAAGCGGTCACGCACGGCTGTGATCTCGTACAGCCGCTGCCACTCCTCGAGGTCCTGGTAGCCGCCCTGGACGACCTCGACGCCTGCCTTCTCGGCCTTCTTGATGTTGCGCCGCCACAGTTGGTTGAAGTTCTTGTGGACCTCTTCCAGGGACCGGTTGGCGAGCGGCACCTGGAAGACATAACGGGGCTGCACATCGCCGAATCCGGCGCCACCGTCCTCGCCCTGCTGCCAGCCCATGCGGCGCAGCTTGTCGGAGACCTCGAAGGCGCGCGGCTCGATGAAGTCGGCCTCGATGTCGCGCAGCCGCTTCACATCCGGGTCCTGGATGCCCTTCTTGATGGACGCGGCATCCCAGCGCCGGATGATCACCGGCGGGCCCATCTTCACGGAGAAGGCGCCCTGCTGTTTGAGGTGGGCGAGCATCGGTTCCAGCCACTCGGCCAGATTCGGCGCGAACCAGTTGATGACCGGGCCCTCGGGGAGATAGGCGAGATAGCGCTTGATCTTGGGCAGCTGGCGGTACAGGACGAGGCCTGCGCCGACCATCTCGCCGGTCCTGCCGTCGAACCACCCGAGGTTCTCGGAGCGCCACTCCGCCTTGACATCGGCCCATGCCGGAACCTGCATGTGGCTCGCCGCCGGCAGGCTCTGGATGTATGCCAGATGCTGCTCTCGGCTGATCGTCCTCAGGGTCAGGCTCATTCGGGGCGCTCCTCGGGCTGGTGTGTCCCCATGGGTACAGGGGCTCCGGCTCTCGCGCCGAAGCCTACTGCGCCCTGCGAGCGCGCCGTCTGGCCGTATGCAACCCGGGCTCCGACCGGAATGTGGCCGGGGTTCCGAAAGGCGGCGTTCGGTCGGCTGACGGTTCGTCGGCCGGAGTGCTCGCGGACGAACCGTCAGCCGCTGTTGCCGTGTCAGCCGACGAGGCCGCCGAAGAGACCTCCATGTGCCATACCGAGGAAGAAACCGACCGCCGAGGCGCCGAGACCCACGATCAGACCGAAGCGCTGGCGGGTCGTCTCCGAGATGAACTGCCCGTACGCGCCGGTGAAGATCCCCACCAGCCCTGTCCAGGAACTGAGCAGGTGCAGATGGTCGAACATCGCCGTGACGAAGGAGACCGCTCCGAGCACCAGCGTCACGGCGAGCAGGGTGTCCTGCACTGGGTGGGGCTTGTGATCGGTGGCGAACAGGGAGCCGGCGATGTTGGGTCGCATTGACTGTGCCATGGGGCACCTCCTGCGGAAGGCGGCGCATCGTAGCGCCATACACACCCGATGTGTACAGACTGGCGGCTGGAGCCGCCTAATTTCAACCGGAAGCGGGTCTGCGGGTAGTCTGTACCGTCTGCACCGGTGTCTGCCCAGGCCGCGAACGGGATTCCCCTCCGGGACCCCCGATTGTCAGTGGCGGCCGATACCGTTGCGTACGCATCACAACCCTCCTGCCACGGAACGACCGTGGCCGCTGAGTCCAAAGGAGGTGGGTTCCACATGCGTCACTACGAGGTGATGGTCATCCTCGACCCCGATCTGGAGGAGCGCGCCGTCTCCCCCCTGATCGAGAACTTCCTCTCCGTCGTCCGCGAGGGCAACGGAAAGGTGGAGAAGGTCGACACCTGGGGCCGTCGTCGTCTCGCGTACGAGATCAAGAAGAAGCCCGAGGGGATCTACTCGGTCATCGACCTGCAGGCTGAGCCCGCGGTCGTCAAGGAGCTCGACCGCCAGATGAACCTGAACGAGTCGGTCCTCCGGACCAAGGTCCTTCGCCCCGAGACCCACTGAGCCTTCCGCTCAGCTGATCTCGGGAATCGAGTAGCAAGCAGCCAGCAGCAAACCCGCCGAGAGGTTCCCCATGGCAGGCGAGACCGTCATCACGGTTGTCGGCAATCTTGTCGACGACCCCGAGCTGCGCTTCACCCCTTCCGGTGCGGCGGTCGCGAAGTTCCGTGTCGCGTCCACGCCCCGCACCTTCGACCGCCAGACGAACGAGTGGAAGGACGGCGAAAGCCTCTTTCTGACCTGCTCGGTCTGGCGCCAGGCGGCGGAGAACGTCGCCGAGTCGCTCCAGCGAGGCATGCGCGTCATCGTGCAGGGCCGGCTGAAGCAGCGGTCCTACGAGGACCGTGAGGGCGTCAAGCGCACGGTCTACGAGCTCGACGTCGACGAGGTCGGCGCGAGCCTGCGCAACGCCACGGCCAAGGTCACCAAGACCTCCGGTCGCGGTGGCCAGGGCGGTTACGGCGGCGGCGGTGGCGGCCAGGGTGGCGGCGGCTGGGG